>CALGAM010000048.1 GCA_937951935.1 uncultured Micromonospora sp. | reverse complement strand
CTGGCGTTGACGTCCGGACGGCGTACCTCGACACCGTGTCGGCGGGCGTCGTCGACCAGGGTCTGGGGTGAGTAGAAGCCCATCGGCTGGGCGTTGAGCAGCGCGGCGAGGAACGCCGCCGGGTGGTAGCGCTTCAGCCAGGCGCTGGCGTAGACCAGGTAGGCGAAGCTCATCGCGTGGCTTTCGGGAAAGCCGTAGTTGGCGAAGGCCGACAGCTTGAGATACACGTCGTCGGCGACCTCGCCGGTGATCCCCCGCCGCGCCATCCCGGCGTAGAGCCGGTCGCGCAACCGTGCCATCCGCTCGGCCGAGCGCTTCGCCCCCATCGCCCGGCGCAACTGGTCGGCCTCGGCGGCGTCGAACCCGGCCAGGTCGATCGCCAGCTGCATCAGCTGCTCCTGGAACAGCGGCACCCCGAGGGTCTTCTCCAGCGCGTTGCGCATCAGCGGATGCGGGTAGGTCACCGGTTCCTGCCCGTTGCGCCGTCGGATGTACGGGTGGACCGATCCGCCCTGGATCGGGCCGGGCCGGATCAGCGCCACCTCGACCACCAGGTCGTAGAACTCCCGGGGCTTGAGCCGGGGCAGGGTGGCCATCTGGGCCCGGCTCTCCACCTGGAACACCCCGACCGAGTCGGCCCGACGGAGCATCTCGTAGACCTCCGGGTCGTCCAGGGACATCGCGCCGAGGTCCAGGGTGGACCCGATCATGTTGTGCGCGTCGTGCAGGACCGAGAGCATGCCGAGACCGAGCAGGTCGAACTTGACCAGGCCGACGCTGGCGCAGTCGTCCTTGTCCCACTGCAGCACGGTACGGCCCGGCATCCGCCCCCACTCCACCGGACAGACCTCGATCACCGGCCGGTCGCAGATCACCATCCCCCCGGAGTGGATGCCGAGGTGGCGCGGGAACGTCTGCAGCTCGTTGGCGTACGCGACGACGTGCTCGGGGATGCCGTCGACGTCGACCGCGGCGACGGCTCCCCAGCGGTCGATCTGCCTGCTCCAGGCGTCCTGCTGACCGGGCGAGAAGCCGAACGCCCTGGCGATGTCCCGCACCGCCGAGCGGGGTCGGTACGAGATGACGTTGGCGACCTGGGCGGTGTGTTCCCGGCCGTACGTGGCGTAGACGTACTGGATCACCTCCTCGCGGCGGCCGGACTCGATGTCGACGTCGATGTCGGGCGGGCCGTCGCGTTCGGGGGCGAGGAAGCGCTCGAAGAGCAGCCGGTGCCGGACCGCGTCCACGTTGGTGATCCGTAGCGCGTAGCAGACCGCCGAGTTCGCCGCCGAGCCCCGGCCCTGGCAGTAGATGTCGCGCCTGCGGCAGAACGACACGATGTCGTGGACGACCAGGAAGTAGCCGGGGAAGCCGAGCTCCTCGATCATTCTCAGCTCGTGTTCGAGCTGCCGGTACGCCTCCGGGTGTGCCTCGGGCGGGCCGTACCGCTCCCGCGCGCCGTCCATGGTCAGCTTCCGCAGCCAGCTCATCTCGGTGTGCCCGGGTGGCACCGGGTAGGCCGGCAGCCGGGGCGCGACCAGGTTGAGGTCGAAGGCGAGTTCGGCACCGAACTCGGCGGCCCGGGCGACCGCGCCGGGGTGGGCGGCGAACCGGGCCGCCATCTCGGCCCCGCTGCGCAGGTGGGCGGTGCCGGCCGCGGGCAGCCAGCCGTCGAGTTCGTCGAGACTGCGCCGGGCCCGGATCGCCGCCAGCGCGGTGGCCAGGCGCCGCCGGCCCGGGGTGGCGTAGTGCACGTTGTTGGTGGCGACGGTGGGCAGGCCGGCGGCGGCGGCCAGCTCGGCGAGGGCGTCGTTGCGGTCGCCGTCGGCCGGGTCGCCGTGGTCGGTCAGTTCGACCGCCACCGCCTCCCGGCCGAAGAGCGCGGTCAGCCGGTCCAGTTCCCGGGCCGCCGCCCCGACTCCCCCGGTGAGCAGGGCGGCCGGCACCGTCCCCTTGCGACAGCCGGTCAGCACCAGCACGTGGCCGCGCAGGTCGGCGGCGAGCTCCTCCAGGTCGCCGTAGTCCGGCCTGCCCTTCTCCCCGCCGCGGAGCTGGGCCCGGGCGATGGTCCGGGACAGTCGGGCGTACCCCTCGGGGCCGCGGGCGAGGACCAGCAGGTGCCGACCGGGCGGGTCCGGCTCCCCGCTGCCACTCCGGGGAACCGCCCCGCGTCCGCCCGGGTTCCCCGACCGGGGGCCGGGCGACCCCAGCGACAGTTCGGCGCCGAAGACGGTGGGCAGCCGCAGCGCGCGGGCCGCCTCGGCGAACCGCACCACGCCGTAGAACCCGTCGTGGTCGGTCACCGCCAGCGCGGTCAGCCCCAACCGGGCCGCCTCCTCGGCCAACTCCTCCGGGTGGCTCGCCCCGTCCAGGAAGCTGAAGTTGGTGTGCGCGTGCAGCTCGGCGTAGGGCACCGTCTCCCCGGCCGGTGGTGGTGGTTCCGGCGGGACGTGGCCGGGCCGACGGCGGCTCCGGGCCGGCCCGTCGCCACCGTCGGCCCCGTCACCGGCGAGCGGGTCCACCACCCGGAGGTGACCGGCGCGGCCGGCCGGACGGCCGGAGAGCACCCGTTCCAGCTCCGACCAGGGCAGATCGGGATTGTGGAAGCTCATCGGGACCCCGTCGGCGGTCGATCGGTCACCGCGGGCCGGTCAGCCGCGGCGGGCTGGTCGGTCACGGGCGGGTCGGTCATGGGCCGGTCAGTCATAGACGGCCTCCACCCACCAGCGGCCACCGGCGAGGGCGAGCAGCAGTGCCGTACCGTCGGCGAGGCACACCTGGAACCGGGCTCGCCGGCTGGCCTCGGCCGGTGCCCACCAGCGCTCGTCGACCGGCCAGGGGCCGGCCCAGCCGACGATCTCCACCGGGCGTCCGGCGCCGGCCGCCGACAGCATCCCGGGCGGTGGCGGAAGGTCGACCGCGAACCGGGCCGGCGGGGCGCTGACCTCCAGCCGGGCGGTCACCCGGACCGGTTCGCCGGCGGCGTCGACCACGGTGACCGGCATCGGCACCGGCAGTACGACGGCCGGGGCGGGCGGTGGCAGCCGGCCCGGCCACGGCGGAACCGCCGAGCGGCGGGGAAGCCGTTCGTCACCCCACGGGACCAGCCGGACCTGGTCGGCCGGGGACCGTCCACCGCCGAGCACCGCGGTGACCACCGCCTCGGGCCCGAGGATGCCCTGCACCCGGCTCAGTGCGCGGTGCGCCCGCTCGTGTTCCGCCCCGGTCGCGCCCCAGAGCCCGGGTTGCAGGCCGAGGTGGGCCAGCACCCCGTCGGGCACCAGCCGCAGTTGGACGATCCCGGCGGTCGGGCGGGCGGGAGCGGGGCGGTCGGCGCCGGGACGCCGGATCGTCCCGGACAGCCAGCCGTCGAGCTGCCAGCGCACCCGGTCGGCGATCGCCGTCGCGGTCAGCAGACCGTCGTGCCGCCAGACCCGGTACAGGTGCTGACCGTGCGCGGTGACCGCCTCGATGCCGAGCCGGGTGCAGGCCAGCCCGTGCCCGGTGAGCGTGTCGTGCAGTCGCTCGGCGAGGGATCGGGCGGCGAACGCGGCGGTGTCGACCCGGTCGAGCGGTTCGTCGTACGTCTCGGTCACCGCGAGATCCGGCGGCGGGCGCCGGACGGCGAGCGGTCGGTGGTCCCGGCCTCCGGCCAGGCGGTGGGCCAACACCCCGTCGAAGCCGAACCGCGCCAGGACGTCCCCGGCGGGCAGCGCCGCGAAATCGCCGAGGGTCCGCAGGCCGAGCCGGCGCAGCAGGTCGACCAGGGCCGGCCGGCCCAGCGCCTCGACCGGCAGCCCGGCGAGGAACTCCGGGGTGCCGCCGGGGGGCACGATCCGCCCGGTCCGCGCCGCCAGCCCGGCGGCGAAGACCCCGTCGGCGATGCCGAGCTGACTCTCCACCGCGCAGGTCTGGGCGATGTGTTCGACGATCCGTTCGGCGGCCCGCTCCTCGCCGCCGAAGTAGCGTGCCGGGCCACGGGCGGCGACGGCGCACACCCCCGGGCGGATCACCTCGACCCCGGCGACGATCTCCTCGATCGCCGCGACCACCGGCTCGAAGGCGCGGGCGTCCCGGTCGGGATCGTGCTCCACCACGGTCAGCCCGGGGCAGCGGCTCTGCGCCTCCCGCCTGCGCAGCCCGCGGCGTACGCCGTTGGCGCGGGCGGCCTCGGAACAGGCGACCACCCGGTTGGCGTGCAGCACCGCGACCGGGGTCGAGGCCGGGATCCCGTCGGTGATGTCGGCTGCGACCACCGGCCAGTCGGGGCACCACACCAGCATGGTCCGCACCGGCGCCGAGCTCACCCACACCTCCCCTGACCAGCGATTACCCGCAGATCTTAGAACGTGTGTTCGACTCGCGCCGGCCCGGCCCGCACCGCGCCCCGAATACCCCCGACCGCGTCGTTCGTCCCGCCCGCCACATACCTGACGAGCGACACTCCCGGCCAACCAGCCGGACGACACGGAGGACCCGGCCGGGCGGCACGGGCCGGACACCCTTGCCCGCCTGTGCCGCGAACTGGACCGCGGCACGACGGAGCTCGCCGTCCTGTCCGTGCCGGCCTCCGACCGCCGCTACGGCTCCGAGCTGCTCAAGCTGCTCGAACAGACCGGCGCCGGGGTACTGGAGGTCAAGGAGGGCACGCTCTACCCGCTGCTGCACCGCCTGGAGGACGCCGGTCAGATCGCGGCCACCTGGGAGGTCGAGGGCCGCGCCCGTCCCCGGAAGTACCACGAGATCACGCCAGCCGGCCGGGCTCACCTCGGCATGCTGCGCGCGGAGTGGACCGAGCTGGTCAACGCCATGCACCGCCTGCTGGACACGCTCGACAGGGTGAAGGGGTGAGGAGATGACCGATCAACAGCGGCACTGGTGGACGTTCGACCGACGCGGGTGACACGGCCGGGCCCGGTGGCCGGAGCGGCTCCGGTCCGCGCCGGGGCGAGTCCACATCAGCTTGACCGGCTGGGATAACGTGTCAACCGTCCGTGGGGACGACGCCCCACGATCTCCTTGGGGGAAGGTTCACGACTTGTCACGCTGGAAGAACGCCGCGGTCCTGTCAGTCTCTGCGTTCACGGTCCTCGCGATGGCCGCCTGCGGCACGGACGCGGGTTCGTCGAACGAAACCAAGCAGCCGAGCGTGCTGGAGCAGCTCGCCAGCGATCTCAAGGGCTCGCTGCAGAAGATCGTCGACACCACCGACAAGGCCGACTCCGTGGCCATGAAGATGGAGGGCACGGCGGCCGGTGAGAAGCTCTCGGTGCAGGGTGTCATAGACCTGCGCGACCCGCTCAAGATGGAGATGACGGTGGAGGACCCCAAGGAGGGTTCGACGACCGTCCGGATGATCGGCTCCATCTTCTACGTCGAGGTGCCCGAGGCGGAACGCGCGGACATGGGCGGCAAGCGCTGGATCAAGCTGGATCTGGCCGCCGCCGGTGCCCAGGCGGGCATGGACCTGGACTTCGCCAAGCAGTTCGAGGGCATCGACCCGACCAAGCAGGTCAAGACGCTGCTGGCCACCGAGGGTGTCACCGCCGTCGGTGAGGAGACGGTCAACGGCGTTCGCACCGTCCACTACTCCGTCACGGCTCCGGTGTCGGCGTACCTCGAGCAGTTCGACGCCGAGACGCGCAAGGCCGTCGACCAGGAGCTGAACAAGAACGGCGTCAAGGAAGTCAAGATCGATCTCTGGATCGACGAGCAGTACCTGCCGCGCCGGGCGCACGTGGTGATGGGCACGATGAGCGACCTCACCATCGACTACACCGACTACGGCAAGCCCGTGAACATCGAGGCCCCGCCGGCGTCGGAGACGACCGACCTCGCCGAGATGCTGAAGCAGCTCGGGGGCCTCACCGGCAACTGAGCCCGGCACCACGCCGCTCCTTCCGGCCGTGTTCCACCGTCGCGTGGAACACGGCCGGATCGCGTTGGCGGCCGTGTCGCCTGGGCGCGGCGGAGGAGCTGACACCGCACGGTGCGCGTGACCCGCTCAGGTGCGCGACCCGTTTCGGCGGAACGTCACCGCGTCCGGATGACGGTGAGCGAGGCGCGGCGCCCGCCGGGCCCCACCAGGGCCGGATCGGGTGTCGGTGCCGGCCCGGTCGGACCCGGCGAGGTCGGGGCCGGTGCCGGGGGCGAGGCCGGCGCTGCCGCTTCCGCCGGCCGGTCGCCGGGCAGCCACACCCGGATCTCCCTGGGGCGGACGGCCGCGCCGCGGCCGCGCGCGGAGATGGTCACCTCTCGACGGCGCAGCCGGCCCCGGCCCTGGCCCAGCCCGTCCCACCGGCCGCGCAGCACGTGGAGGGTGAGGTCCGCGCCCGCCCAACGCCCGTACGGCACGAGCACGCAGCCACGCTGCCGGGCCCGGGCTGCCAACCGGTCGGCCACCGAGGCGGAGACCGTGTCGGGAACCGCCACGACCACGACGTCGACCCCGTCGATCAGGGCGGCGACCACGGTCGCCCACTCCGGGCCGGGATGGGGGACGAGGGCGAGCCGTTCCAGCGCGATGCCGAGTTCGGCGGCGGCGGCCGCGCCGAGCGCCGGCATGCCCACCACGGCGCACCACGACCCGGCCCGGGACGCCTCGACGAGCAGCGCCAGCATCAGCGAGGTGCTGCCGCCGTGCCCGGGGCGCCCGACCGCCACCGTGCTGCCGCGCCGCAGTCCACGCCGGGGCAGCAGCCCGGCCAGTTCCGGCAGCACCGGCAGCGTCTGGTGCGGGGCCGTCGACCCCGGGGTGCTCGCCGGCCGGACCAGCCCGGCCAGGGCGGCGGAACCGAGCACCATCCGCCCCGCCATCTGTCTTCCGCTCCCCGTGTTCCTGCTGTCGGTGTGTCCCCGTGGCCCACCCGAGAACCAGCCCGCACCCCGGCACCTCGTCGACCGCGAAGGTGGCGACCGCGAAGGCGTCGACCGTGAAGGCGACGACCGTGAAGGTGACGCCGGCGGCACCGGATTCGGCGGCACCTCCACGGTCGGCCCGTCGGACGGGGAAACCGCCCGCGGCCGGGGCCCGCCCGGTGCTAGGCGGCGATGCCGTCGAGCGTCGGTTGACGGGCCACGCCGAGGGCCTCCTCGACCACCGCGACGAACTGCTCGGCCGCGCGAAGCAGGTCGTCGGCCTCCTGGGCGCTCACCACCCGGGGGATGCCGGCCTCCGCGGCGGCCCGCTTGCTCGCGCCGGCGGCGAAGTAGTCGGCCCACTCCCCCAACTCCGGAGCGACGACCACCAGCAGCGCCCAGACGCTGGTGACCCGGTTCCGGCGGGTCGGCGCGGGCCGCGCCCGGGCGGCGAGCAGCGCCGCCGCCGCCCGCAGGGCGGCCAGGTGCGCCGCGGCGTACCGCAGCCCGTCGGGTCGGGTCTCGGCGGCTTCCACCAACCCCATCCGGGCGATCTTCAGGAGTTGGGCCGGGGTGCGGTGCGGCAGCACGTGCGACGGCACCGTGGGCGCCTGAGCCTGGCTGGTCGGCATGGAACTGTCTCCTCCGCGTCACCCATTCACCGCGTCGCCGCCGTCGGACCGACGATGACGCTCCAGCTGAGGTCACCCGCCACGGAGGGAAGGCGCGGCGGTGGGGCCGGCCGGATGTGGTCGCTTCCCCACACCACACCCGGCCGGCCGGCGGGGCCGCCGTCCGCCGCCGGGGGTCGTGGGCGGCGGGCGGCGATCCGCCTCGACGGGCCCGGACTCGCGGTTCCGGAAGCCCGTGCGGTCCGCGGAACCGCACCTCGGGGGTTGCGCCGCGAACGCCGCCCCCGGCGTCAGCCCGAGTGCCCGCACGCCAGGTCGATCCGGCATCGACCCTCACGCAATCGAACACTCGTTCTAACTACTGGAGAGAGTACACCCCGGCACCGACACAAACGCAAGTCACGCCCGATCCCGAGATCTAGTAACGGGTGACCTTGGTTTCAGCCCTGACCCCGCCCCTCGATAGCCTCGTCCGGTGACGACAACTCGTCGGCCGGCACTCGGCGTCCTCATGGTGCTCTCGTCGGGCGCGCTGTTCGCGGTCAACGGCACCGTCTCGAAACTGGTCCTGCAGGCCGGCATCGAGGCGCCGCAGCTCACCCTGATCCGGGCCGCGGGCGCGTTCGTCGGCCTGCTCGCGCTGAGCCTGGTGCTCCGGCCCGGTGCCCGCCGGCTCCGGGCCACCGCCGGCCAGTTGCCCGTGCTGATCGCGTACGGCCTGGCGGGCTTCTTCCTCGTCCCGATGCTCTACTTCGTCGCGATCAGCCGGATGCCGGTCGGGATCGCGCTGCTGTTCGAGTACACCGCCCCGCTGCTCGTGGCGCTCTGGGCCCGGTTCGGCCAGCGGCAGCGGGTCCGACCCCGGCTCTGGGCCGGACTGGCGCTCAGCCTCGCCGGACTCGCCTGCGTGGCCGAGATCTGGGGGGAGTTCACGCTGGACGGCCTCGGGGTGCTCGCCGGGTTCGGTGCCGCCGTCCTCCTCGCCGCCTACTACGTCCTCGGGGCCCAGGGTGTACGGGAACGGGACACCCTGTCGCTGAACACCTGGGCCTTCGGCGCCGCCGCGGTGGCCGGGCTGCTCACCGGCGCGGCGACCGGCGGGACCGGCGACTGGGAACCGCTCGCCGGGACCACCGACGGTGGCGTCCCGGTCGCGCTGCTCTACGGGTACGTCGTCCTGCTCGGCTCGATCGCGCCGTACCTGCTGGTCGCCGCCGCGTTGCGGCACCTCCCGGCGACCAGCGTCGGCATCATCGGCATGGTCGAACCGGTGATCGCGTCCGCGGTCGCCTGGACGGTGCTCGGCGCCGGCGAGGCCCTCAACGCCGCCCAGCTCACCGGTGGTGTGCTGGTGCTGGCCGGGGTCGCCCTCGCCGAGACGGCCCGGATCGCCGACCCGCCGGCGGCGACGGCCGACGCTCCCGCCCCGCCCTCCGACGTGCTGGCGACCCCCCGCTGACCGCCCGGCCCCGCCGACCCTGGCCGGTCAGCGGGGTCGCGGCGCGCCCCGCCCGGCCAGCCTGGCCGCGATCCGGACCCCGACCGGGCCCGCCGCGACCAGCAGCGCGACGGTGGCCGCCGCGCCGAGCAGCAGCCCGGCCAGAACGTCGTGCGGGTAGTGGACGCCCGCCACCACGCGCATCGCCGCCACCGTGCCGGCGACCGGGACGGCGACGACGCCGAGCCGGGGGTTCAGCACGACGAGCCCGGCGGCCAGCGCCCCGGCCACCGTCGAGTGGTTGCTCGGAAACGACCAGTCACCGGCCGGCGGGCACGGCGCCCAGGTGTCGACGCCGTCGAGAGCCCGGCAGGGCCGCTCCTGGTCGACGACCAGTTTCAGCCCTTCGCTGGTCAGGTACGCCAGCAGCGCACCCGCTCCCACCAGTCCCGCGCCGACCAGGGCCGGCACCCGGCCCCGCCAGCCGGTCCAGCCGGTCAGGGCGACGAGGAGCAGTACCCCGACGAGCGCGACGTGCTCGCCCGGCCCGTGCAGCCACCCCGGCAGGTGCCCGGCCGCCCCGACCACGGACCGGTACGTCGCGGCGGACGTCCCGTCCGTGACGAGCTGGCGTCGTGGGCCGCCCAGCCCACCCGGGGCGAGTAGCGCCACCCCGGCGGCACCCGCCGCCAGGACCAGGAGTGTCGTCGCGGTCCGCCGTGCCGTCGACATGCCGCCCGGCGCCAGCCACCACGACGCTCCGTGTCCTTTCCCGACCGTCATCTCGACCGCGCGGCCCGTGGCGCCGGCACCGGCGACCAGGCCCGTGGAGCAGCTTCGCGGTGGGGACACAATCGGACCATCTCCGTATGGTGCAGCAAACGGAGTATTCAGGGATGGATGCCACGCCACACCGCCGTCAGACGAGCCGGGACGCGGGCTCGGGGCAACCGGCGGCGACGGGCAGGGGGATCCGCCGGGCGAGGCACGCGACATGATCTCCGTACGCTGTACGGTGTACTCTGTACAGAGTTCCGTTCTCCACCCGGGGAGCACGTGTGAAGATCACCGCGTCCGCCGTGTCGCTGAACGTCGACGACGTCGCCGCCTCCAGCGACTTCCTCCGTACGCACTTCGGCTTCCGCGAGGAGATGGCCGCCGACGGCTTCGCCTCGCTGACCCGCGACGACGTCGGCATGAACGTCGTCTTCCTGCGTCGGGGCCTGCCCACCCTGCCCGCCGACCAACGCGACGACCACGCCCGGGGGTTGATCCTGGCCTTCGTGGTGGACGACCTGGAGGGTGAACTGGCCCGGCTGCGGGCCGAGGGCGTGACCATCACGATGCCGCTCACCACCGAGGAGTGGGGCGAGCGCGCGTTCCAGGTCCGTGACCCCAACGGGGTCGTCATCCAGCTCGTCGACTGGAACGGAGCCCGCTGAGGATCCCGCGTTCCCGGCCCCGTCCAGCGTGCCCGGCACGCGGACGCACCCCGTGCGCCCGGCCGGCGGGGCCGGCGGGACGGTCACCTCCGACGGGGACCCCGGGTCGGTCGTCCGTCGTCGCACGGCACCGTCTCCGCCCAACCGGTCCGCCCCCGTCTCGGGGCAAGATGAAGCCCATGCAGTCACATCCCAACGTGCAGGCGGTCCAGGACGCGCTCGACAACGCGGGGGCCCGGGACGGCTCGGGCGCGCCCAGCCGGGTTCGGATCCTGCCCGAGGCGGTACACACCGCGGCAGCGGCGGCGGCCGCCCTCGGCGTCGAGGTGGGCCAGATCGCCAACTCCCTGATCTTCGACGCGGACGGCGAGCCCCTGCTGGTCCTCACCTCCGGCGCGCACCGGGTGGACACCGCACGGGTCGCCGCGACGCTCGGGGTCGGGTCGGTCAGGCGGGCGACCCCGGAGTTCGTCCGGGCGCACACCGGGCAGCCGATCGGCGGCGTCGCCCCGCTCGGGCACCCGAAGCCGATCCGTACCCTCGTCGACACCGCGCTCGCCGACCACCCCGAGATCTGGGCGGCGGGAGGCGTACCGCGGGCCGTCTTTCCGACGACCTACGCCGAACTGCTGCGGATCACCGCCGGCACCCCCGCCGAGGTGGCGTGAGGCGGACCGGGTCGGTACCCGGCGAGGCCGGCACCGGCCAGGCGCCGGCAGGCCGCGGTGCCGGCGGTGGACACGGCCCGGCCCACACGGATGCCGACCCCGTCCGGCTGGTCACCCTGCACGTCTGGCGGATTCCCCACCGGTCGCTGCCCCGGGCGCTGGTCCGGGTGGCCGTCGACCGACGCCGCCTGCGTGCCCTTCCCGGCGTACGCTTCGGCAAGCTGCTGGGCACCGGCACCGGCGACGGCTTCGGACCGACCGACGCGGATCCGAGCCGCTGGGCCGCCCTGGTGGTCTGGAGCGACCCGGCCCGGGCCGCGGAGTTCGACGAGACCGCGGTCGGCCGGGCCTGGCACGCCATCGCCACGGCCGCGGTGCGGCTCGATCTGCGGCCGCTCGCCAGCCGCGGACGGTGGGCCGGGGTGGAGCCGTTCGGCGTCCGGTCCACGGTGTCCCGTCCCGTCGTCCGGACCGGACGGGACGCCGCCGCGGCGCCGGCCCACGACGCCGGAGAGCCGGACACCCCCGACACCGGTGAACCGCGGCGCCCGGACGCCGGTCGAACCGACGCACCGGGACGGCCCCTGCTCGCCCTCACCCGGGCCCGGTTGCGCCCGCACCGGGCCGTCGCCTTCTGGCGGGCGGTCCCCCCGGTCGCCGCCGCGCTGCGCACCGCACCCGGCCTGCTGGCCCGGTTCGGCATCGGCGAGGCACCGATAGGGTGGCAGGGCACGGTCAGCGTCTGGCGTGACACCACGAGCCTGACCGATTTCGCGTACCGTCACCCCGAGCACCGCGCGGCGATCATCCGTACACCTCGGGAGGGGTGGTACGCCGAGGAGCTGTTCGCCCGGTTCGAGGTGTGCGGTCTCGCCGGTGATCCGGCGGTGCTCGACTGGATCGGGCAGGACGGCGACCGGGGGTGGAGATGCTGGCCAGGAGTGAGGAGCCGACAGCGATGAGGTTGGTGCCGTGGCAGCCCGACGATCTCACCCGGCGGCTCGACGACGTGGTGGCGGTCTACAGCGAGGCGATGGGCTACCGGCTCGACCTGATGGAGTCCCGGCGCGGCTACATCGCCGCCCACGCCCGACGCCCCGGATTCCGGGCCGTCGCCACCCTCAGCAACGAGGGCTACCTGGTCGGGTTCGGTTACGGTTACCACTCCGCCCCGGGTCAGTGGTGGCACGACCAGGTGCGGCAGGCGTTGAGCGTCGAAGCCCGGCGCACCTGGCTCACCGACTGTTTCGAGGTGGTCGAGCTGCACGTGCGCCCGGCGGCCCAGGGGCACGGCCTCGGCGCCGGACAGCTGCGGGCCCTGCTCACCATGGCCAGCGGCCGCACCACCCTGCTCTCCACCCCGGAGGCGGACGAGCAGACCTCCCGGGCCTGGCGGCTGTACCGGCGGTTCGGCTTCGTGGACGTCCTGCGGAACTTCCACTTCCCGGGTGACGAGCGCGCCTTCGCCATCCTCGGCCGGACCCTGCCGCTGCCACCCCTGCCGGGGACATGAGCCGCCGGCCCGGGACGGCGTCGCAGCCGGACGACCGGGCTGCGGAAGCCACCGCGGCGCCGGCCACCCGCCCGGCGTCGCACCCCGCACGCGCCACCACCGCCGGGCCGGTGGTCCGCCGGGTGCCGTGGCTGCTGCTCGGCGTACTCGTGCTGGCCCAGGTCGGCTACCCGTTGACCGGTGGCGTCACCCGCGCGCGGCTGACCGTGGCCACGGTCGTCCTCGGCTGGCTCCTGTCGGTCGGCCACGCCCTGCTCAGCCGGGGTCCCCGTACGGCCGCCGCCCTGGTCCTGGTCACCACCGGAGGCGGCCTGGCGGTCGAGCTGCTCGGCGTGACCACCGGGGTGCCGTTCGGCGGCTACCGGTACTCCGGCGAGCTGGGCCCGATGGTGGCCGGGGTGCCGCTGGTGATCCCGCTGGCCTGGACCTGGATGGCCTGGCCGGCCTGGCTCGCCGCGGCCCGGCTGAGGCGTCCGGGACCGGCCCGGGTCGTGCTGGCCGCCGCCGGGCTGGCCGGCTGGGACGTCTTCCTCGACCCGCAGATGGTGGCCGAGGGCTACTGGACCTGGCGGGACCCGACGCCGGCACTGCCCGGGGTGCCGGACGTGCCGGTCAGCAACCACCTCGGCTGGTTCCTCTTCGCGACGCTGCTGATGGCCCTGCTCGGGCCGGCCGCCGGCCGGGCGGCGCCCCGCAGGTGGCCCGCCGGCCCGACCACCCACGACCGGGTGGGCCGGCGGTCGGGCGACCCGGACGCGCCGATGCACGCGCTGTACCTCTGGACCTACGGCGCCAGCATCCTCGCCCACGCCGTCTTCCTGGACCTTCCCGCGTCGGCGGCCTGGGGCGCGCTGGCCATGTCGATCGTGGCCGGACCGCTCGCGGTGGCCCTCGCCCGCAGCCGCCGCGCCGGCCCGGGTGTCCCGGAGACGGGATGAACGGCCCGCTCGCCGCACTGGTCTGGGCCCTCCCCGGCCTGGTCGGGGCGCTGACCGGGCACGCCGCGCTGAACGCCGCCCGCTGGCTGCGGCGGCCCGCCGGCACGGCGGTGACCGGGCCGCCCGACCCGACGGTGGCGCGGCACGCCGCGACCCCGCACCGGGAACCCGTGGCGGTGCTGCTGCCGCTACGCGACGAGGCGGACCGGGTCACCCCGTGCCTGCGCGCGCTCCTGGCCCAGCGGGACGTACCCGAGCTGGAGATCGTCGTCCTCGACGACGGGTCGACCGACGGCACCGCCGAGGTGGTCCGCAGGGTGGTCGGCGCCGATCCCCGGGTACGGCTCGTCACCGGTGTCCCGCCGCCGCCCGGCTGGCTCGGCAAGCCGTACGCCTGCCACCGGCTCGCCGAGCTGGCCGGGCCCGCGGCGACGGTGCTGGTCTTCGTCGACGCCGACACGGTGCTCGCGCCACACGCCGTGGCCGCCGCCGTCACGACGCTGCGGGCGGCCTCGGCGACGCTGCTGTCGCCGTACCCCCGGATCGTCGCCGGCTCGGCGGGTGAGCGGCTGGTCCAGCCGCTGCTGCAGTGGCTCTGGCTGACCTTCCTGCCGCTGCGTCTGATGGAGCGCTCGCCACGGCCGAGTCTGGCCGCGGCCGGCGGACAGTTCCTGGTGGTGGACCGGGCCGGTTACCGGCGGGCCGGTGGGCACGCGGCGGTCCGGGACCGGGTCCTGGAGGACATCGCGCTGGCCCGGGCGGTCAAGCGGGCCGGTGGGCGGATCGCGCTGGCGGACGGATCGACGCTGGCCGAGTGCCGGATGTACCGCTCGTGGCGCGAACTGCGGGACGGCTACGGCAAGTCGCTGTGGGCGGCGTTCGGCCCGCCGCCCGCCGCCACCGCCGTCGTGTCGTTTCTCCTCCTGCTGTACGTCGTGCCACCGCTGCTCGCCGTCGGGGCGGCGGTGGCCGGGGCGACCGCGACGGCGCTGGCGGCATCCGCCGCCTACCTGCTCGGGGTCGCCGGCCGGCTGGTCAGCGCCCGCGCGACCGGCGGACGGGTGTGGCCGGACGTGTTGGCACACCCGCTCTCGGTCGCGCTCCTCGGCTGGCTCACCCTCCGGTCGTACCATCTGCGGAGGCGGGGGCGGCTGTCGTGGCGAGGTCGGCCGATACGTTGAGCCCGGTCCGTGCCGTCCGGGTCGCCGCAGGACCGTGATGAGGGGGACGGGCGATGGCTCGGGTGGTCGTCATCGGCGCGGGAGTGGGTGGCCTGGCCGTGGCGGCGCGGCTGGCGAGCCTGGGCCACGAGGTCAGCGTCTACGAGCGCTCCGCCGAGGTCGGCGGCAAGCTCGGCCGGTACCAGCGGAATACCCCGGCCGGGACGTTCCGGTTCGACACCGGGCCCAGCCTGCTCACCCTGCCGCAGGTCTTCGCCGACCTGTTCGAGGCGACCGGCGCCAAACTGGACGAGTACCTCGACCTGCTGCCGCTCGACCCGATCGTCCGGCACCACTTCCCCGCCCCGGCGGCGGACGGGACACCGGTCGTCCTCGACTCCTGTGCCGACCCGGCGACCTTCGCCGACCGGATCGCCGAGGCGTTCGGCCCGGAGTCGGCGCGGGACTGGCGGCGGCTGTGGCGCCGGGCCGAGCGGGTCTGGACGGCCTCCTGGCGGGACGTGCTGCGCCGGCCGGTCGACTCGCCGCTGACCCTGGCCCGGCTGGCCTGGCGGCTGCCGGACCTCGCCGCCGTCGCCCCGGGCCGGACCCTGCGCGGGCTGGGGCGCCGGTACCTGCGCGACCCCCGGCTGCGGATGCTGCTCGACCGGTACGCCACCTACACCGGCGCCGACCCACGCCGGGCGCCGGCCGCGCTGGTCGCCGTCCCGTACGCCGAGCTCTCCTTCGGCGGCTGGTACCCGCGGGGCGGCCTGGGCACGCTCGCCGACGCGCTCCTCTCCCGCTGCCTGGACCTCGGCGTGGTGGTGGCGACCGGCACCGCCGTCACCGGCATCGACGCGACCGGTGGCCGGGTGCACGGGGTACGCCTCGCCGGCGGCACCGGCCGGGTCGCGGCCGACGTGGTGGTGGCCAACGTGGACGCGCTGACCCTCTACCGGGACCTGCTGCCGGCACCGGACCGGCTGGCCCGGCTGGCCGACCGCAGCCTGGCCGGTTTCGTGCTGCTGCTCGGGGTACGCGGCGACTCGGGGCTGGCCCACCACAACGTCTTCTTCCCGACCGACTACGACGCCGAGTTCGACGCGGTCTTCGGCGACCCGGGGCGGGGAGTGCCGGCCCGGCCGGTCGCCGACCCGACGGTCTTCGTCAGCGTCCCGGCCGACCCGCTGGTCCGGCCACCCGGGTACGAGGCGTGGTTCGTGCTGGTCAACGCCCCTCGGCACGGCCGTGACCTCGGCGGGATCGACTGGCGCCGGCCAGGACTCGCCGACGCGTACGCCGACCGGGTCCTCGACGTGCTGGCCGCGCGCGGGGTCGACGTGCGGGACCGGGTGGTGTTCCGGGAGGTACGCACCCCGGCCGACCTCGCCGCCACGGCCGGCGCACCGGGTGGGGCGATCCACGGCAGCGTGGGCGGGCTGCTCCGGCCGCCCAACCGGGGACCGGTGGCCGGGCTGTTCCTGGTCGGCGGCGCGACCCACCCCGGGGGCGGCCTGCCGATGGTGGCGCTCTCCGCGCAGATCGTGGCCGACCGGATCGGCCACGCCTGACCGGGGCGGACGACCGCCGCCGGCCTCGGCCCGGGGTCTGGCCCCGCCGTGACGGTGGGCGGCTTCGGCCGGTCGCCGGGTCACCGCCCGGGGTGGGGCGGCTCGGTGCCCGGCGGCTCCCGGGCCGTCAGCTCCACCTCGGTCGACTCCCGGCGGACCAGTTCCTTACCGGATGGTTCCCCACCGGGCGGCCGCCGCCCGTCCCGCGCCGCACCGACCGGTGCCCGGCCCTCCGCGGTACCCGTCGCCCCGGTCGCGTGCCGGGCGGGCGCGGACCGCCGCGGCCCGGTGGGCTCGGTGTTGTGCAGTGACCGTCGCACCACGGAGAGCAGCTGCACCATTCCGAAGAAGCCGAGCAGGACCCAGATCGCGGTCGCCACCGTCATCGTGCCCGCCGCCAGCTCCGGCATGATCAGCTCAGCCAGCGCGGCGACCAGCAGCCCCACCACGGTGATGCTGACCCGGCTCGGCCGCTCCCCCACGGTGACGGTGCCGATCTCCTTCATCCCCGCCGAGACCGAGCGGGCCCGGGTGTACTCGTGCAGCCAGGAGAGCGCCCCGGCGGCGACCACCAGCACCCCCGGGGCGCCGACCAGCCAGAGCGCGGCCAGCCAGCAGACCTCGCCGACCCGGTCGGCGAGCGAGTCGTAGACGTACCCGAGTCGGGTGGTCCGGCCGGTGACCACCGCGACCGCGCCGTCGATGCTGTCGGCGACCGAGGCGAGCAGGACGAACCCGGCGGCGAGCAGGGGGCCGACCGGTCCGGGCGGTGCCTGGACGATCGCCACCGGAACACAGACGCAGAGCAGGACCCCGACCACCGTCACCGCCGTGGGCGGGACGTGCAGCCGGGCCAGCACACAGCCCAGGACGTACGACATCCGCAGCCAGCGGCGCACCGAGGTGGTCGCCATGCGCGGGTCGAAGCCGCCGTGCAGCCGCGCCCACTTGATGGCGTACTCGTCCCACGTCAACCGGTTGCTCACCTTGGGCTCAACCGTCGGACGACGCCCGAGGTCGCGCCCGGCCACCGCCGGGTCGGTCACGTCCGGTCGCCCCCCGTCCCGGGACCTCCCGACCCCGGGCCGGGGGTCACGCCCGGACCGCGGGCTGCAGGTTCTGCCAGACCTCCCGGGTGGCGGTCGACCGGTTCAGGGTGATGAAGTGGATCCCCGGCGCCCCCTCGTCGAGCAGCCGCTGGCACATCTCGCTGGCCTGCTGGATGCCGAGCTGCCGGACCGCCTCCGGGTCGTCGGCGATCCGCTCGAACTGGGCCGCCAGCGCGGGCGGGAACGGCGCCCCGGAGAGTTGCTGCGAGCGCTCGATGGTGCCGATCTGGGTCACCGGCATCACACCGGGCAGGATCGGGGTGTCGCAGCCGGCGGCCGCGACCCGGTCCCGCAGCCGGAGGTAGTCGTCGGCGTCGAAGAACATCTGGGTGATCGCGAAGTCGGCACCGGCCCGACACTTGCGGACGAAGTACTTGGTGTCGGTGGCGATGTCCGGCGACCGGGGGTGCTTGTACGGGAAGGCGGCGACGCCGACGCTGAAGTCGCCGGACTCGCGGATCAGCCGGACCAGTTCCTCGGCGTAGCGGACGCCCTGCGGATGCGGGATCCACTCCCCGGTCGGGTTGCCCGGCGGGTCCCCGCGGACCGCCAGCACGTTGCGGACCCCGGCCTCGGCCAACCGGCCGATCACGTTCCGCAGCTCGGCGACGGAGTGGTTGACGGCGGTCAGGTGCGCCATCGGCAGCAGGGTCGTCTCGGTGGCGACCCGCTCCGTCACCGCGACGGTGGTGTCCCGGGTGGAGCCGCCGGCGCCGTAGGTGATCGAGACGAACGACGGGCGCAGTGACTCCAACTCGCGGATGGTCTGCCAGAGCAGGCGTTCACCCTGCTCCGTCTTGGGCGGGAAGAACTCGAACGAGAAGGTCGGCCGGGGCCCGCGGACGAGGTCCCCGATCGACGGCCGTGAGCCGGGGAGGACAGAGGGAAGACCGAGCGCCACGGTGCCGACTCTACCCGGCTGCTTCGGATCCGTCACACACCGTACGACCCCGTCTGTCCGGTTCCCGGCCGGGATCGCCCGACACCCCGCAGGCGCCTGATCAGGCCGTCCACTAGCGTCATGGCGTGACCGAAGCCCCCGTCCCACCGGTGGACCGCGCCGACCTGCGTCGGCGCATCGACACTGCCCTGGCCAGGTTCCTCGCCCAACGACGCGACTGGATGGCCCGGGTCGACGACGCGCTCGCCGCCGTCGCCGACGCCCTGGAAGCGTTCGTGCTGCGCGGCGGCAAGCGACTGCGCCCGGCGTTCGCCTACTGGGGCTACCGCGGCGCGGGCGGGCCGGACTGCGACCGGGTGGTCAGCGGGCTCGCCGCGCTGGAGTTCGTCCAGGCGAGCGCGTTGATTCACGACGACCTGATCGACCGCTCCGACACCCGGCGCGGTGAGCCGTCGATCCACCGCCGGTTCGCCGAGCGGCACCGCGCGGCGGGCTGGGCCGGCGAACCGGCGAGCTTCGGCGAGTGCACCGCCGTCCTCCTCGGCGACCTCTGCCTGGTCTGGTCCGACGAGCTGCTGCACAGCAGCGGCCTCGACCCGGCGGCGGTGGCCCGGGCCCGCCCGGTCTTCGACGAGATGCGCGCCGAGGTGACCATCGGGCAGTACCTGGACGTGCTCGCCCAGGTCAGCCGGGACACCTCGGTCGAGCGGGCCAGCAAGGTCGCCCGGTACAAGGCGGCGAAGTACACCGTCGAGCGGCCGCTGCTGCTCGGGGCCGCGCTGGCCGGGGCGACCGACGCCATCCGGGCCGCCTACTCCGGGTACGGGCTGCCGCTCGGCGAGGCGTTCCAGCTGCGGGACGACGTGCTGGGCGTCTTCGGCGACCCCGGTCAGACCGGGAAGCCGGCCGGGGACGACCTGCGGGAGGGGAAGCGCACCTACCTGATCGCGGCGGCGTACGAGGCGACCGACGAGGCCGGGCGACGGCTGCTCACCCGGCGCCTCGGCGACCCCGGACTCGACGAGGCCGGGGTGAACGAACTCCGGGAGGTGATCACCAGCAGCGGGGCGCTGGACCGCACGGAGCGGCGGATCGCCCGGCTGACCGACGCGGCGCTGGCCGCGCTGGCCGAGGTCGAACTGGAGGACGAGGCCCGGGAGGTGCTGGTCGACCTGGCCGTGGTCGCCACCCGACGGAAGGAGTGAACCGGGCGCCGGTCGCCTCCGCCGGCGGGGCGACCGGACGGGCACCGCCGGCGCACCGCACCGCCGCCTCCGCCGGTCGGGGTGCTCCTTCTCACCCACGCCGCCACGGCGTGAACCGGGACCGTGCGACCATCAGGGGGTGCCTGACCGGGATCGCCTCACCCGGCTCCGGCTGGCGGGGCTCGCCGCCACCACCCTGATGGCGGTGGGGGCGTACGGGGCGGGCGCCCTGCCGTACGCCGACCCCGAGGCGGCGGTGCCGGCCGGGGGCGCGGGCGGGGCCGGGGGGTACTGGCTCGGCCTGGCCGCGTGGCTGATTGGGCTGGCGCTCCTGGCGGCCGTCTGGTGGCGGCTCGGCACCCGGCTGGCCGCACCGGCGCCGCCGGTGACGGCGCGTGACGTTCTGGGCACCGGCCTGCTCTGGGCGGCGCCGTTGCTGGTCGCCCCGCCGACCGGCAGCCGGGACGGCTACGCCTACGCCTGCCAGGGCGCGCTGTGGCTCGACGGCGCCGACCCGTACGCGGTGGGGGTGGAGCGGTGCGACTGGGCCGGGACGGTGCCGGCGTTGTGGCGGGAGAACCCGTCGCCGTACGGGCCGCTGGCGGTGGCGCTGTCCGGTGCCGCGGTGGCGGCCGCCCGGGCGGTGGTGACCGATCCCGACACCCAGCTCGTGATCACGATCGCGCTGCTGCGGGTCGGAGCACTGGCCGGACTGCTCCTGGCCGCCGGTTGTCTGCCCCGACTGGCCCGAGCCGGCGGGGTCGAGCCGGTCCGGGCGGTCTGGCTCGGGCTGCTCTCCCCGCTGGTCATGGTTCACGCGATCGGCGGTGCGCACCACGACGCCCTGCTGGTGGGGCTGGTGCTGGCCGCGCTGGCCGCGGCGGCGGCCGGCCGGGCCGCGGCCACGGTGTGGCGGCTGGCCGCCGGCGTGTTCTGGGGACTGGCCGCGGCGGTCAAGGTCACGGCGGTGGTGGCGTTGCCGTTCGTCGTCCTGCTCGGCGCGCACGGCGTGCGGGCACGGGCCGAGCCGCACCCGAGGGGTGCGGGGCGGACCGGGTCGACACCGGTCGGGACGGCCGGGGCCGTGGCGGGAAGCGGCGGGGCGGTGCTGACCGGCGGAATCCTCGCCTTCGCGGGGGTGAGCCTGGCCACCCGGCTCGACCTCGGCTGGCTCGGCGCGCTCACCGGCACCGGCCGGGTGGTGCAGTGGACGTCGCCGCCCACCGGGCTCGGGATGGCGGCCGGGTACGTGTTGCGCCTTCTCGGCCTGCCCGGGGCGGCGGACGACGCGGTGGCGGTGGCCCGGCTGTTCGGGCTGGTCGCCCTGGTCGCGGTCCTCGCCCTCCTCGTGGGCCGGGCCTGGGTGGCGGTCTGTCGCGTCGCGCCGCACCCCGGCGTCGTGGGCGGACCCGGGGTCGGGTCGGCACCGGGTGTCGTGCCGGGGCCCGACGTCCGCCGCGCGCCGGTGGTCGCGGCCGGACTGGCCTTCGCCGCCCTCACCCTGCTCTCCCCGGTCTTCTACCCGTGGTACGCCCTGGTCACCGTCGCCGTGCTCGCGGCCGGGCTGACCGATCCGCACTGGGCGCGACGGATCGCCGCCCTGGTGGTCCTGACCGGCTTCCTGGTCCTGCCGAACGGTCTCGGCGTGGCCGCGCTCAGCAAGCCTCCCGGCGCGGTGCTCGACGTGGCGTTGGTCGCCGGGCTGGCCGTACTGGCGCTGCGCCGTGGCGCCGGCGGCGGGCGCGGGCGGCGGGATCCACCGGTCGTCCGGTGAGCGCCGCGAGGGCCGGAAGGACCGGCGCCGCGCGTCCTGCCGGACCCCACCGGCCGGGAAGCCGGTCACCGTCCGGTTCCCGCCCCCGGCGGGTCACGTGCCGAGCCCCGCCCCGCACCAGCCTGGTCCGGGCCGGGTCACCGGCCGGGGCGGCCCGGCACGGTACGCCGCCCGCGGATCCGTCCGCCGGTGCGGCGGCTCCCCTCACCGGCCATCGGCGTACGCTGCACACCCGCCCTGCCCAGCCGGACCCAGACCGACAGGGTGAGCAGCACGAGCGCGAACCCGAAGAGCAGGTCCTCCGCCGGGGCGTACGCCACCCGCCAGCCGACGATCGCGTCCGGGTCGTACCGGACGACGCCCCGACCGGTCAGGATGCCGTTCGAGATCAGCTGAAAGAAGACGATGATCGGGTACGTCGCCCAGAAGACCGGCCGGCGCACCAGCCGGGTACGCAGCACGAGGAGGTCGACCAGCACGGCGCCGGCCACCCCGAGCAGCGCCGCCGTGGTGTAGCTCACGGCGGCTCCTCGTCCCCGGCCGGCCAGCCCCGTACGGCGCGGACCGCCTCGAACCCGAGGACGGTGCACACGGGTACGACGACGAAGAAGAGCAGCTCGTCCACGGGCAGCCCGCCGGGGAGCAGCACGCCGGTGATCTGCTCCGGGTCGAAGGTCCAGTGCCCGGCGGCGATCGCGGCCAGGTCCCAGAGCACGAAGACGGCGGCCACCGGCACCAGGGTGAGCACCAGCCGCCGCCAGCGGCGCAGCACGTTCACCCGCAGCACCGGCTCCAGCCACAGCGCGCAGCCGAGGCAGCCGCCCAGCACCGCCAGGTAGACGAGGTGTCCCATCGGGGATGCCCCGGTCAGAACCCGGTCGCCTGGGCCCGCCGCTTGACCTCCCGCGCCCGGTGGTCGCCGAGTGCCTCCGCGGGGGTGCCCGGCAGTGTGTCGTCGGGCTGGTAGAGCCAGCGGAACGCGGCCTCGTCGTCGTAGCCGGCGTCGTGCAGCAGGGTGAGGATGCCCGGCAGGTGCTTGCGGACGGTCTGGTTGGCCACCAGCTCGACCGGGACGAGCCGGGTCCCGTCCCGGCGCACCGCGAGCAGCTCGCGGTCACGGATCATCCGGTGAACCCTGCTGACCGATACGCCGAGCCGCGCGGCGACCTCCGAGAGGGTCAGCCAGCCGCCCGGCTCGATCGGCCCTGCGTCGGCGGGTAGGGATTCGCTCACCCGATCACCTTGCCACGGCTCGGGCGTCCGCACCCAGTTGCCTCCCGGTACGGGCGCCCGAAAGCCCCGGTACCCCGCCCGGAGTGTCCGGAAGAGCAGCGCAGATTCCCGTCCGGTGCCGGCTGTGGCATCCTGTCTGCCGTCATCTCCGCAAGCCATAGAC
Source organism: uncultured Micromonospora sp. (assembly GCA_937951935.1). GTDB lineage: Bacteria > Actinomycetota > Actinomycetes > Mycobacteriales > Micromonosporaceae > Plantactinospora. The sequence continues at coordinate 26,423 of CALGAM010000048.1, read as the reverse complement.
TGTCTGCCAATGGACGCACAGGTCGGCGACACCCTGTCGAACGTACTGATCAACGGGCGCTACCGCATACGCGGTCGCGTGGCCCGGGGTGGCATGGCGACCGTGTACACGGCCACCGACGAACGGCTCGACCGCACCGTCGCGATCAAGATCATTCACCCCCACCAGGCCCACGCCGCCCAGGTACAGGTCGCCGACTTCCTGGCCCGGTTCACCAACGAGGCCAAGACCATCGCCCGGCTGACCCACCCGAACGTGGTGGCCGTCTACGACCAGGGCACCTACCAGGGCCTCCCGTACCTGGTCATGGAGTACGTCCGCGGCCGGACCCTGCGCGACATCCTCACCGAACGCGGCCGCCTCGACCCGAGCGAGGCACTGGCGATCATGGAGCAGATGCTCGCCGCGATCGCCGCGGCCCACCGGGCCGGACTGGTGCACCGGGACGTCAAGCCGGAGAACGTCCTGGTCGCCGAGGCGCCCAGCGGCGGCCGGACGAACCTGGTCGACGCCGTGGTGAAGGTCGCCGACTTCGGGCTGGCCCGGGCGGTGGAGGCGAGTTCGGAGACCAACGGCGGCACCCAGTTGCTGGCGACCGCCGCGTACGTGGCACCCGAGCTGGTCACCGCGGGCCGCGCCGACCCCCGCACCGACGTCTACGCCGCCGGCATCGTGCTCTTCGAGATGCTCACCGGCCGCGTCCCGTACGACGGTGAGCGGGCGCTGGACGTCGCCTGGCAGCACGTCGACCGCGACGTACCACCCCCGTCGACCCTGGTCCCCGGCCTGCCGCCGGTCCTCGACGAGCTGGTGGTCCGGGCGACCCGGCGCGACCCCGGCGCCCGCCCGACGGACGCGGGCGCGCTGCAGGCGGAGGTGCAGGTGGTTCGCGACGACCTCGGGACCATGGCGAACGCCAACACCACCGTCCTGCGTCAGATCCCGTCGCCGGTGGAGCAGCCGACGATGGTGGTGCAACAGCCCACGATGGTCGTCGCCGCCGTCCAGCCCACCGAACGGCCGTCCTGGGCCCGGCTGCCGGAACGACCGCGGGAGCGTGGCGCGACGCACCGCCGCCGTGCCGCACCGCCCCCGGGCGACGGGGCCGGGTGGTTCGCCGACCTGCGCGGCCGGCTGCTGGCCGACCGGACCGGCCGGATCGCCGTCGGCGCCGCCGCGTTGGCGGTCATCCTCGTCCTCGCCGGTCTCGGCTGGTGGTTCGGCGTGGGGCGCTACACCTCCACGCCGAATCTGATCAACCTCGCGGGTGCGGAGGCCCAGGCCCGGGCCGAGCGGGCCGGGTTCAAGGTGATGTACACCGCGCCCCGCCACAGCGAGGAGATCGCCAAGGACGCGGTGCTGGCGCAGGATCCCGCCTCGGACGAGCGGATCGTCCGCGGTGGCACGATCACGCTCACCCTGTCGCTCGGCCCGGAGCGCTTCCCGGTGCCGGACGTGGTCGGCAAGACGCTGGACCTGGCCCAGCTCGACCTGGAGGGAGCGGGCCTGAAGGTCAAACGCGGCCCCGACCGGTACGACGACGACCTGCCGAAGGGTGTGGTCGTCGCCGTGGACCCGGAGGTCGGTACCGAGGTCAAGCCGGGCGACACGATCACGGTGATCGTGAGCAAGGGCAGGGCGCCGATCACCGTACCGGTGCTGATCGGAAAGCGCCTCGACGAGGCGCGGAGGATCCTGCAGCAGCTCAACCTCGAGATCGTCGTGCAGTACAAGGAGTCCGACCGGCCGAGGGACGAGATCCTCAGCCAGAACCCGTCCGACGGTGCCGGTGTGGAGGCCGGGGCGAAGATCACGGTCGAGGTCAGTGAGGGGCCGCCGCTGGTCACGGTGCCGTCGGTGGTGAACCTGCCGTGCCCGCAGGCGCGGCAAGTGCTGGAAGGTGCGGGACTCACCGTCGGTGGGCTGCACATCAACCCGAACGGGCCGGTACGCGCACAGAACCCCGGTCCGAACGCCCAGGTCCCACCAGGAACCCAGGTTGCCATCACCTGCTTCTGACGACCGCGCGTCGCGTCCCTCCGACGCCCCGTCGTCGCGCCCCTCCGGCCCGCTCCTCGGCGGGTCAGGTCCCGCACCGGGCCCGGCCGCGGCGCGGCGGCCCGTCGGATCGCACACCCCCACCGCGGGCGGGCTGGCGCGGGCGGCCCTGCCGTACGTCGACGCGGCCGGCTCCGAGGCGCTCCAGATCTACGTCGGCAACCCGCGCGGCTGGGCTCTGCCGGCCGGCGACCCCGCGCAGGACGCCGCGTTCCGGGCCGGTTGCGCCGAACGGGGCGTTCCGGTGTACATCCACGCGTCACTGCTGACGAACCTCGGCTCTCCCACCCCGGAGACGGTGCGGCGGTCGGCGGCGACCCTGGCACACGCGCTGCGCCGGGGTGCCGAGATCGGCGCTGCCGGGGTGGTCTTCCACGCCGGCAGCGCCGTCGACGCGGGCCACGCCGAGGTGGCGATGCGCCAGGTCCGGGAGGAGCTGCTGCCGCTGCTCGACGCCGCCGCCGCGAGCGGGGGCCCGAAGCTGCTGGTGGAGCCGAGCGCGGGCGGAGGGCGCTCGCTGGCCTCCCGGGTGGAACACCTGGAGCCCTACCTGGCCGCGGTGGACTGGCACCCGTGGCTCGGGGTCTGCTTCGACACCTGCCACGCCTGGGCGGCCGGGCACGACCTGGCCCGGGAGGGCGGCATGACCGAGACGCTGGACGCGCTGGTCGCCGCGGTCGGCGCGAACCGGCTGTGGCTGGTGCACGCCAACGACTCGCGCGACCCGTGCGGCTCGACCCGGGACCGGCACGAGACGATCGGCAAGGGCACCATCGGCGAGGCGCCCTTCGCCGAACTGCTGGCCCACCCGGCGACCGCCGGGGTGCCGGTGATCGTCGAGACGCCCACGAAGCAGCACTTCGGGCACGCGGACGACATCGCCACCCTCAAACGGCTCCGGCCCTGAGCCCGTCGGCCACCGGCGGGTGGCCGGGGGCCGGGCACGGCGACGTACGGTGGCTGGTGATGGCATCCCCCCACGGACCGCACGCCGCCACCCGGGCCCCGGCGCGCCGCCTGCTCCCGGTGGCGCTGGTCTGCGCGCTCGGACTCGCCGGCTGCGGATCCGGCACACCGCCGGGCGGTCCCACACCGCCGCCCCGGGCCACCGGCCCGGCCGCGACCGCGGATCCGCCCGCCTTCTCCGCCGAGGTCTCCACGGTGACCGCCGCCGACCTCGGGGACAGTTGGCGTCCCGGTTGTCCGGTCGGCCCCGCCGAGCTCCGGCGGCTGCGGCTGTCCCACTGGGGTTTCGACGACCGGCCCCACCTCGGCGTGCTCGTGGTCCACGAGTCGGTCGTCCCCGAGGTGGTGACCGTCTTCCGGACCCTCTACGAGGCGCGCTTCCCGATCCGGCGGATGCACCCGGTCGACCGGTACGGCGGCAGCGACGACCGGTCGATGGCCGACGACAACACCTCCGGGTTCAACTGCCGACCGGCGGTCTCCACCGGGCCGGTGCGCTGGTCGGCACACGCGTACGGCCGGGCGGTGGACGTCAACCCGGTGGAGAACCCGTACCTGGTCGGCGACCGGGTGCTGCCGCCGGCCGGGGCGGCGTACGCGGACCGCGCCGCGGACCGGCCCGGGACGGCCGTCCCGGGCGGGGTCCTCGTCGAGGCGTTCGCCGCGGCCGGCTGGGAGTGGGGCGGCCGGTGGCGCCAGCCCGACTACCAGCACTTCAGCCGCACCGGCGGGTGACCGCCCGACCTCCGACGGGCCGGGCGTCACCCGCGCAGGATCGCGGTGAGCACCTCGATCGCCCGCGCCACCCCGGCGTCGTCCACGTCGTGGTGGGTCACCAGGCGGGCGGTGCGCGGCCCGAGGACCGAGACGAGGACGCCCCGGGACCGGGCCCTCGCCCCCAGGGTGGGGGCGTCCAGGGGCGACTTGGTCAGGTCGAGCGGCACGATGTTGGTCCGTACCGGGCCGGCCAGCACCCCGAACGGGGCGAGCGCCTCGGCGAGCCGGGCCGCCCGGGCGTGGTCGGTGGCCAACCGCTCCACGTGGTGCCGCAGCGCGTACCGGCCGGCGGCGGCGAGGATCCCGACCTGGCGCATGCCCCCGCCCATCCGCTTGCGGATGACCCGGGCCCGCTCGATCCGCTCCGCGCTGCTCACCACCAGCGACCCGGCCGGCGCGCCGAGTCCCTTGGACAGGCAGACCGACAGGGTGTCGAAGAGCTCGCCGTAGCTGGCCAGCGGCACCCCGTCCGCCACGTGCGCGTGCCAGATCCGGGCGCCGTCACAGTGCAGGCCCAGCCCGGCGTCGTCGGCGATCCGCCGCAGTTCGCGGAGCGTGGCCAGCGGGATCACCCCGCCCCCGCCCCGGTTGTGGGTCTGTTCGACCGCGATCGCCCGGGTCGGGACGGCGTGGTAGCCGTCGGGCCGGATCATGGCGGCGACCCGCTCCGGGTCGATGTCCGCCCCGGCCGCCGGCCAGGTCCGCGAGGAGATACCGCCGTACGCGGCGGCGGCGCCGACCTCGTACGTCACCACGTGCGCGTCGGCGTCGCAGAGCAGCTCGGTGCCGGGCGGCACCAGCAGTTGCAGCGCGATCTGGTTGGCCATCGACCCGGTCGGGGCGAAGAGGGCCGCCTCGTGCCCGAACAGCGCCGCGACCTCGGCCTCCAGCGCGTTGACCGTCGGGTCCTCGCCGTAGACGTCGTCGCCGACCTCGGCCTCGGCCATCGCCGCACGCATCCCGGGGGTGGGCCTGGTGACGGTGTCCGAGCGCAGGTCGACCAGGGGGGCGCCGTCCTGCTCAGCCACGGAGCATCTCCGCCACCAGGAAGGCCAGCTCCAGCGACTGCTGGGTGTTCAGCCGGGGGTCGCAGGCGGTCTCGTAGCGGTCCGGCAGGTGCTCGTCCTCGATCGCCTGGGCACCGCCGAGGCACTCGGTGACGTCCTCGCCGGTCAGCTCGACGTGCAGGCCGCCGGGGTGGGTGTCCAGGGCGCGGTGCACCTCGAAGTAGCCGAGCACCTCGTCCACGATCCGGTCGAAGTGCCGGGTCTTGTAGCCGTTGGAGGACTCGTGGGTGTTGCCGTGCATCGGGTCGCACTGCCAGACGACCTTGGCGCCGGCGTCGGTGACCTTCGACACGATCGGCGGCAGCACGTCCCGGACGAGCTTGTTGCCCATCCGGCTGATCAGGGTGAGCCGGCCGGGGATGTTGTCCGGGTTGAGCTTCTCGCAGAGTTCGAGCGCCTGCTCGGGGGTGGTGGTGGGGCCGAGCTTGACCCCGATCGGGTTGGCGATCCGGGAGACGAAGTCGATGTGCGCCCCGTCGATCTGCCGGGTCCGCTCGCCGACCCAGAGGAAGTGCCCGGAGAGGCCGTACGCCTTGCCACCGGAGATCCGGGTCAGCGCGCGGTCGTACTCCAGGGCGAGCGCCTCGTGGGAGCAGTAGAGGGTGACCGTCCGCAGCGCCTCCTCGTCGGTCATCCCGCAGGCCCGGATGAACGCGAGGGCCCGGTCGATCTCCCGGGCGATCGCCTCGTACCGCTCCCCGGCCGGGGAGTTGCGGACGAAGTCCTTGTTCCAGTCGTGGACCGCGTGCAGGTCGGCGAGACCACCCGCCAGGTAGGCCCGGAGCATGTTCATCGCGGCGGCCGAGTTGGCGTACGCCCGGATCATCCGCTGCGGGTCGGCGACGCGGGCCTCCGGGGTCGCCTCCAACGAGTTGATCATGTCGCCCCGGTACGACGGCAGCCCGAGCGCGTCGGTCGGCTGCGACCGCGGCTTCGTGTACTGTCCGGCGACCCGGGCCACCTTGACCACCGGCATCGACGCCCCGTACGTCAGCACCACCGCCATCTGCAGCAGGGTCCGCGCGTTGGCCAGCAGGTGGCTCTCGGTGTTGTCGGCGAAGGTCTCGGCGCAGTCGCCGCCCTGCAGCAGGAAGGCCCGGCCCTCGCAGACCAGTGCCAGCCGCTGGCGGAGCTGGTCGACCTCGTACGGCGCGACGATCGACGGGACGTTCTCCAGAACCTTGCAGACCTCGTCGACCACGGTGGGGTCGGGCCAGGGTGGCATCTGGGCGCGCGGCAGGTCTCGCCACCGGTCCAGCCCGAGGGCCTCGTCCTCGGCCGAGTCGACGGTCGGGCGACTGGTCTGCAACGCGGGATTGCCCACGGCGGGGTAGCTCAGCTGATGCCACTCTTGGCGCATGCGGCAAGCCTACGGCGGGACTCCGGCCGGTCACCGACCGAGGTCGTTCCGTCCGGCAGGTGGGAGTGCGACGACCCGGGACGAATCCGGCAGTCCGTCGGTCGCCGGCGACGTGGCCTCGCCGCGCCGGGTCAGCCCTCGGTCCCCGCGCCGGCCGACGGGGCCGGGCTGTGCCCGCCGGGTTCCTCCCGGGCGATGCACCACTGCCCGTCGGCCCGGGCCACGGTGAAGAGCACCCGCATCGTGCTGGTCCGGCCCTGCGACCTCACCGTGATCGACGTGCTGACGTCCTGGTCGGGGCCCTTCGCCCGGACGTCGACGATCTCTGCCTCCACGACGGTGAAGTGGTCCGCGAAGTCGCCGTTGGCGCTGGTGGCGGCGGCGTCGAAGGCCTCGCGCACCGGCTCGCAGAACTGTTCGCGGCCGTCCTCGACACTCTTCTCCTTCATCGCGTCGAGGTACGCCTGCACCCGCGCCCGGGCCCGCTCCGGCCCGTCGTCGGGTGCGGCGTTCTCCTCCGATCCCCGCCGGACCGAGTCGATCACACCGCAGCCGGTGGAGCCCAGCGGCAGGACCACCGCCAGGACCGCGGCCAGTACGGCGCCCCTCCGCCGTGTCACGCCCATCGTGTTCTCCTCCCCGACCGGCTCCACAGACTAGCCGAGCGGTCCCGGCGACACCGCGACCGGGAGACCGCCGGACGGTCCGGGCGGGATGCGCCCCTCCGGCTTGCCGGGCGTGACCCGCGGGGGCGAGGATCACGACAACGGCGCGACCAGCGGGCTGTCCGGGTGGCCGAACCGGCGATGCCACCCGGGGTCCGGCGCCGGACCGGCCGGCCGGGGCCGTAAGGTCGATCCCACACCCGACCCGGAGAACGGACGATGCTCATCCCCGCCCGCTTCAACGGCCCCCCGAACTCGGGCAACGGCGGCTACTCGGCCGGGCTCTTCGCCGGCCCGGCCGGCGAGGCCCACCGGGAGGTCACGCTGCGGCTGCCGCCGCCGCTCGACACCCCGCTCACGCTGCTCGACGGGACCGTCCGCGCGCCGGACGGCGCCGTCGTGGCCGAGGTCCGCCCGGCCGGCGACCTCGACGCCGTGGTCCCGCCGGTCGGGTACGCCGAGGCGGAGGAGGCCAGCACCCGCTACGCCGGTTTCACCGACCATCCCTTCCCCACCTGCTACGTCTGCGGGCCGGAGCGGACCGACGGTCTGCGGATCTTTCCCGGCCGGCTGGCCGACGGCACCACCGCCGCCCCCTGGACGGTCCCGGCCGACGTCTCGCCCGCCACCGTCTGGGCCGCGTTGGACTGCCCGGGTGGCTGGGCCATCATCGACGCGGGCCGACCGTACGTGCTGGGACGGATCGCGGCCCACCTGGACCGGGTACCCAGCCCCGGAGAACGCTGTGTGGTCCGTGGCGCCCTGGTCGGCGCCGAGGGTCGCAAGGCCCTCGTCCACACCACCCTGTACGACCTGGAGGGCGTCGCCCTGGCGTGGGCCCGCGCGACCTGGATCGCCGTCGCCACGCCGCGGTGAGCCGACGCACCGGGTCGCAACCGGCGCCCGGAGGAGCGCGACCACCGGATGCCGCCGGAGACGGTGCGGCGCCCCGGCTGTCGCGCCGGGGCGCCCGCCACCACCGTTCCACCACCGGTGGCTGTCGGAGCCGTCGTCGTCCGACGGCCCGTCGGTCGACCGGCCTCCTTCGCCCGGCCGCGTGCCAGGCCCCGTCCTCGGCCGGCTCCGCCGGTGCGGCGTCGGATCACCGCGCCGGCGCCGGTGGGCGGGGCAGCCGGAGGCTCAGCAGCGCCGCGAGCGCGGCGACGACCAGCGAGAGCACGACCTCCCACCGGAAGGCCGACGTGTAGGCGAGCACACCGGTGCCGGTGCCGAGCGCGGCGAAGAAGACCCCGCCGAACGCGGCGATACCGATCGCGCTGGCGAACTGCTGCGACGTCGTGAGGATGCCGGCACCGGCGCCCGCCTGCCGGGACCGGACCCCGCTGAGCACGGCGCCGATCAGGGCCGGGACGGCCAGCCCGTTGCCGAAGCCGACGATCGTCATCGGCACGACCAGCAGCAGCGCGCTCGTCGTCTCGTCGGACATCCACAGCGTGACCAGGAGGAGGAACAGTCCGACGGCGGCGATGGTGGTGCCGGCGGTGATCACGCGAGCACCCTGCCGGGCGATGATCCGCGGCGCCACGATGGAGGCCACCGAGAACGCGATGCCGAGCGGGCAGAACATCAGGCCCGCCTGGAGCGGGGTGAGTCCGAAGCCGCCCTGGAGCACCAGGGTCAGGGTGAACATGAAGCTGTGGAAGGACGCGAACGCTCCGATGTTCACCGCGAGCCCGTAGTTGAACACCCGGTCGCGGAACAGGGCCAGCTCCAGTAGCGGCTGTCCGCCGCGGTTCGCCAGCGCCCGCTCCCACAACAGCGCGACGATCATCGTGGGCACCGAGAGGGCCAGGCTGACCCAGATCCAGGTCGGCCACCCCTCGGTCCGGCCCAGCACGAGCGGGACGAGGGCCAGCGCCAGGCTGCCGGAGACCAGGACGGTGCCGAGCGGGTCCAGCTTCGGACGGTTCTGCGACGAGGTCCTCGGCAGCAGGAACGCGGCGCCGACGATCGCGGCGAGCCCGATGGGGACGTTCACCAGGAAGATGATCCGCCAGCCGAGACCGAACAGGTCACCGACGAGCAGGGCGCCGCCGAGCACCTGGCCGGCCACCGCGCCCACCCCCATCACGACGCCGAACCACGCCAGGGCGCGTGGCCGCTCCTGGGGTGGGAAGACGGCGCTGATCGCCGCCAGCACCTGCGGCACCATCGCGGCCGCGGTCAGCCCCTGCAGGAGCCGGTAACCGACGAGTTGGCCGGCCGTGTTCGCGAGACCGCACAGCAGTGAGGCGACGGTGAACGCGAGTGTCCCCCACAGGAACACCCTCCGGTGGCTGTAGAGGTCGCCGAGCCGGCCGCCGGTGATGAGGCCGGTGGCGTACATGAACGCGTAGCCGCCGACGATGAGCTCCAGCGCGGCGGGCCCGGCGTCCAGGCCGGTACGCAGCGACGGCGCCGCGACGTTGACGACGTAGAGGTCGAACTGGGCCATGAACGTGGCGGCCAGGAGCACCGGGAGCATGAGCCACCGGCGCGCGTCGGGAGCCTGCGGCGCGGCGGTCACACCGCCGGGCTCCCCTTGTTTGACAGCCGTCGGTCTTTTCGACATACGCCGAACAATACGATGACCATCGTAAGGGATCAAGCCTAGGCGCTAGCATGGTGTCGTGATCGAGGCGATAACCGGACCAGACGCCGCGGAGATGGATCTCGTCACGGTGCTGAACGCGCTCGCCGACCCCGTCCGGCTGGCATACGTCCAAGCCCTCGCGCGGGCCGGGTCGTGGGTGTGGTGCGGCGAGGTTCTCAAGGACACCAACATCACCGTGAGCAAGTCGACGCTCTCGCACCACCTGCGGGTGCTCCGCGAGGCCGGCCTCACCACCACACGGGTCGAGGGGACGCGTCGCTTCGTGTCGTTGCGCCGCGACGACATCGAGGCCCGGTTCCCCGGGCTGCTCGACCTGGTGTCCGCCGCCCCGACCCCCACCAGGGGATGACCGTGCGCCCGTCGAACGCCGCGTTCTTCGACGTCGACGAGACGTTGATCGCCGCCAAGAGCATGTTCGACTTCCTGCGCTTCTGGACGGCCCGGTGCGGCGACGACACCGGCTACGAGCGGGTGGTGAGCCGGCTCCGGGACATGGCGGAGCGCGGCGTGCCCCGTGCGGTCACCAACCGCGAGTACTACCGCTACTTCCGCGGGGTTCCCCTCACCGAGCTGCGGGCCGCCGGGGCGGACTGGTACGCCCGGTACCGTCGGCGTCCCGACGCGTTCGTCACCGCGACACTGGACGAACTGCACCGGCACCGTGCGCGGCGCACCACGATCGTCCTGGTCTCCGGCTCGTTCCCGGCGTGCCTCGAACCACTCGCCGAGGAGCTGCACGCCGACCTGGTGCTGTGTACCGAACCCCTGGTCGGGCCGGACGGCCGGCTCACCGGCGAGGTCCGGCAGCCGATGATCGGCGCGGCGAAGGCGGCGGCCGTACGAGACGTCATCGCCGCACGCGGCCTCGTCGCCGCGGACTGTTACGGCTACGGCGACCACGTCAGCGACCTGGAGATGCTGCTGCAGGTCGGCCACCCGGTCGTCGTGGGCACCGACCCGGTGCTGCTCGAACACGCCGGCCGCCACGGGTGGCGGCGCCTGCCCGCCGACGCCGGGCCGGTGGCCGTGGATGACACCGGCCCGGCGCCTGCGAGGACCGGAACGGCTGCCGTGGACGCCGCTCCGGATCGCCCGGTCGACGTCACGCCGGACGAGCACGTCGACCCGACACCTGCCCAGCCGGTCGGCACCGCCGTCCCACGAACCGCCACCTAGGCGGCCAGACCCGCGGTGACCTCGACCGGCTCCGCTCCCACCCCGGCCGGGGCGCTCTTGTGGATCGGCGCGTCCGTCGCCGACAGCGGCAGGCAGCTGCCGCCGTACCGGAGCGCGACCAGCTCGGCGGCGATCGCCACCGCGGTCTCCTCCGGTGTGCTGGCGCCCAGGTCGAGGCCGACCGGTGACCGTAGCCGGGACAGCTCCGCCGCCGTCAGGCCCGCCTCGCGGAGGCGGTGGACCCGCTCGGCGTGCGTCCGGCGCGATGCCAGCGCCCCGACGTAACCCAACGGCCGCCGCAGCGCCTCCACCAGCAGCGGCACGTCGAACCGCCGGTCGTGGGTCACCAGGCACACCGCGGTCCGCGCGTCCGTGGCGGTCGAGGCGAGGTAGCGGTGCGGCCACTCCACCACCACCTCGTCGGCGGCGGGAAAGCGCCGCGGTGTGGCGAACGCGGGCCGGGGATCGCACACCGTCACCCGGTAACCCAGAAACCGACCGACCTCGGCCAGTGCCGCCGCGTAGTCCGTGGCGCCGAAGACCAGCAGCCGTGGCCGGGGGGCGTACGTCTCGATGAGCGCCCGCACCTCGGCCCGGTCGGGCTCGCCGTGCCGCCCACGCCACACGGTGCCCGTCTCGCCGGCGTCGAGCATGGCCCTCGCCTCGTCGACCAACGCCACGTCCAGCGACGCGTCACCGGTACTCCCGTGGTGGTCGTCGGCGAACACCGCGATCGCCGTCCCGGGCTGCCCGACGCCCCCGGTGAGGACACGCACCAGGGCCACCGGACGCTGGGACTGGACCGCCCGCAGCGCCACCGCCACCGGGGTGTGTGGCTGCGCCGGCACGGCCTGCACGAAGACCTCGATCTCTCCGCCGCAGGTCAGCCCGACCGCGAACGCGTCGTCGTCGCGGTAGCCGAAGCGGACCGTGGCCGGCTCGCCGCCGGCCAACACCATGCGCGCCAGCTCGTACACCTCGCTCTCGACGCACCCGCCGGAGACGCTGCCGATCACCACGCCGTCGCCGCGTACCGCCAGCGCCGCGCCGGGTCGCCGGGGGGCGCTGCCGCGCACGTCCACCACCGAGGCGAGCGCGAACGACTCACCCGCCGCCTGCCACCGAATCAGTTCGTCGACCAGATTCCGCATGTCGCTCTCCCCCGCCTCAGGCGCCACCGCGTTCCCGCAGCAGGGCCTTGACACGTGCCGGATGCAGCGGCAGGACACCGACGTCTCCGGCCAGCTGCAGCGCGTCGCGTACCGCGTTGGCGATGGCCGCCCCCGCCCCGGCGGTGCCGCCCTCGCCGGCACCCCGCAACCCGAGCGGGTTACTCGGCGCCGGGGAGTCCTCGAACAGTTCGACCTGTATCTCCGGCACGTCCGTGGCCCTCGGCACCCGGTACGTGTGGAAGTTGACCGCCTGGGGGATCCCGCGCTCGTCGTAGCGGAGCTCCTCGAACAGGGCGCCCCCGATGCCCTGCGCCGCACCGCCGGCCAGCTGACCGCGCACCAGCGCGGGATTGACGGCCCGGCCGATCTCGTAGGTGACGGCGTACCGCAGGACCCTGACCGCGCCGGTGTCCCGGTCGACCTCCACCTGTGCGTAGTGCGCGCCGTACGGGTAGGTCATGCCGTCGGCGACGTAGGTGCCGCGCCCGACGAGCCCCGGCTCCTCGCCGGTACGCAGGTACCGAGGCGTCTGCGCCGTCATCGCGATCTCCGCCAGTGTCACCCGGGCCTGCGGGTCGCGGGACGACACCACCGCACCGCCGCGTACCACCAGCTCGTCCGGATCCGTGGCGAGGATGTCCCCCGCGATGCGCCGGGCCTTGCGCAGCACCTCCTCGGCCGCCATCCTGACCGCCATGCCGCCGACGACGGTCGACCGGCTGCCGAACGTGCCGGCACCGTCGCGGAGGATGTCGGTGTCGGAGAGCACCACCGTCACCGTCGACGGGTCGACGTCGAACTCCTCGGCGACGATCTGGGCCATGACGGTCTCGATGCCCTGGCCGACGTTCGACCCGCCCATCGCGACCCGTATCGCCCCCGTGACGTCGACGTCCACGAAGGCACTGTCGTGGCCGAGTCCCGCCTTCTCCAGGATGACCGCGCAGCCGGTGCCCACGAGCCGGCCCGAGGCACGCGCCTGCCGCGCCTCCTCCCGCCAGGCCTCGTAGTCGACCGCCACCATCCCCTTGTCGAAGTGGCCGAGGTGGTCCGCACCGTCGAGGAGCATGGGCGCCCCGAAGATGTGCATCGGGCGCTGGTGCGGCAGCTCGCTCGCGTCCAGCAGGTTGCGCCGACGTAGCTCCACCGGGTCGACGCCCAGCCGCGTCGCGGCGACGTCGAGGGCGTGCTCCCGGACGAAGTTGTTCTGGAACCGGCCCGGTGCCCGGAACGTCCCCACCGGGGTCTTGTTGGTGGTGACGACGTGTATCCGCGAGCGGAAGGCCGGCAGTCGGTAGGGACCGCCCATCATTCCGGCCGCCAGCGCGGCGACCACCACGCCGTGTGTCCGGATGTAGCCACCGGTGTCGAGCCAGCCCTCGTTGCGCAGGCCGAGAAGGCGGTACTCGTCGTCGAACGCCAGCTCGATCCGGTGCTCCTGCTCACGGGCGTGGTTCGCGGCCACCATGTGCTCGTAGCGGTCCTCGCTCCACTTCACCGGCCGCCCGGTGCGCAGGGCGAGGAACGGTACGAGCAGGTCCTCCGGGTAGAACTCGCCACGTATGCCGAAGCTGCCGCCCGCGTCCGCCTCCACCATGTGGATACGGTGCTCGGCGAAGCGGAGCATCCGGGCCATCACCCGGCGGTTGAAGTGCGGCACCTTCACCGCACCCCAGATGGTGAGCCGGCCGGTGCGGTCGTCGTACTCGGCCACGAGACCACGCGGCTCCAACGGCGTACCGGTGTGCCGTCCGACACGCAGGTCGAGCGAGACGACGTGGGGCGCGGACTCCATGACGGCGTCGACGTCGCCGTAGCCGAACTCGACGACCCCGACCTCCGCGCTCGCGCCGCCCCAGGACTCCGGCCTGGTGTCCGCGGCGGTCCGCGCGTCCAGGGCGACCGGCAGCTCCTCCAGGTCGAGCACCACCCGCTCGGCGGCGTCCTCCGCCAGGTACGGGTCCTCCGCCACGACCGCCGCCACCGGGTCGCCGACGTACCGGACGAACCCGCTGGCCAGCGGCCTCTGCAGGTACGGCGTGAGGTCGATCCCCGGCGCCGGCTGCCGGGGCGGGATGGGTGGCATCTCCCCCAGGTCGGCCGCGGTGACGACGTCCACCACACCCGGAATGCCCAGGGCCGCGGTGGTGTCGATACCACGGATGCGCGCGTGCGCCACCGGGGAGCGCACCACCCGCAGCCACAGCTGCCCCGGGCGGACCACGTCGTCGTGGAACCGCCCCTGTCCGCGCAACAGCCGCTCGTCCTCGAGGCGTGGAACCGACCGTCCGATGACGCTCACGGCTCACTCCTGCCCGCGCGCGCCGCCGCCTCGACGGCGTCGACGATCGGCGTGTAGCCGGTGCAGCGGCACAGGTTCGCCGCCACACACTGCCTGATCCGGTCCCTGCTCGGCGTGGGTTCCTCGCGCAGCAGCGCCGTGGCGAGCATCAGGAATCCGGGCGTGCAGTAGCCGCACTGCAGCGCGTGCCGGTCGCGGAACGCCTCCTGGAGGGCGTTCAGCCTGCCGTCCCGCGCGAGCGACTCGACGGTCTCCACCGTCGCGCCGTCCGCCTGGACCGCGAGCATCAGGCAGGCCCGGACCGGATCGCCGTCGACGAGCACCGTGCACGTCCCACAGACGCCGATCTCGCAGCCCACCGGCGTACCGGTCAGTCCGCACTCGCGCCGGAGCACGTCGGCGAGGCTGCGCCGCGGGTCGACGGCAATGTCGTACGTCGTGCCGTTGGCGGTGAACCGCACCGGCACGGTGGCTGTGGCGAGGCCGGTCATGGCCTCCCTCCCTTCTCCTCGTTGCTGCCGTCGGAGGTCTGGCCGCCGTCCGGAACCTCACGGCCGTCGGGGGATCGGCGACCGTTGCGCGCCACGGATTCGCGAACCGCCCTCGTGGTCAACGCCGCCGCCAGTTCCAGCCGGTACGAGCGGTCGTCGTGGTCGTCGCCGTCGGCGACCGGCGTGACGGCCTCGACGGCCAGCCGCCCCGCGGCGTCGAACAGGGCGGTGTCGGGGCGCTCCCCGAGCAGCGCCATCTCGACGTCCGGCAGCCTGACGGGGCGGCCGGTGACGCCGCCGAGAGCCACCCGGGCGGCGCCGATCCGCCCGTGTGGGTCGAGGTCGACCGCCGCCGCGGCGGCGACCAGCGGATAGCCCCCGTGCTGCACCGCGAACTCGGTCAGCACGGCGGTCGGGGCGGGATACCGGAACCGGGCCTCCACGACGATCTCGTCCGGACCCAGCCGGGTGCGGTACGGGCCGACGAAGAACGACGACGCGTCGAGGACGCGTTCCCCGGCGGCACCGCGTACCACGATCTCGGCGTCGAGCAGCACGGCGAGCAGGCACCACTCGGACCGCGGGTCGGCGTGGGCCAGGGATCCGCCGAAGGTACCCCGGGTACGGATGGGCAGGTGCCCGATCAGGCCGGCGGTCTCGGGCAGCACCCCGTAGCCCGCGCACACCGCGGCGTCGCGTATCCGTTCGATGTCGACGTGGCGGGTCATCGCGCCGACACGGAGCACGCCGGAGTCGGCGCTGAGGAAGCAGAGGCCACCGATCCTGCCGAGATCCACCAACGCCGTCGGCCGGACGAGGCGCTGGTGCATCATCGCGAGTAGGCTCTGCCCGCCAGCCAGGACGCGTGCCTCGCCCGAGTGGGCCGACAGGCAGGCGACCGCCTCCTCCACCGTGTCGGGCCGGAAGTATGCGAACGGCGTCGGCTTCACACGTCATCTCCTCGGGTAGGCCGGCGCGGTCGGCCCTGTTCGGGCCGACCGCTGCCCGGCGTGGGTGTCAGGGACGGTTGACCGGGGGAACCTCGAGCGTCTTGTGACCGAGCTGACGCATCAGGTCGGCGATGTCGAAGTGCGCCGAGCGCTCCACCACCTTCTCGCCGCGGAACCGGTCGATGCCGACCGCGGTGAAGGTGGCGCGCTTGCCGCTGGGCGGCAGGCCACGGAACGGCCCGAGCTGGGTTCCGATGCACTCGACCCGGGTGACGACGACGTCACCCTCGGCGATCTGTTCCTGGACCTTGTCGCTGATGTCGGGGAAGGCGGTCCGGAACGCCCTGACCCAGGTCCGCACCCCCTCGGGACCGCGCAGGTCGAACTGCGGCCAGTAGAAGTCCTCGGCGAAGATCTCGTCGGCCAGCTCCAGCTTCCCGTTGGTGATGATCTCCTCGAACAGCAACGCGATGCGCTGTTTGCGCGCCTCGAGCGACGTCCCGCGAGGGATCTCCATCGTTTCCTTCCTCTCCTGCGATCGTGGGGTGTCGTCACACGGCGAGCGCCGTGCCATGTGGGGTGATGGCGCGAGATCCGGCCGTCATCCGGCGACCGCGACCTTGGCCCGCTCGGTCTCCAGCCGCTTGTCGATCCGCGCGTAGTCCTCGTTGGCCAGGGCGATGGCCTCCTCGATCGGCCGCACCCGGGGCAGCTGGAACAGGTCCACGATGGCGTTGAGGCGGTCGGGGAACGACCCGCCCACCACGTGGTAGGGGATCTTCAGCTCGTCGAGGGTGGCCAGCAGCATCTTGTCGATCGTGTCGCGGAACTTCGCGTTCATCGGCCGGTGGCCGTCGGCGACGATCGGCAGTTCGTGCCGCAGGTGGACGAAGGCGTCGAAGGTGCCCTTGACGTGTTGGCGCATCGCGTGCCCGAACTGGTCCACGACCTTCTCGAAGAAGAGCATCTCCTGGTCGTCGACGACGGGCACCTCGTCCAGGTCGGCCGTCTCGTTCGGGTTCATGCCGTGGATGACGCGGGCCTTGCCGTACAGCCACTCCTGCAGGGACGAGCCGTCGGAGATGAAGTTGTCGCCCAGGAGAGCCTCGTGTACGGCCCGCCCGACGTGCCGGCGCATCATCAGCTGCAGGAACTCGGCCGGGGTGACCTCCGCCAGCCGCTTGCCGGGGACTGCCTCCGGCATGATCTCGCGGATCGTCAGCGCGAGGGTGCGCGGGATCCCGGTGTAGTGCGACAGTGCCATCACGGTCCGGGTCTTGCCGGAGGAGTAGGTGCCGGATATGGCGAGCTTCATCTGACGTCCTCGGGGTCGGGGCCCAACTGGCCGGTGGAATCGGTTTCTGCGATCTCGGGTTGGGGGGAACTCAGCGGGCTACGGCCGCCGCCGCGGCCGGGAGTTCGTGGGCGAACGAGGCGCGCAGATCCACGCCACCGCAGCCGCCCCTGATCTCGACGTTGCGCCACGTGCCGCCGCGCAGCGGCACCAGGTGTTTGCCGGTGATGGCGACCTCCGTCGGCAGTGCCTCCCCGAAGGGACGCACCGGCTTCGCCGCGTCGAGCACCGTCCGGAGCATCCACAGCGTGTTGCTCTCCTGCCGTGGCACCCCGTCCAGCTCGTACATCAGCACCTGCGCCAGTTGCAGGTTCGTCACGAAGCAGTCGACCAGCGACACGGACGGCTGGTAGCGGCCGTCCACGCCCCGCGTCGCCGACTCGCTGCCGGCCGGGTCGAGCCGCACGTCCGCTGTCGCCCTGAGCTCGGTCATGTCGACCCGGACGTTCTCGACGTACTGTCGACGCAGCTTGAAGCCGTCGCCGTAGTAGCGGAGCCCCGGGGCACCCAGCACGTCCTCCAGGGACGAGTAGGTGCCGGTCGCGGCACGGGCCTGGCGTGTCGGGTGTTCGATCTCCACCCGCGCCCGCATCACGCCCACCGCGCAGTCGAAGACCGAGATCTGGGTGTCGGCGGAGTCCGGGGCGGGCCGGGTCTCCCGCGGCACCGCCGATCCCGTCAGCCCGGTCAGCTCCTCCTGCGGCGTGGTGCCCGCGGTGAGCGTCACCTTGCGCACCCAGAGGTCCCGGCGCTGCTCCTCGTCCAGTTCGTACGTGTGCAGCAGGGCCACCTCGCTGAACTGCACCCCGAGCACGAGCATGTCGACGGTGCTCAGGTGGGGACGCAGATCGATGTTGTCACGCTTCCTGGACCAGTCCGCCGGGTAGCTGACGGACACGGTGGCCCGCACCTCGGGCCGGTCCTCCCGGCCGGGCTGCACACGTACCTCGCTGATCTGGTACTCGGCCCGTTGGAAGCCCCGGCCGAAGAACCGCGTCTCGGCGGGGCCGAGGTAGTCGTCGACCGACCCGTACGCCAGCTGGGTCCGGGTCGTGGCGGTGGTCGTGCCCATCCGGCTCACCGCCCGGCCGCGGTGCCGGCACCGAGCGCGGCCTCGTAGGCGTCGACGAGGTCGTCCACCGTGCGGATGTCCGACACCGTCCGGTCGCCGTCGGCGAACGGGTCGATCCCGATCTCTCCCTCCAGGTGGACGAGCAGCCGCGCCAGCAGCAGCGAGTTGAGTCCGAGTGCGTGCAGCTGGTCCTGCCCGTCGACCGTCCCGACGTCGTCGGCCTCCTCCAGGAGCAGGTCGCTGATCTCGCGCAGCACCACGCTCCGGACGTCGATGTTCTTCAGCATGTGATCCCTCCGTCGACGACGATGGTTTGACCGGTGATGAACGACGAGGCCGGCGAGCCGAGAAACATGGC
Organism: uncultured Micromonospora sp.; assembly: GCA_937951935.1. GTDB lineage: Bacteria > Actinomycetota > Actinomycetes > Mycobacteriales > Micromonosporaceae > Plantactinospora. The sequence continues at coordinate 8,041 of CALGAM010000048.1, read as the reverse complement.
GACATCGGCGATCTCGTTGATGTCGGCGAGTCGGCCGAGCGGGGTGCGCCGGCGGATCCGCTCGCGGTTCTCCGCCGTGACCCCGGCGGTCATGTCGCTGTCGAAGAAGCCCGGAACCAGCGAGTTGACCCGGATGTTGAGCGCTCCGAGTTCCCGGGCGAGACTCCGACCGAACGCGTCCAGGCCGGCCTTGGCCGCCGAGTAGACCGAGACCCCCCGGTAGCCGCGGATGGCGTTGATGGACGAGACGTTGACGATCGTGCCACCGCCGTTGCGGCTCATCGCCCTGGCGCAGGCGTGCGCCAGGGTGATCGGCGCGGTCAGGTTGGCGGCGATCAGTGAGTCGATCTTCTTTGGGGACAGGGTGAGGAGCAGTTCCTGGTGGAGCACTCCGGCGTTGTTGATGAGGAGGTCGATCCGGCCGAAACGGCGGACCGCCGCGGCGACGAAGTCCCGCAGTTCCTGGGAGTTCGTCAGGTCGGCCGACGTCCACCAGAACCTCTCGGGAAACTCGGCCGCCGTCTTCTCCGTGAACTCGTTGGCGTTCCGGCTGAACGTCGCGACCCGCCAGCCGTCCCGGAGCAACCGTTCGACCAACACCCGGCCGAGACCGCGGCTGCCGCCGCTGACGACCGCGACCCTGCCGTTGTCCGGCGCCGTACCACCGTTGACCGCTGCGCCGTTCTCCGGCGCCGTCGTGCGCTCGACGTCTGCCGCGCTCACACCGCGCTCCGGATCTTCTTGAACCGGTCGGAGTGCTGTGCCGCGGTGGACACCTCGATGACCGCGGGGATCTTGTACGGTTCCAGTCGCTCGCGGCAGTGCTGCCGGATGCGCTTCCGCAGCGACCGTTCGTCCTCCTCCTCGACGAGCTGCACGGTCGCCTTCACCACCATGCCGGTGATGTGGCTGGGTTGGCCGGAGACGGTCACCTCGGCGATGTTGGGAAGCTCCAACAGGACGCTTTCCACCTCGGCGGGGTAGACCTTCTCGCCGCCCACGTTGATGATTTCCGACCGGCGTCCGAGGATCCGGATGTAGTCGCCGTCGGTCTCGACCACGTCCTGGGTGTTGAAGAACCCGTCCTCGTCGAACGGCGCCGGGGCGTTCAGGTAGCCCAGCATGGCCATGTTCGACCGGATCCACAGCACGTTGTCGATGATCTTGTACTCGAATCCGGCACCGCCGATCTTCACCCACAGGGTGTCGTCGCTGCGCGAGCGCGTCGGCAGGATGCCCAGTTCGGACAGACCGTAGGTCTGCTTGAACCGCACGTTCGGCAGCGCCGCCTTGAGCCGCTGCAGGGTGCGCAGCGGCATGGGCTCGGTGCCGTACGTGATCAGCTTCAGCGACTCGGTGGAGTAGCGCTCCAGGACGCCCGAGATGAGCACCATGTTGAGGAACGTCGGCGTCGTCGGCAGCACCTCGACGCGGTGCTCGGCGATGGTGGCGAACACCCCGTCCGGCGTCCGGTCCCCCACGGTGACGATGGCGCCGCCCTGGCTGAGGGTGTGCAGCAGGGTGTTGATCCCGCCGATGTGGTCGAGGTTGAGGAAGGACAGGATGCGCTGCGGGCGCCGGGGCTCGCCGTAGCGGCCCAACACCTTGTCGAAGTCGAGCACGGACGCCTTGGACCGGCCCGAGGTCCCGGAGCTGAACAGGACGAGTCCGGGATGTCCCTCGCCGCGCAGCCGCCCGTACAGCTCGTGGTCGGCCCGGACCCCGGTACGTTCGCAGGTGCGTTCGCCGTCGTCCCCGACCTGGATGATCACCTCGATCTGGGCGACCTCGTGGAACTCCTGCCGTTTCGCCGGTGGCAGCGGCGTCAGCGGTACGACGATGGCGCCGCGCTCGACCAGCGCGATCAGCCCCGCGCACATGTGCACGGACGACCGCCCCTCGATCGACACGACGTCGCCGGCGGCGATCCCGTGACCGACGAGAAAGTCGCGCCAGTCGTCCACCGAACGGAGCAGGTCCTTGTAGCTGTACGTGCGCCCGCCGAAGACCACCGCGTCCGCATCACCGAACAGCGTCAACCGGTCCAGAAATGAGCTGCTGTCCACTTGCGTCTCCCGTCTTGGTGTGTCGGGACAACTGACCGTCGCGTCGTGACGCCATCGACCCGGGTACGGGTCGTGCGCGCCCGACGCGGATTGGATCGCCGGCCGCTGGCGCGGCTCGTGCCGCCAGGACGCGGTCCACCTGCGCGACGTGTGGCTCGCGACGCGGTACCGGCCGTCGGCCAACAGGACGTGCGCACGGGGTGCCGTGGCGCGTGTCCCGGGCCCTGCGACGCGGCACCCGGCGGGCGCGCGCCGCACGCGGTCGATCGCCTGTGCCTGGTCCGAGGCCCACACGACGGCCCCGGCGGCACGGCACCCCGTCGAGGTGGGTGCGTCGCCGCGCGACACACGCTCTGCCCGGGACAGGGCATCGGGTCGACGAGGCCGGGCGGGTCGGCGTTCTCCGCCGCGTACGGCGACGGCTGCACCGACCTGACGGCGTGCGGTCGGGCGAGCCGCTCCACCGCGCCGGTCGGTTCGTGCCGGGCGCACTCGGAGCACACGGTCGGGTCGGGCACCAGTCGCGGCTGGTGCACCGGGGCACGGCATCGGGGGCACGGGGCCCGGGGCGCATGGGACACGAGTCGCTCCCACAACCACTCGTCATGGCTGCGTAACACAGGCGAATTCAACTGCCGGTTGAATCTGCCCAGACGACTTGGGCTGATGGTTGATTTACGAGGCCGAGACTATCGATGAATATCTTCGTTTGTCAACCAGCAGTTGAGAGCGACGGAGGTTTTCTCAACTACTGGTCCTGCACGGGCAGGATCGCGACCCCGGTCCCGAGCCGGACACAATCGCCTCGACGAACGACCTCACCAGCGCGGACCGGCGGACCCGTGCCACGGTGAGCAGGAAGCCGATCTCCGCGGGGAGGTTCTCCCCACCGTGCTCGGCGACGGCCGGCAGATCGCACCGTCGTGCGGAGCCGTCACGCCCGCCGAGCCGGGCCACCTCGACCCAGCAGGCCATCACCGCGGCGCTGGCGGTCCTGCCCCTGAGGTCCGTGGCGGCGACATGGTCCCGGGCGGCCCGGACGACCTCCGGCGCGGTGTGGTCGGCCATCACCAGGATCGCGTCACGGATCTCGATGACCTGCCGATAGAGCAGGAGACCCAACGGGCGTATGCCGCTGAGCAGATCCCACAGCCGTGATCGGGGATGGACCAGCGCGATGCGTGGCACCGCCTCGACGAGGTCCCGCCAGAGCGGCCACAGCAGCCAGTAACTGCGCAGGTCGGTCAGCCGGGTACGGAGGCTCTGCGCCAGCGGCACCGAGACCGCCGCGGCCAGGAACAGTCCACCGCAGCCGACCAGCAACCCGAAGAACGCGGGGATCCAGGCCAGCCGCGCCACGAGGTAGGTGATCGCGGAAGCCCAGAACAGCACGAAGAAGGTCGCGCCAAGACCGAACAGCCGCAGCGCGAGGCGAAGCAGGGGATTCTCGCCGCTTCGGCCGTACCTCCAGCACAGCAGCGCCATCGAGACGTCGGCGGCGAGATGGACGAGGGCCAGGACAGCCCAGTACGCGGGACAGGGTATCGGGCAGCCGTCGACCGGAGTGCGGTGTTCCGCGTGGGATGGTGCGACCAGGTCCAACACCACGAGACCCACGACGACGACCGCCCCCGCCCCACCGAGCAGCCAGCGGACGCGACGATCCGCCACGGCGGTCACCAACACGAAGTACACGACGGCCACGACCGCGACGACGCCGCACAGGTCTCGCGCCAGGGTGCTCAGATGGGTCAGCCCGGCCACCACGGAGATCGCCTCCGTCACGACGTCGAGGTTGAGCGCGATCGCGGCGGCGGCCGTGGCGACCGCCGCCCACAGGACGCGCAGCTGTCCGGGCCGTACCACATCGGGCAGACGCAGGAGCAGCACCAGCCCCATACAGACGACGCTGACGACCTCGAGTTCGGCGCCGAGGGTTCTGACCGTCTCAAGCATGTTTGCCAGCTCAGCCAGCTACCCGAGGCCGAGCACCGCCGCGAGACTGCCCAGGAAGCCCCGGCCCGGTTTCGGCACGGGATGTCGCGGCGAGGAGGCCTGGATCAGGCTTGCCATCATCTCCGCCTCCTGCTCCTGCGTGTCGCCGTACCCGGTACGGCCCAGCATGTCCCGCACGAGTCCCGTGTCCAGGTCCGGAAAGAGCTGACGCGCGGTCGCGGCGTCGACGGGCCCGGTGCCACGGTGGTTACACAGGATGTGACCGATTTCGTGGTAGATGATGTGCTGTTGGTGAAACTTCGTGGTTTCGGCCTCATAGCAGATGAAATCGGTATCCTCGGTCATGATCCACAGGCCACAGGGCCGCGACACGCGCATCGCGACAGGCACGAGCCGTATCGGGCGTCCACGCTGCCGGCCGAGTTCGTCGCACAGGGCGAGGACGTCACTCGTGTTCGAAATACTCAGCTTGGCCAACCGAAGCTCACACAACCGGCGTAGCCGGTTGATGTAGAGGCGGGGCGGCAAACCGGGATACCGGAGATCCGGAAACTGCTCTGCGATTCGTGCCACGATTTCCCCCCGGTGTCTTCCATGACGTCCCCAGTCCGGGTCCCGTGGCCGCCCGGCTCGGCTTGACTCTTTCACCCCCGACACACCGACGATCCCGGGCGCATGGTCGCGATCCCGGGCTTATCGGCACCGAGTCAGGTGGCGGCGGACCACTGACGAGGACCTGCCAGAACTGCCTGGTGTTGGTCGCATCGTGACGTGACTAACGGCGGCCCGACCCCGAACCGGCGGCCGAGGCGACCACAGCGACGCGGGGACGTGGATACGACGAGGTCGGCGGCACTCGGTACCGGCGACGCCGGCCGGCGCCGACATCAACGACGGATGCCGACGGTGTCCGGGCGCGCCGGCAGCGGTGGGCGGATCCCGGCGTCGACACCCCGGCTGGGTGGGTGGATCTGGTGCGCGTGGCTACGCCGAGGCTGCTGCCGATCCCGCTGCGCGACCAACCGGTTGCCCGGGTGCCAACCCCGATGCCGGGCGACGGCGGCAGGGTCTCGGTCCGCTGGCGCCTCCGAGCCAACTGCCTGATCCTGTCCGCCAACGAGTCGACGTCCCACGCGCGGCGCCGCACGCCGAAACCCCCTACCAGCCAAGACCGGTGGACGCGCACCACATCGCGGCCTGGCAACCTCCATAGGGACACCCCCGTCCGCCATGTCTTCACGACAGCAACCGGCAGTTGATCGCTCACGGCATTCTTGCCGTTACTGTCAACTCTTTCAATAGGTTTGTCTCATCAGCCCTTCGAACCGCAGCCCAGGGCGGTCGTGCGGCCGGTTGGCACGCCTCAGAAGTGTGGGTCGCGGGAGTGGGCTCTATCACGCGGGCGGGGAACTCGGGTGGACCTCTCGGCGATCATGAAAACTCTCGGCTCGCGGCACCGAGGAAAAGACCAGCGCCTGAAGGGCTGTGCCGGTCCACGGTGCACGCCTGATTCCGGCCCTGGGCCCAACGACGGGCACGCGCGTCACCCGGCGCTGTCGTCCTCGTCCCGGACCGGCGGGAGGCCCTGGAGCGCGCGGACCTGGTCGAGGACGGCGGCGATCGCCTGGAGGCTCTCCTCGGGCAGACCGACGGCACGCAACGCGATGGCACGGATTCCTGACTGGCTCAACTCGTTCAGTGTGGCGAGCTGGGCGCTGACCCGGTCCGCGTAGTCACGGTCGAAGAAGTATGCCGGGGAGACACCGAAGAACTTGGCCAGCGCCACCTGGAGCTCCGGCGAGGGCCGCAGACGTTTCCCATTGCGCAGTGCCGACAGGTACGCGCCGCTGACCTTGATGTTCGGATGCTCCTTCTTGATTTCCGCAGCAACCTCGTCGTTGGTCCACCGGCGCCCTCGGGGACGGCTGTTGCGGAAGAGATAGTCCAGCCGCTCTGCAAGCACGGAGTCGTGGGTGCCGGACATTCCCACCTCCCCGTCGAGATTGCACAACCGCTCGGGCAGTACGGCGCGATTCGTAACACCGCAGCAATATCGCCGTTACTCCTCCGTTGACCTAGTAGGCCACACCCTCAACTATCAGTCAAGTCGGGCAAACGGTCACAGCGCAGTTACCGATTGTCGCACGACGACTGTCGATGCGGCTGCCCACGCACGGTCTCGCGTACGGCGACCAGCGCCGGTAGCGGCGGATACACCCGTTGACGGTTCAACCTGTGCGAAAAACGACCCCTCACAGAATGTCGACAACATCGGCGGTCGAGTCCGTGACCGCCGGGCCGCGACCGCGCCTCGGGCGGTGACTCAGCTCCTGGTCCGGCGCGGAACCAGCGTGTAGCTGAACGAGATCAGGAAGTCCACGACCAGAACCATCCCCCACGGCACGAGCGGTCCCCACATCCGCACCGTACGGGTCACCTCGCCCCCCAGCAGCAGGGTGAACAGCCCGAGGACGGCGGCGGCGACCACGTAGGCGAGCAGGTGCCGGAGCCACTGGCGACGTTCGTACGCCGCGTGGGCGCGGCCGGTGCGCGGCGGCCGGGCCGGAGCCGGCCCGGCACCGACGTGGTACGCGAACCGTTGGTCCGCCCAGCGGATCAGCTGACCACCGAAGGCGACCGACACCCCGAGGTAGATCGCCGCGAGGCCGTGGGCCACCGAGGGATCACCGCCACGGCGCAGGTCGACCAGTGACGCGCCCAGGACGACCACGTCGACGAGGGGTACGGCGATCAGCAGGGCCGTGCTGAGCCTCCGGGCCCGGAGAAGGTAGCGCGCCGCCAGACCGGCCACCAGCAACGCCCAGAAGGCGATCTCACCCCCGACGATCAGACCGACGATCATGACCAACCCTTTGTCGCACACTCGTGTTACTTCTTTATAGCACGATCGTGCGGTAAAGTGGCGCCATGCCGAAGATCGTCGATCACGACCTTCGTCGCCGCGAGCTCGCCGAGGCCGTCTGGCGGGTGATCGCCCGGGACGGCGTCGACCAGGTCTCCATCCGCACCGTCGCCGCCGAGTCCGGGTGGTCGACCGGAGCGCTCCGCCACTACTTCTCCACGCGCGCCGAGCTGCTCGCCTTCGCCTGCGAACTGGTCATCGACAAGGTGGCGACGCGGATCTCGACCACGCGGTACGTGGGCAGCCCGCGCGAGGTCGTCCGCGACGTCCTGTTGCAGACCATGCCGGCCGACGCGAACCGGCACACCGAGGCGTCGATCGCCTTCGCCTTCCTCGCCCTCGGGCTCGGTGATCCCGCACTCGCCCGGGTCCAGCGCCTGCACTTCACGGGCATGTACGACCTGTGCCTGGCCCTGATCCGGGACCTCGACGCCAAGGGCCTCCTCGCCCCACACACCGCGACGGTGGAGTCGCTGGCCCGCCGGCTGCATGCCCTGGTCGACGGGCTGAGCGTGCACGTGCTCGCCGGACACCTCGACGCCGAGGAGATGATCGCGCAGCTCGACGCCTATCTCGGGGAGTTGGTCGGACAGCCCGGGACGTCACGGGCGCACCGGATGCCCGCCCCCACCGACGTACCCTCCGCGCGGGGCGCCCGAGGCCCCGAAGACGGCCGGACGGGTGCACACGGGACGGGGACGAGCAGCGGTCACCGCCGGCGGCGGAAACGGTCCTGATCTTTCCTCAGCCGGCCTGCGCGAGGCGCGTGGGACTCCGGTGGGACAACGGCACCCAGGGGACGGGCGCGCTCCTCCCTGGCGCACCGACGGCCTCGCCGCGCAGGACGGCCCGGTGAACGCCGCGCAGCTCGGCCCCCGGCTCGATCCCGACCTCCTCGACCAGCCGGCGCCGGGTGCGGGCGAAGTAGTCGAGCGCCTCGGCGGTACGGCCGGCGGCGTGCATCGCCCGCATCAGGGCGGCGACCAGAAACTCGGCCAGCGGATACTCACCGACCAGGACGGTCAGCGGGCCGATCACCGCGCCGGGATTGCCGATCTCCACCTCCGCCCGTGCCCAGGCCGCCACGGCGTCGAGG
>CALGAM010000047.1 GCA_937951935.1 uncultured Micromonospora sp. | reverse complement strand
GCACGTAGTCGAGTGACCTCGTCGAGCAGACGCCGGTCGGGCGCCGCGCCCACGTGGCCGTAGAGGGCCTTCGCCATATCGTCTCCTTGTAATGCGCTGCCGGAAAGGCCGGCCAACGCGCGCCCAACTCGTTCGCGACTCCCCGCCCGCCGAACAAACGCAGGCATGGTCGGGCGCGACTGGCGACATCTCCATAGTGTGCCGATGCCCCGGCTCAGTCAAGTTCCGCCGGATTGGACCACCTGTGTGTCGCGAAGCTCGCAGATCCGGAGGTTGTCGCCGGACCCGCGCCGGATCCCCCGATCGGACACACAGGGTTACACGCCCGTCGATCTCCGGCGCGACACCGGCCTGGCCCCACGGCCTTCCGACGCCTCTGCTCTGCGGCACCTTAGATCTTCCTTAGCCGCGTTGCCCCAGGCCAGAGGGCACGCGTAGCGTCCGCACGGCAGGAGCGGGACGTCGTGGCACCCGGCTCGACCAGCCGGAGCCCGCGGCCGGCGAGACGGAGGAGGCGCGGACGTGCACGGGTGGAACGACCCGGTCGACCGGACCGGGGACGGCAACCCGGTCGACCGGGACGGAGGTGACCCCCGGCCCGCGCCACCGGCCCGACACCCCTTCCCCGACGACGACCGGCGCGCGGCGCACACCGACCGGCTCCTGGCCGAGCTGGGCTTCTTCGAACCGGACAGAGGACAGGACGGACGGGGGCGACGGGCGAGGACACGGGAATCCGCCGCCGGCCCGCGCCGTCGGAACCGGGACGGCACCGCCGTACCTCACCCCGGTGACGCCGCCCGGACCGGCCGGGGCGGGCGTCACCGCCGCCGGAGCCGGGGCCGGGGCCCGGTACTCCTCGGGGTCGTGCTCGCCGCCCTGCTCGGAGCCCTCGGCGCCGGGACAGCCCTGCTGCCGGGCCGCCCGTCCGGCACACCCGCCGGTCTCGGCACCGAGGCGGCGGCACCGGGTGCGGCGGCACCGGGTGCGGCGGTGCCGGGACAGCCGGACGGCGCGGTGCCCCGTCCTGACGTCTCCGCCGACGTCGGCGCCGAGACCGGCCCGACCCCCACCGCCAGCACGGCCCGGCCGAGCCCGAGGCCGAGCGCCACCACCCGGGCCACGCCGGCCCGGACCACCACCAGCCCGACACCGCGTCGGACGACCGCCGGGACGCCGACGAGGTCGAGCGGCGGCGGGAACGAGGGTGGGGGCGGGGAGAGTCAGGAGGCCGCCCAGGTACTCGAGATCGTCAACCGGGAACGCGCCGCGAACGGCTGTGGCCCCGTCGTCATCGACAGCCGGCTCGCCGAGGCGGCCCGGTTGCACAGCCAGGACCAGGCCGCGCACGCCACCATGTCCCACACCGGCAGCGACGGCAGCACGTTCGTGGAACGGGCCCGCCGGGCCGGGTACGACAGTCCGCTCGGCGAGAACGTCGCCGTGGGCTACCCCACCGCCGAGGCGGTCATGGCGGGCTGGATGAACAGCCCGGGGCACCGGGCCAACATCCTCAACTGTGCGGCCCGGGCCATGGGGGTGGGAGTGGCCACCGGCGCCGACGGTCGGCTCTACTGGACCCAGGTTTTCGGCGCCACCGCCTGAGTCCGCCGTACGACCACCGCCGAGGGTGCGCCTGGCCTGCGTGCGGGCGGTCGCGCCACACCCGCCCTGCGGACCCGGGGTCAGCGGGCCGGCGTCCGGACGGTACGGGGTCGGGGCTGGCAGCGCGGACAGCTGTACGACGACCGGTTCATGAACGCCTCGCGCCGGATCGGCGTGCCGCAGCGGCGGCAGGGCAGCCCTTCCCGACCGTAGACGTTCAGGTCGCGGGCGAAGTAGCCGCTCTCGCCGTTGACGTTGACGTAGAGGGCGTCGAAGCTCGTTCCGCCCTGGGCGATCGCCTCGCCGAGGACGTCCCGGACGTGGCCGAGCAACCGGGTGATCGTCGGCCCGGTGAGTGTCTCGGTGGGCCGGGTGCCGTGCAGCCTCGCCCGCCACAGCGCCTCGTCGGCGTAGATGTTGCCGACCCCGGAGATCAGGGTCTGGTCGAGCAGCGCCCGCTTGATCTGGGTGCGTCGCCGCCGGACCGCGGCGACGAACCCGGCGTCGGAGAACTCCGGGTCCATCGGGTCCCGGGCGATGTGTGCGATCTCCGCCGGAAGGGTCGCACCGCCGGCGGAGACCGAGAGGCCGCCGAAGGTGCGCTGGTCCACGAAGCGGAGTTGCGTACCACCGTCGGCGAAGGTGAACCGGACCCGCAGATGGGTCTCGTCGGCGGCATCGGCCGGCTGGATCAGCAGCTGTCCGGACATGCCCAGGTGCCCGACCAGCGCGTCCCCGCTGTCCAGCGGAAGCCAGAGGTACTTGCCGCGCCGCCGGGCGCCGACGATCGTCCGCCCGGTGAGGACCCCGGCGAAGTGCTCGGGGCCGGCGAGGTGCCGGCGGATGGCACGGGGATGCCGCACCTCGACGGCGGCGATCCGCCGGCCGGTCACCCAGCGCGCCAGACCGTCCCGAACCGTCTCCACCTCGGGCAGCTCAGGCATGTGTACGACCCCGATCAGCTCGCGGCGCCCTCGGCGCCGCCCGGCTCGACGCCACCGGCACCCGGCTCGGCCGCACCGCCGTCGGCCTCGGCGCCGCCCTCCGGGTCGGCGTTTCGCTCCGACAGGGTACGCCAGGCCGCCTCGGCGGCCCGCTGCTCGGCCTCCTTCTTGCTGCGGCCGTCGGCGCCGCCGTACCGGCGGCCGGCCACCACCACCCAGGCGGTGAAGGTCTTGGCGTGGTCGGGTCCCGCCTCGTCGATCCGATACTCCGGGACGCCGAGCCCGAGTGCGGCGGTCAACTCCTGGAGGCTGGTCTTCCAGTCCAGCGCCGCGCCCCGCCCGGCCGACTCCTTCATCAGCGGGTCGAAGAGTCGGTGGATCACGGTGGAGGCGGTGTCCAGCCCGTACTGGAGATAGATCGCCCCGAGCAGGGCCTCCAGGGTGTCGGCGAGGATGCTCGCCTTGTCCCGGCCCCCGGTGGCCTCCTCGCCCTTGCCGAGCAGCAGGTACGGTCCGAGGCCGACCGGGCCCAGCCGGCGGGCCACGTCGGCCAGCGCGCGCATGTTGACCACGCTCGCCCGCAGCTTCGCCAGCTGCCCCTCGGGCAGGTCGGGGTGGTTGTGGAAGAGCGCGGTGGTGATCACGACGCTGAGGACGGAGTCACCGAGGAACTCCAGCCGCTCGTTGGTCGGCAGGCCGCCGTTCTCGTACGCGAACGAGCGGTGGGTCAGGGCCCGCTCCAGCAGCTCCGGGTCCAGGGCGACGCCGAACGCCTCCTCCAGGTGCGTGATCGGCGGTCGCCGCCGCTTCTCCTTGGTCATCGCCTCTCCTCGCTCTGCTCGTAGCCGTGGCCCGGGCAACCGAGCTGGCCGTCTCGCGCGTCGTCCTCGCTCATGCGCCTACCTCGGTGTCGGTGGTGCGGATGGCCCCGTCCAGTTCGGCGAGCAGGGTCACGACCGCCGGAATCACCCGGCGGCGGTGCAGGTGGGCGGCGAGCGCTATGCCGGAGGCGACGTCGTCGTCCCGGGCCGCGCCGTGGCAGACCACCACGACCCCGGCGACGCCGAGCAGGGCGGCGGCGCGGGGGACGCCGAGACCGGCGGGCGCGCCCCCGGCCAGCGCGTACGCCCCCTCGATCCCCTTGAGCAGGACGTTTCCGGTGAACCCGTCGGTGACGACCACGTCGGCCCGCGCGCCGGAGGCGACGTCGTACCCCTCGACGAGTCCGACGTAGCGGGCGCCGGCCGGTAACGCCTGTACGGCGAGGGCCGGCTCGGCCGCCCGGCGGGCCCGGTCGCCCTTGCCGGGTTCGGTGCCGATCGAGAGGAGGCCGACCCGGGGCTGGACCACGTTGTGGGCGACCGCGGCGTACGCCGCGCCGAGGACGGCGTGCCGGGTCAGCGTCGTCGGTCGCGCCTCCAGCGAGCCGCCGACGTCCAACAGTGCGACCGGGCCGCTGAGGGCCGGCAGGGTGGCGACCAACGCGGGGCGACGCGTGCCGGGCCAGCGGCCGAGGCCGAGGACGGCGGCGGTGACCGTGGCAGCGGTCGAACCGGCCGAGACGACGGCGTCGGCCGCCCCCTCGACGACGGCGGCGACCGCGGCGCCGACGGTGCTGGTCGATCGGGCGAGGGTGGCGGCGTCCCCGGTCAGGGCCGCGGCACGGCGGACCGGCCGGACCGCGATCCGGTCGCGGTCGGCGGGGCGGAGTGCGGCAACCAGCCCGTCGGCTACCTCGGGGGGGCCGACGAGTAGCAGACGCAGATCCGGGTCGGCGTTGAACGCCCGCAGAGCGCCGTCAACCACGACGGCGGGAGCATCGTCCCCGCCGAGGAGGTCGACGGCGATCCGCACGGTACCCGGCTCCACGGGTACGCCGGCCGCCGGGCGGCGGTCGGCGTCGACGGGAGCCGGCACACCGGGCAGTCGCCAGGGCGTCTGCGCCGCCCGACCGGAGGTCGGAGGCGTCACACGCGTTCCGGATCAGACCTCGATGACCTGGCGGCCGTTGTAGGTACCGCAGACGGTGCAGGCCGCGTGCGGCAGCTTGGGCGACTTGCACTGCGGGCAGGCCACGGTCGGGACCGCCGTGGTCTTCCACTGCGCCCGGCGGGACCGGGTGTTGCTGCGCGACATCTTGCGCTTGGGGACGGCCACGGTTCTTCCTACTCCTCTTGACGGATCAGTTGCGACAGGCCTGCCCAGCGGGGGTCGAGCTGCTGGTGGCTGTGGTCGGCCGGCAGCTCGTCCCGGTGCACCCCGCACTCGGGGCACAGTCCCGGGCAGTCCCGGCGGCACACCGGGTTGTTCGGCAGCGCGAGCACCACCGCGTCCCGGAGCGCCGGTTCCAGGTCGATCAGGTCGCCCTGCATCCGGCCCACCTCGAACTCGTCGGCGGTCTGGTCCGTGGTGCTGTCCTCGTAGGCGTACAGCTCCTGGATGGTGACGACCAGCGAGTCGGTGATCGGGCGCAGGCAGCGACCGCACTCCCCCTCGACGGGGCCGGTGACGGTCCCGGAGACCAGGACACCCTCGGACACCGACTCAAGCCTCAGGTCGAGGCTCAGGTCGGCGCCCTCCGGCACACCGATCAACTCCAGGCCGAGGTCCGCCGGTGCCGGCACCGTCCGTTCGACCGTACGCAGGTTGCCAGGTCGGCGCGGCAGGTCCGTCGTGTCGAGGACCAGCGGCGACCTGGGATCCAGGTTGGTCGGCGGATGCTTGGGCATAGTCAGACTCCGGCCTGTGCGAGACCGCCGAATCACGTTACCCGAGCAGCGGGCGCAGCGTCGAACCGGGTCGCCGCCCCGGCGCCCCGGACCGGCGTGTCGGCCCCGCGGCGAGCCGGACAGACCGGGTCAGAACGGCAGGGGCCGCTCGTTCTCCTCCGCCGCGAACGAGCCGATCTCCCGCAGGGCGTGCATCTTGTCCCGGCCGCGCTCGATGGAGGCGAGCGCCCTGGTCAGGAACTGTTCGAAGTTGGCCAGTGCCGTGTCGACGTAGTCGTCGACCTCCTCGCGGAGCCGCTGGGCCTCGGCCCGGGCCTCCGCGATGATCCGGGCGCCCTCGTGCTCGGCGGAGACCGTGATCTCGTTGACCGAGACGAGCCGGGCGTGTTCCGCCTCGCCCTCGCTGATGATCCGTTCCGCCTCGCGCTTGCCGGCCTCGACGATCTTGTCACGTTCCTCCAGCAGTGCCGCGGCCCGGCGCAGTTCGACAGGCAGCTCGGCACGCAGTTCCTCCAGGGCGGCGATCAGCTCGGCGCGGTCGATCACGGCATTGTTGCGGGACATCGGGACGGAACGTGCCGCCTCCACCATGCCGATGATCTCGTCTATGCGATCGAGCGGGTCCACCGGTACCTCACTCCCGTCGTTGCTTCGGTCGACCTACATGATGAGGCGTCGGACCGGGTTGTTGCCCACCATGATGCGGTGCGGCCTCCCGCCGAGGTCCGACCGGCCCGGGGCCGGCGCGTCGCACGCCCGACGCCGCTGGTCACGGCCCGCCTCCGAAACAACCTCGACCCGCCTTCCCGACGGTCGCCTCCCCCACGGCCGGGGCCGGTACCGTCCGGCGCGGACCGCGGGACGACGCGCGTCGCGCGCGACGGCGGGTCACCGACCGGGTACGGCGCCCTCCGGTGTCGAGGCTCAGGTGCCGGGACGCAGCCGTTCCCGCAGCCGCTGCCGGACCACGTCCGGCACGTGCGGCGAGACGTCGCCACCCCACTTCGCCACGTCCTTGATCAGGCTGGACGAGAGGAACGAGTACTCCGGGCTGGTCGGCATGAAGAGGGTCTCCACCCCGGCGAGCCCGATGTTCATCTGGGCCATCTGCAGCTCGTACTCGAAGTCGCTGACCGCGCGCAGTCCTCGGACCACCACCCTGGCCTGCTGGGCCCGGCAGAAGTCCACCAGCAGGCCCTGGAACGCGGCGACCCGGACGTTGCCGTAGGAGGTGATCACCTCGCGGAGCATGTCGAGCCGCTCCTCGATGGTGAACAGGCCACGCTTGGACTCGTTGATCAGCACCCCGACGATCACCTCGTCGAAGAGCCGACTGGCGCGACCGATGATGTCGAGATGTCCGTTGGTGACCGGATCGAACGAGCCGGGACAGACCGCGCGTCTCATGATCGGCGACCGTACCAGAGAGTGGTCTCGCCGTAACGGCGGGTTCGTCGCTCGGTGAGCCCCGGCACCCACGACACCGGGGGCGTGCGGCTCGACCGTTCCAGCACCACCAGGGCATCCTCGGCCAGCCAGCCGTTGCCGAGCAACGCCTCCTGCACCGCGACGAGTTCCGCGTCCGACACGGCGTACGGCGGGTCGGCGAAGACCACGTCGTACGGGCCACCGTCGGGCGCGGTGGCGAGCACCTGGGCGACCGGGGCGGTCACCAGCCGGGCGGTGCCGGTGAGGCCGTTCGCCGCCGACGGCCGCGCCAGGGCGAGGTTCTCCCGGATCACCCGGGCGGCACGGGGGTCGGACTCGACCAGCAGCACCTCGGCGGCACCCCGGGACAGCGCCTCCAGCCCGACGGCACCGGTACCGGCGTACAGGTCGACGAAGCGGGCACCGTCGAGGTCGAGGAACGACCCGATCGTGCTGAACAGGGCCTCCCGGACCCGGTCACTGGTCGGCCGGGTCCGCGAGCCGGGTGGCGCGAGGAGCCGCCGCCCACCGAGCACCCCGGCGACGATCCGGGTCATCCTGTTGCCGCCTTCCGCATTCCTTCGACGCCATGCGACACTCCCTCGACGCTACGCGACAGCCGTGATCATCCTCCCGGCGGTGCCGCACCACCCCGACAGTCGGGCCGGTCGGCCGAGCGAGGCGAAAGGCCGACCGATTGGGTGCCACAGGCCAGACAAAGAGACACGCCAGGCACACAGAGGGAGATAACACAGTCACACAACGTCCATCAATCATCTCAGATTCACAACATCATCGTTAGGAGGCCGTCAAGGGTGTTTTCGCGGCAGCGCAATCGATAAGGTCTGGCGCTGTGCCGGCTGTGGTTTGCCGGCAGGAGACGTCGGAAGGCGGATATTCGCAGGGTCGAGCGCCATTACGACGCCCCCCATTCCGCCGGTTCCACGTCTTACCGTGACGCCCTATCCCTCAGGAGCACGCGTGATCCGTCCAAAGTCCCCGATGCGGCGCGCCCTCGCCGTCACCGCTGGCGTGTTGATCGGCGCCGCCGGAGCGGTGACCCTCGGCGCCCCGGCGTACGCCCACCACCCCGAGATCTACGGCACCTACTGCAAGGTCGAGGGGACCAAGACCTACGAGTTCAGCTGGACGGTCTACAACAGCGAAACGGACATCACCGGCACCATCCTCAAGGTGCAGCCGAAGGATGTCGGCGACATCAAGGTCGACGCCATCCTCCCGAAGAAGGGCGACGGCCCGCTCACCGGCACCGAGACCCGCACCGCCAGCGGCCCCGGCAGGCTCAACACCAGCCTCACGGTCAAGGCGCAGTGGAAGCGCCAGAAGCGGACCATCACCGAGGAGCGCACCGTCAAGGCGAAGGACAAGGGGAAGTGCGCGAAGCCCACGCCTCCGCCGACCACGCCTCCGACGACCCCGCCGACCACGCCTCCGACGACCCCGCCCACCGAGCCGCCGACCACGCCGCCGACGACCGAGCCTCCGACCACGCCGCCGACCACCGAGCCGCCGGCGACCCAGACCCCGGAGCCGACCCCGTCGGTGACGCCGGAGCCGGTCGAGCCCGTGCTGACCAGCGAGTCCACCTGCGACCAGGTGACCTTCACGCTGGAGAACCCGACCGACGAGACCATCAGCATCACCTTCACCCCGAACCAGGGCGAGCCGAAGACCCTGACCGTGGAGTCGGGCAAGACCGGCAGCGTGTCGTTCCCGGCCGCCGAGGGCCTGGTCATCACCCCGAGCATCGGTGACGAGAAGGGCGAGCCGTTCACGTACGAGAAGCCCGAGGACTGCACCTCGGGTGGTGGCGGTGGTGACCTGCCGCTGACCGGTGCCGCCGTCGGTGGCATCGCGGCCGGCGCCGTGCTGCTGGTCGCCGCCGGTGTCGTGCTGTACATCGTGGCGCGCCGCCGCCGGGTGACCTTCACCGCCTGATCGGCAGCAGCCGCGACACCTGAACCACGCGCCTGAGGGCGCGCCGGCCGGAGACGGTCGGCGCGCCCTCGGTCTTTCTCCGGGGCGTACCGACTTCCGGGTCGTAACGGCGGAGGCGGACGCACCGGCGTGACGAACGACCGACTCGCCGGGCACGCATGGCGCCGGGGCGCCCGACCTTCGGTCGGCCGGGGCTGGAAGATGTTCCGGCGTGACATCGCCCACATTGCGACGAAGCGGTTACACCATTTCGGCGATGCAGTTACGCGCCGCCTCCGATTTGGAGACCGGACGCACCCGCCCGATTTGGCCACCCGAACCGGAAATCGGACGGCCGCCCCGCCGCACCACTCACGCGTCAGCCCACTCGCGCGCCCTTCCGGGGCGGGTGGCTCAATCGACCAGACGACGATGGCGGCCAATGTGTCGGAGTGCCGACACATTCCGCGGCGTGGCACCGGCCCGCGGACACAACCTGATCTATGGATGGGCCGGTCCCCCGGTCAGCCCTTTTCCAGGTATCCGGCCCGATCGGCGTCGACCAGGGTGGCCACCGAGGCGGCCAGCGCCGGATGCCGGGTCAACTCCGGATCCTCCTCGATCAGCGCGATCGCCTCGGCCCGGGCGTCCCGGATCAACTCGGCGTCGCGCAGCAGTGACAACAGACGCAGGTGCGACCGCCGGCCAGACTGGGCCGCGCCGAGGACGTCACCCTCCCGCCGCTGTTCCAGGTCGAGTTCGGCGAGCCGGAACCCGTCGGTGGTGGAGGCGACCGCGTCGAGGCGTTCCCGGGCGGGTGTGCCCTCGACCGCCTCGGTGACCAGCAGACACAGACCCGGCGCGGAACCCCGGCCGACCCGGCCGCGCAGCTGGTGCAGTTGGGACACCCCGAACCGGTCCGCGTCGAGCACGACCATCATGGTGGCGTTCGGGACGTCGACCCCGACCTCGATCACCGTGGTCGCCACCAGGACGTCGAGCTCCCCGGCGGCGAACGACCGCATCACCGCGTCCTTCTCGTCGGCCGGCAGCCGGCCGTGCAACACCCCGATCCGCAGCCCGTGCAACGGCCCGTCGGCCAGCAGCGGCGCCACCTCGGTCACCGCCAGCGGCGGCCGCCTCGCGTCCCCGCCCGGCTCCCCGGAGACACCCGTACCCCCCACCTCCTCGGCGGTCGCCGCCTGGTCGCCGATGCGGGGGCAGACGACGTACGCCTGGTGGCCGGCGGCAACCTCCTCGCGCAACCGACGCCAGGCCCGGTCGAGGTACGCCGGCTTCTCCGTCGCCGGCACCACGTGCGAGGCGATCGGCGAGCGCCCGCGCGGCAGCTGGGAGAGGGTGGAGACCTCCAGGTCGCCGTAGACGGTCATCGCGACCGTACGCGGGATCGGCGTCGCGGTCATCACCAGCACGTGCGGCGGCTGCCCGGCCTTGGCGCGCAGCGCGTCCCGCTGCTCGACACCGAACCGGTGCTGCTCGTCGACCACCACCAGACCGAGGTCGGCGAAGTCGACACCCTCGTACAGCAGGGCGTGGGTGCCGACGACGATGCCGGCCTCCCCGGTGGCGAC
>CALGAM010000046.1 GCA_937951935.1 uncultured Micromonospora sp. | reverse complement strand
AACGACGGCGCCAGTGCGCTGCTGCTCGCCGACCAGGCCGGCGCTGAGGCCGCCGGTCGGGCTCCGCTGGCCCGGATCGTCTCCCGGGCGGTTACCGCCGTCGAGCCGCAGTTGTTCGGGATCGGTCCGGTCCGCGCCGCCGAGCAGGCGCTACGGCGTGCCGGTGCGAGCTGGTCCGATCTGGCGGTGGTCGAACTCAACGAGGCGTTCGCCGCCCAGTCGTTGGCCTGCCTGGCCGAGTGGCGGGATCTCGACCCCGACATCGTCAACCCGCAGGGCGGTGCGATCGCCCTCGGACATCCGCTGGGTGCCTCGGGAGCACGCATCCTCGGCTCGCTCGCCTGGCAGTTGCGTCGCCGTGGCGGCGGCCTGGGCCTTGCCGCGATCTGCATCGGGGTGGGCCAGGGTCTGGCCGTGGTTCTGGAGGCCTGACCGGGCGCCGGGGCGGACGGCGGGCCCGCCGTCCGCCCCGACTCGCGGCAGTTCCACCGCAGGGCCTGCCCGCCGGTCGTCGTGGTGCCGTGCCCCAGCGTGGCCGTCCGGTGCGGTCCGGGACGGCGCGACGGTCAGCGGCCGTCGCGTAGATCGCCCAGCCTGGTCGCCTCGAATCCGATCCGGTCGAACACAGCCGTGCAGCCCTCTCCGGTGGGGGACTGTGCCTCGAATCCGATTCGAAGCGGCTCAGCGGTCGCGTCCAGCCGGAAGTGGCGGACGAAGTGCCACCGGACCCCGTCGGTACTGGCGTGAAACGCCCAGGCTGGTCCGAGCCGGGAGACACGCAACCAGAGCGGGGCCTCGGCGGGTACGACGAAGCCGTTGGCGTCGTCGGAGACACCCCGGGTGATGACCGAGACGACCATCCCCGCGCCCTGCGGCGACCGCTCGTACGCGAGCTTCGCCCACGTCGTCGGACCGGCGTAGAGCAGGAGACACCCCGCGTCGTAGGTGGCGGCGAAGCCGACCCGGACCCGGGCCGACAGCTGGAAATCGCCGGAGGGCACCGGCCCGAGCAGCCTGGGCGCGGTGAGCACCGGCTCGGCACCGGCGGGGTCCACGAACAGGTCGGTCCGTGGCCCGGCGACGACGGTGAGGCAGCCGTCGTCGCCGTCCTGCCAGGACGCGGGGGCCACCTCCCAGATCAGCGGCGTCGGGATCGGGTTCAGGACGATCTCCATCCGGGTAGGATGCCAGAAGGTCACCCAGCCGTGATCCCGGGTGTGGCGGAACCGCGGCACCGGCCGGGCGGGTCCGGCGACCACGGTCACCTCGGTTCCACCCGGCCCCGGACGGGTTCCGTACCCGGGCCGGCCGGTACGGCAGCTCCCGTGGTCCGACCGCCTCCGAAGCCCGCCCCCAGAGCGGCCAGACACCCCGCCGGAACGGGTGCCGCCGCCTCCCCGGGGGCAGATCCTCCTCCTACGGCCCTCTTTCCGCCCCTGTCCTGTCCCGCGACGGGCCACCGGTGACGTCGTGGGTTTACCCCGCCGCGGAGTGGCGAATCCGGGTTGTCGGCGGATCCCGGTCGACGCGGGCGCCGCGTGACAGGACACCAATTCGATCCGAGACAGGGGACCGATCAGAGGCAGGAGGGAAAAGGGGTGGGTGGAGCATGCTACTGAGGCGCCGAGCGGTGTTGCTGCTGATGATGCTGGTGACCGCCGTACCACTGGGCCTGACCGCCTGCACGGGAAATCCCGTCAGACGGGCGGCTCGACCGGCACCGGCGCCACCCACACTGGCGATCACCCCGGCGCCGGACAGTAAGGACGTGCCCACCAGCGTGGAGATCGGCACCACGGTGACCAACGGGACGATTTCCGAGGTTGTCGTGACCGACGACAAGGGCACTCGGGTCGACGGTGCGATGCACCCGGACGGATCCAGTTGGATGCCGAGCAGGCCACTGGAAAACAACCGATCTTACACCGCCGAGGTGACGGCGAAGAATGATGCCGGGAAGACGGTGACCCAGAAGACCAGCTTCACCACGATGGCGAAGCCGGCGCGGCGTACCGTGACAAACCTCAACGTGCAGGACAACCAGACCTACGGCGTGGCAATGCCGGTGATCGTCTCCTTCGATTCGGAGATTCCGAAGGCCGCCCGGGCGGCTATCCAGCGGCGGCTGCTGGTCGAAACCGACCCGCCCCAGCCGGGTGTCTGGTCGTGGGACGCGAACGGTCGCCAGGTCTCCTACCGCGCTCCCGACTTCTGGCAACCGGGCACCCGGATCAGAGTGCGAGCGGCACTCGACGGCGTGCCCATGGGAGGCGGCAGTTACGGTGACACCGACCGAACAGCGAGCGCCCGGATCGCCGACCACCGGATTTTCCTGGAAATCGACAACGCGACCAAGCAGATGTCGGTGTTCAGGGACGACCAGCTCATCCGCAAGATTCCCGTCAGCCTCGGCAAGAGCAGCACCCCGACGTCGAGCGGCAAGATGGTGATCATGGAAAAACACGAGTCGACGATTTTCGACACCACGGGGTCCCCGGATCCCTACGTCGTCCAGGTGGAGGACGCCCAGCGGCTGACCTGGGGTGGCGAGTTCATCCACGCGGCACCCTGGTCCGTCGGGGACCAGGGGCGCCGGAACGTCTCGCACGGCTGCACCAACGTCTCGTCGGCCGACGCGGACTGGCTGATGAGGACCACCCGGATCGGCGACCTGGTCACGATCAGGGGGACGGAGGTCAAGCTCGAACAGGGCAACGGGTGGACGGCCTGGAACGTGACCTGGGACGAGTTCGTCAAGGGCAGCGCCCTTCCGGTCCCCGCCGCCCTCGATCCGACACCGTCGGCCACCGGCGGTCCGCCCGCGGCGGACAGGGCACCGGCCCCGACACCCTCCAACGGTGGCTGATAAGGCGGGTCGTCGCTATCGCATCGGTGCCACCGGCGGCAGCGGTCGCCGGTGGCACCTGGCGACGGGCAGATCCTGTCTCCCGTCCCGGACGAACCGACGAGGTCTGGAAGGCCAGACCTGTCTGGCGCCCAATCGTCGGGCCGCGCCGTCAGACCGCTGCTGGCCGGCGCGAATGTGAGCCGGACACGGAAACCGGCCGTACCTGACCGATTACCGTCGGTTCTTGTACGCCTGAACCACGGAGGACGGAATGCGGCCGCGCTCGGAAACCTCGTAGCCGTTCTGCACGGCCCATTCCCGGATCGCGCGGTTCAGTTCCCGATCGCTTCGGGTGGGGCTCGACGTCGCACCGCGCCGTCCGCCGCGTCGGCTTTCGCTCGAGGTGCGCCCGATGCGGGTGCCCGCTTTGATGTAGACGTCCAGGGCCTTGCGAAGCTTGCCCGCGTTCTTGTCCGACAGGTCAATCGTGTAGTTGACGCCGTCGATACCGAACTCGACGGTGCGATCGGCCTCGCTGCCGTCGAGGTCGTCCGTCAGCAGCGTGATTACCCGCTTCGCCATGGTCGGTTACTCCTCGTGAACAAATATTGCTCGGAGTTGAGTTTGACTGATCGGTGGGCAATTTCGCAAGGCATCGGGCATTTGCCCTTCCGAAACGGGCTGCTCGCCGGACTTTCCTCGCCCTGTTCCGCGTCGCTTCCGGTAACGCCGCCTTTGCGGGTCCGGTATCCGTCCCGGGCGCCACCCGCGCCCGAACGATTGCGGGTGCCAGCCGGGGTCGCCGTCGAGGCCGACGGACGGGACTTGGCAGCAGCGGTCCGCCAGACCGGACGGCGGCGACAGGTGTCGCCGTTCGGTCCGCCGGCCGGGTACTGGCTCGTGAGCCGGCGAACTGGCATGCTTCGCCGTGGGTGCGCCGTACGTGACGCCCCCTCACCGAGACTCCTGGCGGTGCCGGTTGACGCGATTTGGCCCTTCACCTGCTGAACCATCGTCCGGTGCGGACGCGACACCCGCGCCGTCCACCCTCCCGGGCCCACCCTCGCCGGGAGAGTGTCAGGTGTGGCGTCTACCACTCGGTGGGGAGCACTGGGCCGACCTCGACGTCCTCGACGCCACGGAGCGGGAGCGGCATGCCCGGTTTCTCCGGGCCGCCGACCGGGACCGCTACCAGGCCGCGCACGTCGGTGCACGGCTGTTGCTCGGTCACTACCTCGGCGTCCCCCCCGGGGAGCTGCGTTTCTCCCGCCGGTGCCGGCACTGTGGCGCCGGACACGGCAAACCGGTGGTCGAGTACCCGGCCACCAAACTGGACTTCTCGCTCACCCACTCCGGCGCCTGGGTCGCCCTCGCCGTGGCGGCGGCACCGGTCGGGGTGGACGTGCAGGAGACCACGGACGGCACGGACGTGGCCGCGTTGAGCGCGACGGTGCTGTCCGAGACGGAGCTGCGGTGGTGGCGCGCCCAGCCAGCGGACCGTGCCCGCCAGGGCTTCTTCGGCTACTGGGCCCGCAAGGAGGCCCTGCTGAAGGCCACCGGTCACGGCCTCGCGGTGCCGATGAACAGCATCTCCCTCAGCCCGCCGGACGAACCGGCGCGGCTGCTCGACTGGTCGGCCGAGCGGTCGGTGGACGGTCCCGTGCACCTGTACGACCTGGATGTGGGGCCGGGTTACACCGGAGCGGTCGCGGTCCTGTCCGCTCTGCCGGTACGGGTCACGCAGGCGCCGTTGCCCCTCGACGCCCTCCGCGCGGCGCTGGCCGGCGGGTGATCCACCGTGGTCGCGGCACGCGGGGTGCCCCGGGCACGTCAGGCCGTCCTCGCCGACGTGGCGGAACTGGTACGGCTGCGCGGCGTGATGCTGGCGGAGACGTGTGACGCCGCTCCCGCGCCCGGGGTGTGGCAACGGCTGGCGGCCGAGACGCTGTGCCGCCGCATGAGCGACGGCACGTTGGCGGCCTTCGTGGTGGACCGGCCCGCCGAACCGGCGGCCGGCGGGCCCGGGGAGGCCGGCGGGTCCGGCCCGCGAGGGCCGGCGGCCGGAGACGGCGGGGCGGACCACGATCCGGTGGGGCCGCCGTCGCCGCTCGTGGCGTGTGCCGTCGGCACCATCGAGTGCCGGCTGGGTGACCCCGGGAACCCGACCGGCGAGGCGGGATACGTCCTCAACGTCGTCACCGAGCCGGGATACCGGCGGCGGGGCTACTCCCGGGCGTGCCTGGAGGCACTGCTCGACTGGTACCGGCGGCGAGGCGTTCTGATCGTCGACCTGCGGGCCACCGCCGCCGGAGAGCCGCTCTACCGGTCCCTCGGCTTCGAGCATTCCTCCCTGCCGGTCCTCCGGCTCGACGCCCGAGGGCGGGCGCCCACCGGGTCGCGTCCCGGATGAGCCGCGCCGACAGGGCCGACCGGCCCACGGGTCTGCGCAGGCAACCGCCGACGGTGGTCGCGGCGCGGGCCGGAACCCGGCCTCAGAGGCCGAACACGGTCTCCTCCGCGCCGTCGCGCGTACCGTCCACGAAACCCCGGAACGCCGGATCGTCCCGGTCGGCGGTCACGCTGGTCACCTGTTCCCCCGTGGCCTCGGCCACCGCCTCCACCAGCGGGGCGTAGGTGAGGTCGACCTCGCCGAGTTCGTCGTCGTCGAGTTCGGCGAGGTTCAGCACGTCCTGCAGCTCGTCGGCCGGAGTGTCCGGATCGGCGGCCCAGGACTCGCCGAGCGCGTAGCACTCGTCGTACAGCGCCCGCTGGTCCTCGCTCCAGTCGTCGTCGTAGTCCTTCACGCCGTGCTCCTCTCGGCTGGCGCCTACCCCCCTGAGCATGCCCCGACTCGACCCGGGGCGCGTGCGGTCGGGGGAAACGCCGTGACCGGCGGCCCGCCACGACCGGGGCGGCGGGGGCGCGGACGTCCGTCACGGGGTGTCCGTGAGCCGGACCCGGGCGGCGACCGGCAGGTGGTCGCTTCCGGTGGCGGGCAGCGTCCAGAGGGCGGTGACGGTCGCGGCACGGCTCAACACCTGATCGATCCGGGCCACCGGGAGGGCGGCCGGCCAGCTGAAGGCGAAGGGTGGTCCGGTCGAGGGCAGACGCGACGTCACCGGAGCCAGCCCGCGGTCCTCGACCGTGCCGTTGAGGTCCCCCAGCAGCAGCACCCGCGTCACCGGCTCGGCGGCCACCGCCGCGCCGAGCAGGGTCGCGCTCTCGTTCCGTGCGGCGGACCGGAGGCCACCCGGACCGAGTCGCACCGACGGCAGGTGTACCACGTAGACGGCGAGGTCTCCCCGTGGCGTCCTGGCCGTGACCCGCAACCCCCGGTTCCAGTCCGCGCCGAAGCCCGCCGGTCTGATCGGAGGCGGCCGCACCTCGGTGAGCGGGAATCGGGACCAGAGCCCCACCGTGCCGTGCACCGCGTGGTGCGCGAGGTCCGTACCGAGGATCTCGGCGTACGTCGGCAGGGCGGCCGGGGTCAGCTCCTCCAGCGCGACGACATCGGCACGGACCGCGCGCAGGGCCTGTGCGGTACCCGCCGGATCGGCGTTCTCGTCGCTGACGTTGTGCTGTACCGCGGTGAGGTCGTACCCGGAGTCCGGGGCGGGTACCAGCGCCGCGCCGAAGTGGTCGAGCCAGGCGGCGACGGGGAGCAGCGGCGCGAGCAGGGCGACCGGTGCGCGACGCAGCAGCGCCAGACCCAGCAGCACCGGGATGGGCAGGCCGAGCCACGGCAGAAAGGTCTCCAGGAAGCTGCCGATCCGGCCGACGGTGTTCGGCACCCGCGAGTGACCGAGCAGCAGGAGGGCGAGGAGCACGGAGAACGAGCCGAGGACGTATCCGCCCCGTCACCGTCCGGCGGCGCCGCGGTCGCGTCCCGGTCGTGCTCCGGGCCACCTCGGCACCCACCACGGCGGGACGGACGTCGGCCTGGTGTTCGGGTCCATGTGCGTCCTCCGATCGGTGTCCCGACCAGCCCGCCGTTCGCCGCGCCCGGCCCGCGGGCCGGGCGCCGTGCCAGGATGGGGCGGACATGACCTCGTGGGAACTCTGCCTCGACAGTCTCGACGGACTCTCCGTCGGCGACGCCCTCGGTGCCCAGTACCTCGTACCCGGTCGGTCCGCCCGTGACCTTCGGGCGGGACGGCTGCCCGACCCGGTCTGGCCCTGGACCGACGACACCGAGATGGCCTGCGTGATCGTGTCCGAGCTGCGCCACCGGGAACGGATCGACCAGGATCTGCTCGCCGCGGCCTTCGCCTCGCGCTGCGACCCGTACCGCGGCTACGGCGGCGGTGCCGTGGTGATCCTGCGACAGATCCGCGCCGGCGGCGACTGGCGGCACGTCGCCAGGGCCGCCTTCGACGGTCAGGGATCGATGGGAAACGGCGCGGCGATGAGGGTCGCGCCGCTCGGTGCCTTCCACACCGGCGATTCCGACACCGCGGCGCGGGAGGCGAGGCGTTCGGCGGAGGTGACCCACGCCCACGCCGAGGGCGTTCTCGGTGCCGTCGCCGTGGCGGTCGCCGCCGCCGAGGCTGGCCGGGCCCGGCAGGTCGACGTCCGGCCGGAACCGGCCGACCTGCTCGACGCGGTCCTCGGCCACATCGGGGACAGCCAGGTACGCCGCGGCGTCGAACGAGCCCGGCGGCTGCTGGGGGTGAGCGTGGCGGAGGCCGCCCACGAGCTCGGCAACGGCGCCCGGGCCCTGGCGTCGGACACGGTACCGTTCGCGCTCTGGACCGCGGCGACCTGGCTCGACGACTACCCGTCGGCCATCCTCGCCTGTGTCGAGGCCGGCGGTGACGTCGACACCACCGCGGCCATCGTCGGCGGAGTCGTGGCGACGTACACCGGCCGGGGAGCGACCGGGGTACCGGCGGCCTGGCTGCGGCGGCGGGAACCCCTGCCCGAACTCGGTACGTGGCCCTGACCGGGGTGAGCCGCCGTCGGCCCGGCCACGGTGGACGGTCCCGGCGGGTGCCGGCGGACCGCCGGTGGTGGTTCCCGGGCGGGGACCCGGGTCCCGTCCCTTGAGCCGATTGGCTACCTTGAACCGGGTCGTGATGTCCCGACGGTCGCGAGTCGGGGGTGGACGCGCGCCCAGCCACGGGGATGGGGAGGTCACGGGTGGGTCTACACGGGTCGGCGGTCAGCGCGGTCTCCGGCCGGCCGGTCGTCCCGCCGTCTCGCCCGCGTGCCGTGCTGCACCGCGTCACCGCACCGCTGCGTCACACACCCGGCCGGCTCACCGCCATCATGGCCGCCGTGGTGGCGCTCGGCGTGCTGTTCGGGGCGACCGCCCTGGTCGGTGTCCGGCAGCGGGCCGCTCTCGTCCGCGGGGTGACCGTCCGCAGCGGGGAACTGCTGGTCGCCGCCCAGAACCTGTACCGCGCCCTCTCCGACGCCGACGCGACCGCCGCGAGCGCCTTTCTCTCCAACGGCCTGGAGCCGCCGGAGCTGCGCGCGCGGTACCAGCAGGACCTGGCCGACGCGGCGGCCGCGCTGACCGTGGTGTCCGCCGCCACCGACGGCCGGAGTATCGCGGCGGTCGCCCGGATCACCGCACGGCTGCCCGTGTACAGCGGCCTGATCGAGACCGCGCGGAGCTACAACCGGCAGGGGCTGCCGCTCGGCGTGGCGTACCTGCAGGAGGCGTCGGGTCTGATGCGAGAGGAGCTGCTGCCGGCGGCCCAGGAACTCTACGCCGCGGCCTCCGCCGAGCTGGACGCCGCACGCGACCGCGCCGCCGGGTTTCCCTGGGTCGCGACACTGTTCGGCCTGACCACCCTGGGAGCCCTCGGGCTGGCCCAGGTGTACCTGACCCGACGCACCAACCGGTTGCTGAACGTCGGGTTGCTGGTCAGCACCGGTGCGGCCGTCCTGCTGCTCGGCTGGCTCATCGCCTCGGCGGTGGCGGCGGCCGTGTACCTGAAGGCGAGTCGCGACGACGGCTCCGCGCAGATGAACCTCCTCGCCGAGGCTCGGATCGCCGGGCTGCAGGCCCGGGCCGACGAGGCCCTCACCCTCGTCGCCCGGGGCAACGGCGCCGCCTTCGAACAGCACTACGTCGTCGTGATGCAGCGGCTGGCCGGCGCCGACGGCGACGGTGGACTGCTCGGCGAGGCCCTGGCCGCCGCGTCGGACCAGCCCACCCGGCAGGCCGTGGAGGAGGCGATCGCGCAGTGCAGGGCGTGGATCACCGCCCACCGGCAGGTGCGGGCCCTCGACGACCGCGGCGAGTTCAACGAGGCGGTGCGTGCCACCGTCGGCCCCGGCGACCGGACGACGGCCGCCATCTTCAGCCGACTCGACGAGGCGCTCGCCCAGGCCATCACCCACAACGGGCAGCGGTTCGAGCGCGAGGCGACCAGCGCCGGGCGCGCCCTGACCGGCGCGGACGTCGGGTTCGTCGCGCTCACCGTCCTCGTCCTCGCCGGGGCGGTGGTCGGCATGCAGCGGCGGATAATGGAGTATCGATGACCGTCCGGCACCGTGTCGGCCGGCTGCTGGCCGGCCTTCTGGCCGTCGCGACCGTCGTCGGTGCCGCCGGGTGCGGCGCCGACGACCAGGCGCTACCCGACCACCGTATCCCGGCCGACCCGCCCCGACCGGTCGGCATGCGCGATCCCGCCGTGGTGCCCAGCGCCGCGACGAACTCCCCAGGTTCGTGCAACCCCCGCGCCAGTCTGCGTCCCACGGGTCCGCTACCGCCCCCGCGGCAGATGCCGGCCCGGACCGCGATGGCCCGGATCGTGCAGCGCGGCCGCCTGGTGGTCGGGGTCGACCAGAACAGCTACCAGTTCGGGTTCCGGGACCCGCTCACCGGCGAGCTCGCCGGATTCGACATCGACATCGCGCGGGAGATCGCCCGTGGCCTCTTCGGCGACCCGGACCGGATCCAGTTCCGGGCGATCAGCTCCGCGGACCGGATCAGGGTGGTCAAGGACGGCACCGTCGACATGGTGGTCCGGACCATGACCATGAACTGCGAACGCTGGCAGGAGGTCTCCTTCTCCACCGAGTACTTCACCGCCGGGCAGCGGATCCTGGTGACCCGGGGTTCCGGGATCGAGTCGATCGCACAGCTACGCGGCAAGAAGGTGTGCGCCGCCGACGGCAGCACCTCGATCCGGAACATCGCGGCCGCCGGAACCGTGCCGGTCTCGGTGGTCAACTGGACGGACTGCCTCGTGCTGTTGCAGCAGAACCAGGTCGTCGCCGTCTCGACGGACGACAGCATCCTGGCCGGTCTCGCCGCGCAGGATCCGAACACCCAGGTGGTCGGCCCGCGGTTCAGCGACGAGCCCTACGGCATCGCGATCTCCAAGGCATCACCGGAGCTGGTGCGGTTCGTCAACGCCGTGCTCGAGAAGATCCGTGCCGACGGCACCTGGACCCGGATCTACAACCGTTGGCTGCGGTCGCTGGGGCCGGCGCCGGCACCACCGAAGGCGCAGTACCGTGACTAGGAACTCCTGCCCGTTCCGGTGCCCGACCCGGCCCACCGTCGCGGGGTCGCCGGGCCGGGTCACCCGCCGCCACCGCGTCGGGCGGCCCCGCTGTCGCCGAAGGGAGCTGCGGCCATGAGCGCACGCTGCCTGCGGCCCGGCTGCCCCGGCTCGTACCGCCCCGACGGGTTCTGCACCCACTGTGGCGGCCGGATCCCGGTCGTCGGCCCGGCGGCGCCGGGGCACGCCGGCCACTCCGGACCGCACCCTCCCACCTGGTCGGGTGGCCGGAGCACGGGCCGGGCCCCGGTTCCGGCCGCGCCGTCGGCGCCCATGGTCGGGACGGCATCGGGCGGCCCGGGTGGTGGATCCGGCGCCGACGGCCCACCGGCGATCCCGCCCGCCGGTGGCCCGGGCTCGGTCGCGAGCGCCGGTGGACGGCCGCCGAGCGGTCCGAGCGTGGCGTCCACCGGGGCCGGCACGACGTCCAGCCGGTCCACGACGGGAACCAGGAGCGGCTCCCGGTCCCGCAGCTCCTCCCGGGGCAGCCTCGGCGCCGGGCTGGTCGAGATTCCTCGGGTGCCGCTACGGGATCCCGCCACGGCGGTGATGGCCGAACCGAAGGTCGCGGAGTCGCGACGCTTCTGTGCCCGTTGCGAGAAACCGGTGGGGCGGGGTCGGGACGGCCGGCCGGGCCGGACCGTGGGCTTCTGCCCGTACTGCGGAACACCGTTCTCGTTCGTACCCCGACTCAACCCCGGCGACGTGGTCGACGGGCGCTACGAGATACTCGGCGCCCTGGCCTACGGCGGGCTGGGCTGGATCTACCTGGCGCGGGACCGGAACGTCAGCGACACCGTCCGCGACCGTTGGGTGGTCCTCAAGGGACTCATCGACACCTCCGATCCCGACGCGGTGGCCTCGGCGGTGGCGGAGCGCCGGTTCCTGGTCGAACTGGATCACCCCAACATCGTCAAGATCCACGATTTCGTCGAGCATCCCGACCCACGCACCGGCACCCCCGTGGGCTACATCGTGATGGAGTACGTCGGCGGGCAGTCGCTCCGGGACATGCTGCACGCCCGCCGTCGGGAGACCGGCGAGCGGACCCTGCCGCTGCCGGAGGTGCTGGCGTACGGCATCGAGATCCTGCCCGCACTGGACTACCTGCACGACCGCAACCTGCTGTTCTGCGACTTCAAGCCGGACAACGTCATCCACGCCGAGGAGCAGCTCAAGCTCATCGACCTCGGCGCCGTACGGTACGCCGACGACACCGCCAGCCCGATCTTCGGCACTCCCGGATACCAGGCGCCGGAGATCGGCACCCGCGGCCCGTCGGTGGCCTCCGACATCTACACCGTGGGCCGGACGCTGGCCGTGCTCAGCCTCGACGTCCGCGGCTTCTCCAGCACGTACGCCGACCGGCTGCCCGACCCGGCCGAGGCACCGCTGCTCGCCGCGGAGATGTCGTACCACCGGCTGCTGCGCCGGGCCACCCACCCGGACCCCGCCCGGCGGTTCCAGAGCGCCGGCGAGATGCGCGAGCAGTTGCTCGGCGTGCTGCGCGAGGTCCTCTCGGCGGCCGACGGGGTACCCCGGCCGGCGGTGTCCCGGCAGTTCACCCCGGAACGGAGAGCCTTCGGCACGGACGCGGGCGAGGTCAGCCCGGGTCTCGCCGGCCCGGGTGCCGGGGCGCCACCCGGCGCCCTCGCACCCGCCCCGGCGGCGGTGGCCGCCGCGTTGCCGCTGCCGCAGGTCGACGTGCTCGATCCGGGGGCGGGGTTTCTCGCCTCGCTCGGCACCACCGATCCGGCGGAGCTGATCCGGCAGCTGGCCGCGGCACCGGTGCACAGCGTCGAGGTGGCGTTCCGGCTCGCCCGGGCCCGGATCGACGGGGGTGACCTCGCGGGCGCCGCCGCCGATCTCGACCGGCTGGCCGCCGCGGATCCGTACGACTGGCGGGTGGACTGGTACCGGGGCCTGTTGGCGCTCACCGCGAACCGGCCGGCCGACGCACGGGTGGCGTTCGACGCGGTGTACGACGCGCTGCCGGGCGAGCCGGCGGCCCGGTTGGCCCTGGCGGCGAGCGCGGAGTGCTGCGGGGACCGGACGCTCGCCGCACGGCTGTACGACCGGGTGTGGCGGGTCGACCACAGTTATCTGAGCGCCGCGTTCGGTCTTGCCCGCATCCGCGTCCTCACCGGCGACCGGGCCGGCGCGGTCGCGGTGCTCGACCAGGTACCGGACAGCTCCATCCACCACGTCACCGCCCAGGTCGCGGCGGTGCGGGCGAGCCTGCCGGGACTCGCCGTCGCGACCGGGCCCGACGACCTGCTGCGCGCGTCCGCCCGCCTGGAACGGCTCAATCTGGATCTCGAACGGCAGACCCGGCTCACGATCGAGTTGTTGGAGGTCGCGCTGGCCTGGATTCGCAACCGTCCGGCTCCCGTGCCCGGCCTGCGTGTTCTCGGTCACGAACTCACCGAGCGCGGTCTGCGCTTCGGACTGGAGCGTGCGTACCGGACGCTGGCCCAGCTCGCCCGCGAGCCGCAGGTACGCATCGCCCTGGTCGACCACGCGAACGCGGTCCGTCCGAGGACTCTGGTATGACCACCGGAAGCATGCCCATGCCCTGCCCGGAGCACGGGCCGCCCGACGCCCCGGACCACCGGTTCTGCGAGGAGTGTGGCCGCGAGCTGGAGCGGGTGCCACAGGACGGGGTGGACGGCCCGCTCACCGGCACCCCCGGTGGGGACACCTCCGACGGCGTCGTCGGCCCGGCCGTCCCGGCACCGGGTGGCACCGGCTCGGCGCCGGGCCCGGCGGCCCCCGCCACCGGTGCGATGACCGGCCGGAGTGTGTCGTCCGGCCCGGCCACCGCGCGGTGGGGAGCCGGGGCGGAACGGGACGGCCACCCACACGGCGGCGGGACCGGCGGTGTGGCCGGCACGCCGGACGGCTCCGGTGTGCCGGTGTCTCGGGCCGGGCTGGAGACGCTGGCGGGTCCGGCCGTGCCGGGCGGGCTCGACTCCCTCGCCGGACCGAGCGCCTCACCCGACCGCGCGGCGCCCGTCGCGTGGTCCCAGCCGGTGGTGTCGGCCGGGCCGCAGAGCCCGGCCGGACCGGCCCGTCCGGCGCCGCAGGCGGCCCACCCCGGATCCGGCTCCCCGTCGTCTGCCGCACCGGCCTGGCTGTCGTCGCGGGCGCCCGGTCATCCCTGCCCCCGGTGCGGCGCCGTGCCGTCGGGCAACCCCGGCCACTGCGAGCGCTGCGGCCAGCGCTGGAACGTCGGCCGGGATCGGGCGGACCTCGACCTGGGCACGGTGGCGGCGGTGACCGACCGGGCGCGGCGGCACCGTAACGAGGACGCGGTCGCGGTGGGACGGCTCGGCGGGGCGACCGCGGCCGTCATCTGCGACGGGGTGTCGACGTCGTTGCGCGCCGACGTCGCCGCGCACGCGGCGGCCGAGAGCGGTCTGGCCGCGATCCTGTCCGCGCTGGCGGCCGGGTCCGGCGCGGCCGAGGCCATCGTGACCGGCACCCGGGCCGCCGCCGCGGCGACCCGGGCCACCGCGGTGGCGGACGACGGACAGGTCCCGCCGAGCTGTACCTACGTCGCCGCCGTGGTCACCGCCGACTCGGTCGCGGTCGGCTGGATCGGCGACAGCCGGGCGTACTGGCTCGGCCCGGACGGTGCGACCGACGAGGCGGCCTGCCTCACCGTCGACGACTCGGTGGTGGGGAGGATCCGCGCCGGCCGCCCGGTGCCGCCCGGCGCCGAGCTGCATCCCACGTCGCGTGCCCTGGTGCGCTGGCTCGGCGCCGACTCCACCGACACCGAACCGGAGGTGGTGGCGTTCCAGCCGACCCGGGCGGGCCGGCTGGTTCTCTGCACCGACGGACTGTCGCACTACCTGCCCGATCCGGCGTCACTGGCCGTGCGGGTGCCGGGCCCGACGGGTGCCACACCGCTCGCGATCGCTCGCGATCTGACCGGGTTCGCCGTGGCGTCCGGCGGACACGACAACGTGGCCGTCGCCGTGCTGCCCTTCCCACCGGTCGCCCGCCAGGCCGGCGCCCACGCCTGACCGGAGGCCGCCCGAAGACGGCCGGTACGTGGGACGTATCGACTCTCGTCAGCGCCGTGCCTACGATGGCGGTCGATTCTCCTGTCCACGCCCCGCGCCGGCCGCCCGACGGTGCCGGCCGAGAGGAGCAGCGCATGTCACCACCGGGACCGGTGCGAGGTCTCGCCGCGTACGCCGCCGGGCTGGCTCTGGTCGCGTCGCCGGTACCGGCACACGCCGCCGACACACCCCGGGGCATCGTGGTGCGGGACGGGATGACCCAGCCGGTGTTCGCGCTCGCCGACGCGATCGTGGAACGGGTGTGGGTGGAGACGCCGCTCGACACCGACCACGACGGCCGGAGGGACCGGGTGGTGGTGGACATCTCCCGTCCCCGCGAGACCGAAACCGCCGGCCTGCGGGTCCCGGTGATTCTCGAGCACTCGCCCTACCGCAAGGACACCTGGGACGACGTGCCCTACCCGAGCGTGCTGGTCGACGAACTGCCCCAGGGGGCACGCGGCGGGCGGACCGCGTCCCGCACCGGCGATCCGCGGCGGGCGACCACCAGGGCGGACCTGCCCGGATCGCTCGACGACTACTACGTGCCGCGCGGATACGCGGTCCTGGTCGGGCAGAGCATCGGTACCGCCGACTCCGACGGCTGCCCGACCACGGGCGACCAGGCGGAGACGCTCGCCACCAAGGCGATCATCGACTGGTTGAACGGCCGGGCCCGAGCCTTCGACGCCGGCGGCGCACCGGTGACCGCCCACTGGACCACCGGCGCGGTCGGCATGACCGGTGGCTCCTACAACGGCACCCTGCCGAACATGGTGGCGACCACCGGTGTCGAAGGGCTGAAGACCATCGTCCCGGTGGCCGCCATCAGCAGCTGGTACGACTACTACCGGGCGAACGGCCTGGTGGTGGCGCCCGGCGGCTACCAGGGCGAGGACGCGGACATCCTCGCCATGTACACGGCCGGCCGGAGCCGGGCCGAGGGGACCTGCGCCGACGAGATCGCCGAGATCACCCGACGACAGGACCGGATCACCGGGGACTACACCCGGTTCTGGCGGGACCGTGACTACCGGCCGGGGGCGCGCCGGGTCCGGGCCAGCGTCCTGGTCGTCCACGGGCTGAACGACTGGAACGTCAAGACGGGACAGTTCGCCGACTGGTGGCAGCAGCTTGCCCGGTACGGGGTGCCGCGCCGCCTCTGGCTGCACCGGGGCGGGCACGTCGGCCCGGGTAACAACGCCACGGTCACGCTGCCGGACGGCCGCACCTGGACCTGGAAGCAGACCGAGAACCGCTGGTTCGACCACTGGCTGTGGGGAATCGACAACGGTGTGATGGCCGAGCCGAGGGTGGTGTTGCAGCGGGAGGACGGGCGGTACACGACGTACCGGGACTGGCCCGACCCGGCCGTTCGTCCGGTGTCACTGGGCCTGTCCGCGACCGGGCCGCAGACGCCGGGCACCCTGGTGGGTGCCGGTCCGCGGCACCGCGCGCGACAGAGCTTCGTCGACTCCGGTCGCACCATCGCACCGGTTGACCTGGTGGCCGATCCCGACACGGCGAGCCCGCACCGGCTGGTCTACCGCTCCGCGCCCCTGTCGAACGACGTCCGGATCTCCGGACGACCGGAGCTGCGGCTCCGGTTGTCCATCGACAACCGGACCGCGGCGAACCTGACCGGCTATCTGGTCGACTATGGTCCGCCCGGGGCAGCCGACCCCCCGACGGTGGTGACCCGGGGCTGGCTCGACCCGCAGAACCGGTCCGACCCGTCCCGGTCCCACCCGGTGCGACCGGGAAAGATGGACGACTATCGCTGGACGCTGGAACCCAAGGACTACGTGTTCGCGGCGGGCCACCGGATCGGCGTCGTCATCTTCTCCAGTGACCAGGAGTACACACTGCTTCCGCTGCCCGGGACCCGCCTGACCGTGGCACCGGCGTCCAGTTCGGTGGTTCTCCCGGTGGTCGGTGGCCGCTCCGCGCTCGGGCTCTAGTCGGCGACCGGGGGTGTGGTCCGTGGCGAGCGCCACGGACCACACCCCGCCGGCGGCGTCCGACGCCGCGGCCCACACCGGCCCGGCGCCTGGGGCCTGTGTCGCGGCCTCGGCACCGGGTTCCCGACGCGGGATGTTGTTCGGCGGCGGTGCCGGAGTCGCCGACTACATCATGCTGACGAGGTCGACGACGAAGACGAGGGTGGCGTTCGGCCTGATCCGGTTGCCGACCCCCTGCCGGCCGTAGCCCAGGTGCGGCGGGACGATGAGTCGGCGCCGGCCGCCGACCCGCATGCCCAGCACGCCCCGGTCCCAGCCCTCGATGACCCGGCCGCGTCCGACCTGGAAGCCGAACGGGGAGCCCCGCTCCCACGAGGAGTCGAACTCCTCACCGGTGTCGAACGAGACGCCGACGTAGTGCATCTCGGCCCAGCGGCCGGGCTCGATCTCCGGGCCGGTGCCGATGATGATGTCCTCGATGACGAGGTCGGTCGGAGGAGGTCCTACGACCGGACCCACGGTGGGCTTGTGCATCCGGGAACGATACGTCGGCGCGAAGCCAAGATCATGTATTCCGCGCCGGGCGTGCCGTCGCCGGCACGTCCGGCGCCGCACGAGGGCGCCCGGGCGCGGCGGGTGCCCGACACGGGCCCTGCCGTCCGGCGGGCTTCCCGGCCCGTCCCGTCCCGGTCGGCGTCTGGGTGAGGACGACGGTGAGTCGGTCCTGTGCGCATCCGTGACACCGCATCGGTGACCCGGCCGTCTCCACCGTCGCCCTCGGGGCTACGCTGGGGGCGTGTGTGGCACCTTCCACGCCCCGATCCGCGGCGCCCTGATGGGGGTGTGCCCCGCGGGCTGGGCACTGTTGCCGTTCGTGCGCGACCGGGCCGGGCGATCCGCCCTGGCCGGTTGAGCGCATCGAGCCGAGCCGACCGTCGGCGGCCTGACGCCGACGCCGTGACGGTCCGGCCTGTCCGTTTCCTGGCGCCCCGCGCCGCCTGACCGTCGCCACCACGGCACCTCCGCCTCGTCCGCGCAACAGGCGCCCGCGCTGCCGCGCGCCGTCTCGCGGTCGCGGCCCGACGCCGGGTGAGGCGCCGGCCCGTACGCGCCGCAGCACGGTTCCTCGCCGACGCACGTCCAGGGTCACTCGAGTCCTGACCACCCTCGGGGCAGGCTCGGCCGTGCACGTGCCGCCTGTCCCGCGACCCTGCCCGGCTGGAGCCGGGCGAAAGGACACGGCTGTGCCACGTCACCATGCCCAACGTCAGCATGCCCAACAGAACGACGACAACCCGACGAAGCGGCCCCGGATTCGCCGGGCCCCGCCCCGGACCGAGCGGGACCGGACCCGGCGCGTGCTCGGACAGAACTTCCTTCGGGACAGGCGGACCATCGACCAGATCATCGCCGCGGTGCGGCCGGAGCCGGAGCGGCTGCTGCTGGAGATCGGCGCCGGGGAGGGGGCGTTGACCAGGAGGCTCGCCCGGCTCTGCCGCCGGGTCGTCGCGTACGAGATCGATCCCGATCTGGCGGCGCGACTGCGCGCGGAACTCGGGCCGGTGGTCCGGGTGGTGCAGGGGGACTTCCTGACGGCCCGACCGCCCCGGGAACCCTTCGCGGTGGTCGGCAACATCCCGTACGCGTCGACCAGCAGGATCGTCGACTGGTGCCTGACCGCGCCCGGGATCACCTCCGCGACCCTGGTGACCCAGTTGGAGTACGCCCGCAAACGCTGCGGTGACTACGGCCGCTGGACGCTGCGCACCGTGCAGACCTGGCCGAGGTTTCACTGGCGGCTGGTCGGCCGGATTCCCCGCGAGCGGTTCCGGCCGGCGCCCGGGGTGGACTCCGCGATCCTCCGCCTGGACCGCCGTCGTGTCGATCTGTTGCCGTCCCACCAGCTCGACGCGTACGCGCGGTTCGTGGCACTGGGATTCAGCGGTGTCGGCGGTTCGCTCCGTGCCTCGCTGTGCCGTGAGCATCCGGCCCGGCGGGTGGACGCGGCGCTGCGCGCCGCCCGCATTCCCGCCGACGCCCTGGTCGGACAGGTCTGGCCGGAGCAGTGGCTCGCACTGTTCCGGGGCATCTGCTCCGGTCGATGACGCGAGGGGCCGAGGGCGGCGGGTACCACACGGACCCGGCGCGCTGCCCTCGGCCCGCCGCGCCCGGGACGGTTCCCGACGCCGCAGCCGGTCGGGTCGGTCCGGCAGGCACCGGGTGTGTCGCGCCACCGCCGGGTGCGCGGTGGTGCGCGGAACGGCCCCCGGCGGGTCCGCGCCACGGGACGGGTGCTCCGGTCAGCGCACCCGAGCCGCGCCTGCGCCGTCGAGCCGCGCGGTCACGTCGAGTCGGCCGGGCGTCAGTCCGGCGGTCACCCAGAAACGTCCGACGGCGGCAGAGACGTGATCCCGGACAGTGGTCAGGGTCGCGCGTGGACCGAGCCGCAACTCGATCCAGAGTTCCGGGTTCGGTGCGGTACCGGTGAGCGTGACGGAGGCCCGGCGGACCTGCGGATCGCGGGCCAGGTCGCGTTCGAGACCGCGCGCCAGGCGGCCGCCGCGTACCCGGGTGGTGCCCGGCGGCAGCCGGGTCTCGTCGGCCGTGGTGGCTGTCACGATCCGCAGGTCCAGATCGCCCATGACCGGATGGGGAGAGGGCCACAGCAGCCGCCTGAGCAGGTGGGCACCGAGCCAGGCGAGGAGGAGTCCGAGCACCCCGAGAACGGCCAGGCCCCACGGCGCGACACCTCGCCAGAGGCGGAGCAGGCCCGACCAGATCAGCGGGGCGTTCTCGTCCACACCGGCGAGGTGACCCAGGCTGGCGACCAGACCGACGGCGCCGACCGCGGTCAGGGCCAACCCGACCACCGTCCAGAGCACCCGCAGTCTGCTGTCCGTCATCGCCCCGTCCGTCGTCCGCCTCACCGGCGCGGCCGACCACCGGTGCGCCGGGCGGACCGCGGCCCGACCATCTCGACGTCGACCGGGTCGTCGGGACTGGCGCCGAGGCGCGCCAACTCCCGCCGAATCGTCTGCTCCACCGCCGGGCCGAGCGATGCCTCCCCGACGGCCCGGATCCGGGTCCGCCACCCGCCTCCCCGCCGGCGGACCACCGCGTTCGCGCCGCCCACCCCGGGGACGCTGTCCGCCGTACCCGCCAGGTGGCGCTCGACCGAGCGGCGCTGCAGGTGCCATCCCTCGGCGAGGCGGATCGGCAGCCGCTGCGGCTTCCACCGGACGAGTTGACCGATGAGAGTCAGCAGGCCCAGCACGCCGGTGGTGACGATGCCGGTTCGGACCCAGGGGTCGCGCAGCCGGGTGGTGGTGAGGGTGCGGTACCAGCCGTCGTGGTCGACGACCAGGCCCGGTCGGTGCAGTGCCACGGCGAACACCTCGATGACCACGAGCACCCCGCCCACCAGCAGCGCGAGCGCCACCAGTAGCACGGCAAGCCGATTGAGCAGGCGCACCTCAACCTCCGCGGGAGGGTTCCGGCAGGTCGATGTCGTGGACGACCACCTCGACGGGCGGACACCGGCCGGATGCACCCAGCACGTCCCGGACGGCGGTGCGGACCTGTTCGGCGAGCGGACCGATCGGCACGGCGGCGACGTCGACGTGCACCGCGACCACCTCACCGAGGCGGATGCCGGGGATCTTGCCACCGGCGAACTGGGTCGCCACCTCCACGCCGCCCGCGTCGGGGGCCAACCGGACCACCCCGGGCACCGCGAGCACCGCCGTCCGTACCGCCGCGGCGAGTGCACGCGCGTCGTCGACCGCGGCCGGCGACGGGGTGCCGACCGCGCCCCCGATCGGGCCGGTGGTCGCCCCGGTCGGCCGCGCCGTCATCGTTCCCGCTGCGGACGGTCGTCGCCGCCGTCCTGGTCGCCCTCGACGTAGACGTCGTCGACGTTGATGTTCACCTCGACGACCGTCAGTCCTGTCATTCCCTGCACACGTTCGACAACGTTGCGGCGTATCGCGTCGGAGACGTCGACGATGCTCTGGCCGTACCACGTGACCACGTCCAGATCGATGGCGGCCTCCCGTTCGCCGACCTCGACGGAGACGCCCTGGCGGACGGTGTCGCCCCCGCCGGGCACGAGGTTGCGTAGCTGTCCCATCCGCCGGGCCAGCCCGGCACCCATCGAGTGCACGCCGGGGATCTCGCGGGCGGCGAATCCGGCGATCTTGGCGACGACGCCCTCGGCGATCCGGGTCTTGCCGGTCTCGGTCGTCAGTTGGGCGCGCGCCGGCTCTCCGCCGCCTGACCGGACCGGTCTCGGCGTCGTCCCCCGAACGTCCTCCCTGCTCGCGGTACTGGTGTCGGTCATTCTGCTCCCCATCCCTCCCCGCTTGCTGCCCATCGCGCCCTCGACGGTCGTCTCGTCCGCCGTCGGTGTCGGGCCGTGGTGACCGGGCGTCACACCGCCGGTCAGCGTCGGCGTGACGCGCCGGCCCGATCGGCCAGTCCGGCCACGGTGACGTCGCCGTCGAGCACGCGGACGACCAGCCAACCGACCAGACCGGCGAGCACCGCACCGGCCGCCGCGCCGAACCCGGCGACGGCCCAAACCGCCGCGACGAGGAATCCGGCGATGAAACCGAACTGTTGGCGGGACATCGTTCCTCCCGGAGACACGGCGGCAGGTCCGCCCTGGCATACACGCTCTGGCCGGAGTCGAACCCGTGATCATGCAACCGTCATGTGATGTAGACCACAGATCTGTTCGTGGGTTGCCCGTCCGCGGCGGTCACCGGGCTCGACGAGGCCCACGGCCGCCTCGACAGGCGGCCGGACACGCTCTCAGCCGTCCGCGGCGCGTTCCCGGGCGCCGGGCCGTTCACCCCGGCTGTCCACGACGGCGGCGACCAGGGCGACCAGAACGAAGCCGACGACCGCCAGGAGCGCCTCCCGCAGCGCCGGCGTCCAGCCCCGGTGGGCCGCCAGAGCGCCGAAGAAGATCGCGCCGATGCCGGCGATCCCGGCGGCCGCGCCGATCCGCTGACTGGTCTGCAGCATGCCGGCGGCGCTGCCCGCCTGGTCCACCGGCACCTCCGCGAGGGTGAGCGTCTGGTTGGGCGTGATCACCAGACCGCTGCCGAGTCCGGCCAGCAGCAGCGGGGTGGCGGCGGTGAGGGGCGCGCCCCGGCCGGGTACCACGAGCAGCGCGAGCACCACCCCGGCGAGGCCGAGCGCCACCGTGGCCAGACCGAACACCACCAGCGGCCGCCCGAACCGGTTGACGACCCGCCCACCGATCACGGCGGTGACCGCCGAACCGACGGCGAACGGTGTGACCGCCAGTCCGGCCTCCAGGGCGCCGTACCGCAACCCGTTCTGCAGGTACACCGTGTAGAGGAAGAAGATGGCGACGAAGCCGGCGAAGTAGAACAGCGCGATCAGCGCCCCCAGGGTGTACGACCGCAGCCGGAACAGCGCGAGGTCGAAGAGCGGTTCCCGGAGCCGGCGGTACCGGAGTTCCCAGCCGACGAAGCCGAGCAGCACCAGAAGACCGGCCGGTGTCAGCAGCCACGTGAGCGGCCCACGCCACTGCCGCGCCTGCACCAGCGGCAGCAGGAGAAGCGTGATGGCGAGCCCGAGCAGCAGGACGCCGACGGGGTCCACACTCCGCCGGCGGGCCGGCCGCGCGGGCGCGGCCGGGAGGAGCCGCCAACCGGCGGCGATCGCACCGATGCCGACGGGGACGTTGACGAGGAAGACCCACCGCCACCCGTGCTGGGCGCCGCCGAGTTCGATGAGGGCACCGCCGAGCAGCGGGCCGATGGCGGTGGAGACCCCGATGGTGGCGCCGAGCATCCCGAACGGACGCCCCCGGTCCGCGCCCCGGTAGAGCTGCTGGATCAGCCCGGTCACCTGCGGGTTGACCACCCCGGCCGCCGCACCCTGCAACAGCCGGGCACCGATCAGCCAGGCCGTGGACCCGGCGAGGCCGGCCACCGCGCTGGTCACGGTGAACAGCGCCAGGCCGACCGTGAAGACGTCCCGACGCCCCCGGGTGTCACCGAGGCGTCCCGCCGGCACCAGCATCAACCCGAAGGTCAGGGCGTACCCGGAGAGGATCCACTGCAGGTGGCTCGGGTCGGCGTGGACGGCCCGTTCGATCGACGGAATCGCCACGTTCACGATGCTGACGTCGAGCAGGGTCATGAACGTCGCCACCAGGCCGACCACCAGGGCTCGGCGACGCTGCCGGCCGGTGAGGACGGCGTCGGACCCGTCCGGTCGCGGGTCGTGGTCCGGTCGCCGTCCGCCGTCCGACGGCGACCCGCCGGGTCGGGGAGGGTTGCCGCCGCCGCCCGCACTCATCCGAACCCTGCCGGTTCCACCGGCGGCCGCGACACGTCGGATGCCGGGCGGCCCCGGCAGGATGACCCCGTTCGATCGGTCCGGGCCGACGTCATCGGACCGGCGGTCCGCCGTCCCGGCCCCGCTGACGCCCCATCAGGTCAGTTGGTGCGAGCACCAGCGTGGACCGAAGTCCAGGCCCTCCAACGGGGAGTCCTCGCGGTGCAGCAGGTTCTTCTCCCCGAGGAGGTGCAACGGAGCCGCCAGCTCCTCCTCCGGGATACCCGCCTCCTCCGCGATGGCCTCGGGGAAGGGCACCTGGCCGCGTGCCTCGAGCGCGGTGACCGCGACGTAGACCCGCTGTTCGAGGTCGGTGAGATCCGTCTGTCGCATGGTGACCTCCTCGCCCGATCGTCCGTCGGGCAGTTCGCGGCGCCGCGATTACCCGTTGTCGCGGCGACGATGCGTCGGAGTGGCTGCAACGTGGCGTGGGACGACGGGACTCGCCCGCGCCCGATCTGCCCCACGCCGTCACCTACGCTGCTACCCGTGAGATGGGACGTGGCCGTGATCGGCGCGGGACCGGCGGGACTGTCCGCGGCGTACGCCGCCGCCCGGGCCGGGGCACGGACGATCGTGCTGGAGAAGGCCGAGCATCCGCGCTACAAGACCTGCGGCGGTGGGCTGATCGGTACCTCGTTCGCGGCAGCGGCGGCCCGGATCGACGTACCGGTGGCCGACCGGATCGACCAGGTCACCGTCACCGCGAACGGCCGCCGCCGGTTCACCCGGCACTACCGGCCCGGTCAACTGCTGACCATGGTGCGGCGGGAGGAGTTCGACGACCGGCTGCGGGACGCGGCGGTGCGGGCGGGGGCGACACTCCGGCAACGGGTCACGGTCCGCGGCCTCGACCAGGGACCCGACGAGGTACGCATCCGACTGGCCGACGGCTCGGTGCTGGCCGCCGCCGTGGCGGTCGGCGCCGACGGCTCGGCCGGGGTGACCGCACGCCACGTCGGTGTCGACTACTGCCAGGTCGACCTGGGACTGGAGCTGGAGATCCCGGTCCCGGAACCGCTGCGGCAGCGGTGGCGGGGTCGGTTGCTGCTGGACTGGGGGCCGTTGCCCGGATCGTACGCGTGGGTGTTCCCGAAGTCGGACCGGCTGACCGTCGGGGTGATCGCGAGCCGCGGTGAGGGGGAGCGGACCCGTCGCTACCTGCGCAGCTTCGTCGAGCGGCTGGGTCTGGACGGCCTGGAGCCGCTGCACGACTCCGGGCACCTGACCCGGTGCCGGAGCGCGGACTCGCCGTTGCGGCGTGGTCGGGTGCTGGTCGCGGGGGACGCGGCGGGGTTGCTGGAGCCGTGGACCCGGGAGGGCATCAGCTTCGCGCTGCGCTCCGGCGCGCTCGCCGGCGCCGCCGCGGCCAGCGGCGACCTGGACGGATACGTCCGGGCCGTCCGTGAGCAGCTCGTGCCGCCGATGCGGGCCGGGCACCAGATCCTGCGCGCGTTCTCACGGCATCCCCTGGTTTTTCACGCCGCGCTGGCCACTCCGGCCGGCTGGCGGATGTTCGTCGATTTCTGCCGGGGCGAGACCAGCTTCGACCGCGTGCTGACACGCCGTCCGGTACGGGCCGCGCTGGCGCTGTTGGGCTGACCCGACGGAGATCGGTCCGG
>CALGAM010000045.1 GCA_937951935.1 uncultured Micromonospora sp. | reverse complement strand
GGATACGGCCCGAACTTCAACGCGCTGGTCGGCATCGCCGCGATGGACGGCTACGAGGGCGAGACCCCCGACACCGCCGGCGAGAACTACCACATGGACGAGGCCGCCCCCGCCGGGCTCGCCTTCGCCGTGCTGGCCGCGCTCTGGGACCGGGAGCGGACCGGCGTCGGCGGCCTCGTCGAGTTCCCCCAGGCCGAGAACGTGATGGCGGAGGTCGGCGAGTTCGTCCTCGACTACCAGATGAACCGTCGCAACCCGCCGATCCTCGGCAACAGCGATCCGCACCTGCTGCAGGACGTGTTCGAGAGCGCCGAGCCGGACCGGTGGGTGGCCGTCTCGGTCCGGCACGACGCGGACTGGGCGGCGCTGACCGAGGTTGCCGGTCGGCCCGACTGGGCGCCCCTCGGGGCAGACGCCGACGGGCGCCGGCGGCACTCGGCGGCGCTGCGGGCGCGGATCGCGGACTGGGTCCGCCGACACCCGGCCGACCGCGTCGTCGAGCTGCTGCAGGCCGCCGGGGTGCCGGCCGGCGAGGTGATGACCGAGGA
Organism: uncultured Micromonospora sp.; assembly: GCA_937951935.1. Taxonomy (GTDB): domain Bacteria; phylum Actinomycetota; class Actinomycetes; order Mycobacteriales; family Micromonosporaceae; genus Plantactinospora. The sequence continues at coordinate 36,384 of CALGAM010000045.1, read as the reverse complement.
CCGGCTGCTGGCCGACCCGCACCTGGCGGCCCGCGGGTGGTTCGTGGAGCGCAGCCACCCCGCCGTCGGCACCCACCGGTTCCCGGGCCAGCCGTTCCGCGCCGACGGCTTCGAGACCGTCTTCGGCCGTCCGCTGCCCGGCTTCGGCGAGGACAACGACTACGTCTACCGCGAGCTGCTCGGCTACCCGGAGGAACGCTACCGCGACCTGCGCGAGCGTGGCCTGGTGACCGACGAGCAACTGGCGTGAGCACACCGTTCGACGAACCTGGAAGGTATGCCATGACCGGCGAAGAGCCGTTGATTCCGCCCGAGGTGGCCGCCAGGGTGGGGACCGTCGTCGCGCGCCGCACCGGCGTGGTCGACACCAAGGAGTTCCAGCGCTGGGCGGCCTCGGTGCGGGACCGCAACCCGCTGTACTTCGACCCGGAGTACGCCCGGGCACACGGGTACGACGACGTCGTCGCCCCGCCGATGTTCCTGCAGCACGTCACGCTCGGCGTGGCCGACCTCGACGAACTGCGCCCCGACGGCTCCGCCGGCACCGGCTCGGGCAATCTCACCTTCCCCCGGTGCCCGCGGCGGATGGCCGGCGGCGAGGACACCACGTTCTTCGCCCCGGTCTACGGCGGGGATGTCATCACCAGCGAGCGCCGGATCCACAGCATCGAGGAGAAGCGTGGGCGCTCCGGCCGGTTCGTGCTGGTGACCTGGAAGACGACGTACACCAACCAGCGGGACGAGGTCGTGGCCGAGTCGACCACCTCGATGATCGCCCGCCCGTGACGCAGGAGGCGAAGCCGTGCCGGACAGGCAGTTGTACTACGAGGACGTCGAGGTCGGCCAGGCGATTCCCACGCTGGTGACCTCGGTGGATCCCGTCCAGATGTTCTTCTTCAGCGCCGCGACCTACAACGGCCACCGCATCCACTACGACCGTGCCTGGGCGACCGAGGTGGAGGGGTACCCGGACATCGTCGTCCAGGGCCCGTTGCAGGCCGCCCTGCTCGCGCGTGCGGTCACCGAGTGGATCGGCGGGGCCGGGCGCCTGGTCAGGTTCGCGGTGCAGAACCGAGCCAGTTGCTTCCCCGGGGAGGAACTGCACTTCGGCGGCACGGTCACCGGCAAGCGGGAGGCGGACGGGGCGGCGCTGGTGGACCTGGAGATCCGCGGCGCCAAGGCCGACGGCCAGCTGCTGATGCCGGGCACCGCGGTCGTGGCTCTGCCCCGCCGCGGCGACGGGTGAGGGAGGGATTTCGTCGTGGGGCTGAGGGGTGAGGCCGCGATCGTCGGCTTCGTGGAGCTGCCACCGACCCGCAGACCGACCCGACCGGCGATGTTCACCCTCGACCAGTGGGCGACGCTGGCCAAGGCCGCCATCGAGGACGCGGGAGTCGATCCGACCCGGGTGAACGGCCTGGTCGCCAGCGGCCTGGCGGAGTCGGAGAGGTTCGTCCCGGCGACGTTGTCGGAGTACCTCGGACTGCCGCTGAACTACGGCGAGGTCGTCGACCTCGGGGGTGCGACCTCGGCCGGCATGGTGTGGCGGGCGGCGGTCGCGGTGGAGCTGGGCCTGTGCGACGCCGTGCTCGCCGTGGTGCCCGGTTCGTACCACCTGCCGCGCTCGACACGGCGCCCGCCGGCGGAGCCGGACTACTTCGGGGCCTCCAGCAACAGGTACGGCTCGCCCCAGGCCGAGTTCGAGATCCCCTACGGCAACCTGGGGCAGAACGCGCCGTACGCGCAGATCGCCCGACGGTACGCCGCCGAGTTCGGTTACGACCCCCGGGCGACCGCGAAGATCGCCGTCGACCAGCGGACCAACGCCTGCGCGACCCCGGAGGCGGTGTTCCACGGTCAGCCGATCACCGTCGACGACGTGCTGGCCAGCCCGATCATCGCCGATCCGCTGCACCTGCTGGAGATGGTGATGCGCTGCCACGGCGGTGCCGGGGTGCTGGTCGCCAACGCCGACCTCGCGCGGCGGGCCCGCCACCGTCCGGTCTGGATCCGGGGGTTCGGCGAGCGGATCGCCTTCAAGACGCCGACGTACGCCGAGGATCTGCTGCGGTCGCCGTTGGCCTCGGCCGCCGAGGCCGCCTTCCGGATGGCCGGGGTGCGGCGCGCGGACGTCGACATGGCCTCCATCTACGACTGCTACACGATCACCGTGCTGATGAGCCTGGAGGACGCCGGCTTCTGCGCCAAGGGCGAGGGCATGCGGTGGGTGACCGAGCACGACCTGACCTTCCGCGGGGACTTCCCGCTGAACACGGCGGGCGGGCAGCTCTCGTTCGGGCAGGCGGGGATGGCCGGCGGCATGCACCACGTCTGCGACGCGGTACGGCAGTTGACGGGCCGGGCGGGGAGGGCGCAGGTGGCCGACTGCAACACGGCGTTCGTCTCCGGCACCGGCGGCATCATGAGCGAGCAGGTCGCCCTGATCCTGCAGGGCGACTGAGGAGGGACGGGATGGAGAAGCCGCTGCCCGAGCCGACCCCGGTGTCGGCGCCGTTCTGGGCCGCCCTGGCCGAGCACCGGATCCGGATCCAGTACTCGCCGTCGGCCGGCGAGTACGTGTTCTACCCCCGCCTGCTCGCGCCCCGTACCCTCGCCGACGACCTGGAGTGGCGGGAGATCTCCGGTCTCGGAACCCTGTACACCTACACCGTCGCCGAGCGGCCCACCGCCCCGCCGTGGGCGGACAGCGTGCCGCAGCTGCTCGCGGTGGTGCAGTGGGACGAGGGGCCGCGGTTCAGCACCGAGTTGGTCAACGTCGAGCCGGCCGAGCTGAGGGTGGGGATGCGGGTCCGCCCCGTCTTCTGCGACCAGCCCGAGGCCGGGATCACCCTGCTGCGGTACGAGCCGGTACGGGACCGGTGACCGTGGTGGCTTCCGCCGGGGTGGCGACGTCGCCTATGCTTGCTTGCCTATCAAGCGCTTGGTCAGTGATGGGGATGTCGGGCCGGTCTCGGCCGTCAGGAACCGGGAGGCTGACGTGAAGTACGCGGTACAGGCGCCCGTCGCGGCCGGCACCACGGCGCAGCCCGACTGGATCGGCGAGTTCGCGGTCCACGCCGAGGCGTGCGGATTCGAGTCGATCGCCGTGGTGGAGCACGCGATCGTGGCCAGCGGCTACTCCAGCGTGTATCCGTACGACGCCTCGGGTCGGATGGGACTGGCCGACGACTGCCCGATCCCCGACCCGTTGGACCTGCTGGCGTTCCTGGCCGCGCGGACCACGCGCATCGGTCTGGCCACCGCCGTCCTGGTCCTGCCGAACCACCACCCGGTCGTGCTGGCCAAGCGGGTGGCCACGGTCGACGCGCTCTCCGGCGGCCGGCTGCGCCTGTGCGTCGGCGCGGGGTGGATGCGCGAGGAGATCGAGGCGTGCGGCGCCGACTTCGCCAGCCGTGGCCGCAGGATGGACGAGGCCATCGACGTGATGCGCGCCCTGTGGGCGGAGACCGGGCCGCAGGGCGCGACGTACCACGGGGAGTTCTTCGGCTTCGAGCGCGCGATGAGCTACCCCAAGCCCGCCAACCCGCAGGGAGTGCCGATCCACATCGGCGGACACAGTGTCGCCGCCGCGCGTCGGGCCGGCCGACGCGGCGACGGGCTGCAGCCGCTCGGCGTCGTCGGGGACGAGCTGCGCAGGCTGGTCGAGATCATGCGTACCGAGGCCGAGCGTGCGGGCCGCGATCCGGACCGGCTGGAGCTGAGCCTGGGGCACTCGGCGGCCCGGGTGACCCCGGAGCGGGCCGAGCGGCTGGCCGCGCTGGGCGCGGACCGGATCGTCCTGGCCGTCACCCCGACCACCGATCTCGCGGCGGCCAAGGACGAGCTGTCCGCCTGCGCCGAGCGGCTCGGACTGTCCGCGTCGTGATCACCGCGGCCGACCGCGCGGACATCAGCGACCTGGTCCACCGGTACGCGCTGTTCGTGGACCGGCGGGAGATCCTGGCGGCCGCCGGGCTGTTCGCCGACACGGCGGTGCTCGTGCTCCCCGATCCGCCGCGGGAGCTCGGCCCGGTCCGGCGACACGTGGGCCGGGCGGAGATCGTCGCGGCGTTGCGGTCGGTGTGCGACATCCCGGTGACCCTGCACGGGATCCTCGGCCTGGTCGTCGAACCGGACGGAGCCGACGGGGCCGTCGGCGCGGTGTGCGGCGTGGCGCACCACGTCACCGACCGGCCGGACGGCACGGCCACCGACCTGGTGTGGTACCTGCGCTACGCCGACACCTACCGGCGTGAGGACGGCCGGTGGCGGATCACCCGTCGTGCGCTTCAGATCGACTGGATCGAGACCCGGCCGGTGCGCCACCGGCGCGGGCCGGTACGGAAGGGACCATGATGCAGCGTCTGGCTGGCAGGACCGCCGTGGTGACCGGGGGAGCGCTCGGCATCGGCGGTGGAGTCTCGCGCAGGCTGGCCGCCGCCGGCGCGACGGTGGTGGTGAACGACATCGACGCCGCGGCGGCCGCGGCCGCGATCGACGACATCACGGCCGCCGGTGGCCGGGGTGTCGCCCTCGTCGGCGACATCCGTCGGCCGGAGGTGGTCCAGGCCCTGCGCACCCGGGCCCTCGAGGTCGGCGACGGCCGGGTCGACGTCCTGGTCAACAACGTCGGCGACTTCCGCCCGGCCGCCAGGACGTTCCTGCACAGCACCGAGCAGCAGTGGCAGGCCCTGTACGAGGTGAACCTGCTGCACGTCTTCCGGGTGACCCACGCGCTGCTGCCGCTCATGGTCGAGCAGCGGTCCGGCGCGGTCGTCAACGTCTCGACCGTGGAGGCGTTCCGGGGCATCCCCGGGCACGCCGTCTACTCGGCCTTCAACGCCGGCGTGTCCGCGTTCACCAAGAGCCTCGCGGTGGAGGTCGGGCGGTACGGGGTACGGGTGAACGCCATCGCCCCCGACCTCGCCGACACGCCGCAGACCCCCGCCGCCGCGATGCTGCGCGGTCGCGACCCGGCGTTGATCCGCACCTGGCTGCCGCTCGGGCGGTTCGGCACCCCCGACGACTACGCCGCCGTGGTCGAGTTCCTCGCCTCCGACGACGCGCGGTTCGTCACCGGCCACACCATCCCGGTCGACGGCGGCACACTGGCCGCCTCGGGCTGGTACGGCCGGGCGGACGGCAAGGGCTGGACGAACCTGCCCAACGAGGCGTGACGCTCAGTCCTCCGGGTCGTCGACGGCGGCCCGGAGCAGCTCCCGGGCCTCCGCGCCACCGTCGAGCTGCCGGTTGACCCGGTGGGTGACCTGCCAGCCCTGTGGCGTACGGACGAACTCCCACCGGTTGACGCCGGTGCGCCAGATCCGGTAGCTGTCGGTCGCCTCGTCGCGCAGCACGAGCTGGGAGTAGGCGGTGGCGACGGCGCGGTCGCCGTCCACCCGCAGGTGCGGCAGGCCCTGCAGGTGCGCGGCGCCGGAGTGGATCAGCCGCTGGTGCGGCTCACCCGTGACCATGCCGGCGATCTCCTCGCGGCCGTGCAGCACCGCGGGGTAGGTGTCGTAGACGCCGTCGTCGGTCCACAGCCTCGCGGCGGGCTCCGGCGACCCGCTGTCCACGGCCGGGCCGTAGCTGGCGATGAGCTGCATCAGCGCCAGCCGGTCCTCGAGCTCCTGGACCCGGCGCCGCAGGTCGGCGATGACGTGGTCGTTCTCGGGCATGGTCGCTCCCTGTCACTCGGTGGCCGGGGTCCAGCCGGCCTCGGGGAATAGTTCGGGTAGTGCCGCCATCTGGTCGAGCAACTGGTCCAGGCTGTGCTGGACGAACCGGGCGTTGATGATGGTCGCGCCGGCGTCGAGGGCGCGCTCCACGTGCACCCGGGTGGAGGCGGGGTCGTCCACCGGGTCGAGGGCGGGCGGTTGCAGCACGACCTCGAAGCCCGGCGGGGGTTCGGCCGCCCGCAGCAGTTCCGCGATCCGGGCGAACGGCAGTCCGAAGGGAACCCAGCCGTCACCGAACCGGCAGGCGCGGCGGAGCGAGCGCGCCGTCCGGCCACCGACCCAGATCGGCAGGTGCGGCTGCACGCCGTGGGGGTCGACCACGAGGTCGTGGAAGCGGTAGTACGTTCCGGCGTACGCGGGCGTCCGGGTCGCCCACGCGGCGCGCAGCGCGCGCAGCGCGTCGTCGGCCCGCCTGCCACGGTCGGCGAAGGGGGCCCCGAGCAGCTCGAACTCCTCCTCCAGGGTGCCGACGCCGACGCCGAGTACCACCCGTCCGCCGCTGAGCCGGTCGAGCGTCCCGTACGACTTCGCCACCGCGAGGGGGTGGTGGTAGCCGAGCACCAGCACGTTCGTCGCCAGCCGGATGCGCCGGGTCAGGCCCGCCAGGAAACCGAGCGTCGCGAGCGGATCCCAGTAGGTGCCGCCGCGGACCCGTGCCGCGTCGGTGGGCACCGCGACGTGCTCACTGCAGGTGAGGTGGTGGTAGCCGAGGCGGTCCGCGGTCTCGGCGATCCGGCGCAGCTGCTCCGGGCCGGCCGTTTCCTCCCAGGGTGAGGACAGCCCGGGCTGGCGGATCACGACGGGGCTGAGGATTCCGAAACGCACGCGCACCTCCCCGGGCAGGCTAGCAAGCATTTGCTTGATTCGCGGCGCTCGGTGGCCAGACCGGACCCGCCGCGGGTATCGCCCGGAGCCGCCGCACCAGCTCGGCGAACTCCTCGTCGTGCCGGTCGTCCGGCGGCAGCCCGACCGCCAGCCCGTGCGCGATGCCGCCGTACCACCGCTGGAGCACGTCGGGCAGCTCGGCGTAGGTCGCCTGCGGTACCAGGTCCGCCAGCACGTCGTCGGTGAGCACCGCCGGCAGGTCGGCCCAGCGCTCGGCCCGGACCAGCTCGGTCAGGTGCTCGCCGACCTCGGCGTAACCGAGCATCCGGAGGGTCGGCCGGTAGGCCGGGGTGGAGTACAGGAAGGCGAACTCGCGGCGGGCGGCGTCCAACGCGGCGCGCAGCGCCGTCCGGTCGGGCGCGGTGACGCACTTGGAGACGACCACCACCCGGGGGCCGCCGTCGGTGCGACCCGCCCGGCGCGCGCCGGCGACGAGCGCGGGCAGGCAGTGCTCGCGCAGGAAGCGGGGGTGGGAGTTGGTGGCGTGGGTGACGAAGCCGTCGGCCAACCCGCCGGCCACCTCGCAGACCCGTCGGTTGACCCCACCCGTCCAGAGCTGGGGTGGTCGCACGTCGGCGCCGCCCGGGTTGAAGTACGGCTGCAGCCGGGTGAATCGGTAGTGCGGACCGTGGTGGTCCAGCGGCCGGCCGGTGCGGAACGCGTCGAAGATGGCGCGCATCGCGCGCAGGTAGTCGGCCAGCCTGCCCGCCGGATCGGTCCAGGTGACGGAGAAGCGGCCCTCGATGTTGCCACGCACCTGGGTGGCGAGGCCGAGCTGGAAGCGGCCACCGGAGAAGCGGGCCAGGTCCCAGGCGGCGTACGCGGTGACCATCGGGCTGCGGGGAAACGCGACGGTCATGCTGGTGCGGATGCCCAGCCGGGTGCTGTGCTCGGCGGCCAGCAGCGCGACGGCCAGCGAGTCGTGCACGGTCTCCGGGATGTGCACGGTGTCGAACCCCAGCCGTTCGATCCGCCGGATCCGGGTGGCCACCTGGTCCAGCGCGGTGTCGGCGGGCAGCGTCGTGACGACCTCCATCGGCGCGGCTCCGGTCAACCCGGGAACCGGACCGACCGCACCCGGTCGGTCACGCCGTCGTGTCCGACCGTCGCCCCGCACCCGCGCGACGTACGGTCGGTGCCCCGCCCGCCGTCCGCCGTACCTGCGGCCCCGGTGGTGGCGAGGGCGCTGTCGTCCCATAGATGAGCACGTCGGGTCACTGATCCACTCCTGTCGTTCGCGGCGTCGGTGTGGCGCCGGCCGCGGGGGTGTGCTGCCGAGATGTGTTCTTGACCACCCGCGGACCCACATATATGGTCTCGACCAAGCGCTTGCTTGTCCATGCTTCCGGGTGTGGATCCACCGGCGGCGCCCTTTCGACGCGGATCACCGAAGGAGGCCAACCGCGTGAACACCTTCGGCCACATCGTGCGGTCCCGCGCCGACGACCAGCACATCGCGCTTCGCTTCGGCGACGAGCAGTGGACCTGGGCCGAGGTGGTCCAGGAGAGCGCCGACCGGGCCGCGGTGCTGGCCGGGCTGCGCGACGGGAACCGTCGGTTCCACGTCGGTGTGTTGCTGGAGAACATCCCCGACTACCTCTTCTGGATGTGCGCCGCGGCGCTCGGTGGCGCGACGCTGGTCGGCATCAACCCCACCCGCCGTGGGGCCGAACTGGCCGGGGACATCCGGCACACCGACTGCGACCTCATCCTCACCGAGGACCGGCTCGCCGACCTGCTGACCGGAATCGACCACGGCGTCCCCGCCGACCGGGTCATCAACGTGGACAGCGAACGGTACCGGGAGCTGCTGGCCGCGCACCGTGGTGCCGCGCTCCCGACCGAGTCACCCGACCCGGGCGCCACCCTGCTGCTGCTGTTCAGCTCCGGGTCCACCGGGGCGCCCAAGGCCGTCATCTGCTCCCAGCGCCGCCTGGCCGGGCTGGCGCAGACGCTCGCGAAACGCACCGAGTTGACCCGGGAGTCGGTCACCTACCTCTGTATGCCGCTGTTCCACGGCAACTCCATCATGTTGAACTTCGCCCCGGCGATGTACGTCGGCGCCACCATCTGCCTGGCCCGGAAGTTCTCCGCCTCGGGGTTCGTCCGCGACATCCACCGCTACCGACCGACGTACGTCAACTACGTCGGCCGCGCCCTGAGCTACGTGCTGGCCGTGCCTGAGACGCCCGAGGACCGCACGAGCAGCCTGCAGCTCGCCATGGGCACCGAGGCCTCCGTCGCCGACATCGAGCGGTTCAGCGCCCGCTTCAACTGTCGGGTGTCGGAGGGGTACGGGCTCAGCGAGGGCGTCCTGCGGATCAACCGGACCCCGGACACGCCCCCGGACTCCCTGGGCCTGCCGGTCGGCGGGGTGGACGTCCGGGTGCTCGACGAGGAGACCGGCGCGGAGTGCCCACCCGCGGTCTTCGACGCGCACGGCAGGCTGCTCAACCCGGAGGAGGCGATCGGACAGATCGTCGCGATCGGCAGGGCGTCGGACTTCGAGGGCTACTACAAGAACCCCGGTGCCTACGCCGAGCGGGTGCGCGGCGATGACTTCTGGACCGGCGACCTGGCCTACCGGGACGAGCGGGGGTTCTTCTACTTCGCCGGTCGGTCCTCCGACTGGCTGCGGGTGGACAGCGAGAACTTCTCCGCCGCGCCGGTCGAGCGGATCCTGGAACGCTGGGAGGCGGTCGACGTCGCCCTGGTCTACGCCGTACCGGATCCCCGCACGGGTGACCAGGTGATGTGCGCCCTGCAGATGAAGGACGGCCACGGGTTCGACCCGCAGGCCTTCGCCGCCTTCCTCGACGCGCAGCCGGACCTCGGGACCAAGTGGCGGCCCCGGTTCGTGCGGGTGATGGCCGAGGTCCCCACGACCGGCAGCAACAAGGTGGCCAAGACGGTCCTGCGCCGCGCCGCCTGGGTCACGACCGACCCCGTGTACTGGCGTGTCGGCTCCGAGCAGGTGTACCGGCCGCTGGACGACCGCCAGCGCCAGCTTCTCGAGAAGGAGTTCGTCGAGCACGGCCGTACCGCGCTCATCCCGAACCCCGCGTGACGACCACGGCGATGTCGCCGGCCCAGGTGGAAGGACCTACGCATGTTCCTGGACTACACGCCGCAGCAGCAACAGCTGCGCCGTGAACTGCGTGCCTACTTCAAGAAACTGCTGACTCCCGAGGTTCGGGAGGCCATCGGCGGGACCAACGAGGACCGGCCGGCCTACCGCGAGGTGGTCCGCCAGATGGGGCGCGACGGGTGGCTCGGGCTGGGGTGGCCGAAGGAGTACGGCGGCCAGGGCCGGCCGGTGATCGACCAGTACATCCTCTTCGACGAGGTGCAGCGTGCCGGCGCCCCGTTCCCGTTCGTCACCATCAACACCATCGGGCCGATGATCCAGCGGTTCGGCACCGAGGAGCAGAAGCGCAGGTACCTGCCCGGAATGCTGACCGGGGACATCCTGTTCGCGATCGGGTACAGCGAACCGGAGGCCGGCACCGACCTGGCGTCGGTCCGGACACGGGCGCAACTCGTCGGCGACGAGTGGGTGATCAACGGGAACAAGGTGTTCACCAGCGGCGCCAACCAGGCCGACTACATCTGGCTGGCCTGCCGGACCGACCCCGACGCGCCCAAACACCGCGGGATCTCGATCATCATCGTCTCCACCGCGGACCCGGGATTCAGTTTCACACCGATCGCCACCTCGGGTCTGACCCACACCAACGCCACCTACTACAACGACGTACGCGCGCCCCGGGAGAACCTGGTGGGCGAGGTCAACCAGGGCTGGAAGCTGATCACGTCCCAGCTCGGCCACGAGCGGGTCGGCCTCGCCGCCTTCGGCGGGCGCACCGAGCAGCTGTGGTCCGACGTCGTGGACTGGTGCCGGCAGGCCCGCGTCGACGGCGCGCGGCCCATCGACCGGGAGTGGGTCCGCCAGGACCTGGCGCGTACCTACGTCGAGATCGAGGCCATGCGGCTGCTCAACTGGAAGCTGGCGGTGCTGGGTGAGGGCGAGGACCCCTCGCCGGCGGCGGCGGCCGTGGCCAAGGTCTTCGGCACCGAGACCCACGACCGGGTCTGCCGCACCCTGCTGGGCGCCGTCGGGCCGATGGCGACCCGCCGGCCGGGCGCACCCGGCGCGCCGCTGGACGGGCGGCTGGAGGCGCTCGCCCGCGGGTCGTACATCAACACCTTCGGCGGCGGCACCAACGAGGTGCTGCGCGACATGATCGCCGTCAACGGCCTCGGCATGCCGCGGCGGGCCAGGTGAGGCCGATGACGACCGCGACGACGAACGAGGAACAGGCCTTCCTGGAGTCCCTGCGCGCCTTCGTGGGCCAGGAGGCGACACCGGTGCGGCACGCACAGGAGCCGGTCAACCGGCCGATGATCCGGCACTTCGTCGAGGCGATGGGTGACGAGAACCCGATCTACCTCGACGAGGCCGCCGCGGTGGCGACCGGGCGGGAGGGCATCGTCGCCCCACCGCCGATGCTGTCGACCTGGCTCATGGTCGGGTACCGGGCACACCAGGCAGCCCGCTCCGGCGCCGCCCCCGACACCCCGATGTCCCGGCTGCTGAGGCTGCTCGACGAGGCCGGGTTCACCGGCGTGGTCGCCACCGACGACGAGCAGGTCTACCACCGGGAGCTGCGCCCCGGCGACCAGCTCTCGATGACCACCGTCATCGCGGACATCTCGCCGCGCAAGCGGACGGCGCTGGGACCCGGACACTTCATCACCACCCAGCGCACCTACCGCGACCAGCTCGGGCAGGTCGTCGCCGAGCAACGGTTCCGGATCCTGCGCTTCCGGCCGCAGCAGGCGTCCGCCGCGGCGACGTCGGCCTCCCAGCGCACCCCCGACCCCGCGGCGCCGGCACCCACCGCCGACCCGGCCAGGCGGCCCAAACCATTCATCACCCGGGACAACGCGTTCTGGTTCGAGGCGGCCCGCCAGCACCGGCTGGTGATCCAGGCGTGTACCGACTGCGGCCGTCTGCGCCACCCGCCCTCGCCGGCGTGCCCGCACTGCCGGTCCTTCAACTGGCACGAGGTGCCGGCGTCCGGCCGCGGCACCGTGCACAGCTACGTCGTCAGCCACCACCCGAAGGCACCGGGCTTCGACTATCCGCTGCCGATCGTGCTGGTGGACCTGGAGGAGGGCACCCGGCTGGTCGCGGACTTCGCCGGGGACCCGGCCGATCTCCGGATCGGCCTGCCCGTCGAGGTCGAGTGGCTCAGGTACGACGACGAGCTGACGTTGCCGCGGTTCCGCGCGGTGGGGGAGGACGCCTGAATGGACTTCCAGCTGACCGAAAGCCAGGTCACCGTCCGGCAACTCGCCGCCGGGGTGTTCGAGCAGCACGGCGACGTGCAGCGCCTCATGGAGGTCGAGGCGGGCGACGACCGGTTCGACCGCCGGCTGTGGCGCGACCTGGCCGACGCCGGAGTGCTCGGACTGGCCGTACCCACCGAGTACGGCGGTGCCGGCCTCGGGCTGTCGGAGTTCGCGCTCGCCCTCGTCGAGCAGGGCCGGCGGGTGTGCCTGGTGCCGCTGTGGGAGACCGTCGTGCTCGGCGCCCTGGCACTGGCGCGGTACGGCACCGACGGGCAACGGCGCACCTGGCTGCCCCGGGTCGCCGAGGGTTCCGTCGTGCTGGCCGCGGCGCTGGAGGACCTCGGCGCCGGCCGGCCCTGGACACCCGGGGTGCGCGCGACCGGAGGTGAGGGCGACTGGAGGCTGACCGGAACCGGCACCGCGGTGCCCTTCGCCCATGTCGCCGACGCCGTGCTCGTGCCCGCGCGTACCCCGAACGGGTCGGTCGAGCTGTTCCTGGTCGAAACCGGGCGGGCCGGGGTGGACCGCGCGCGTTACGAGCGCACCGACCGCGCGATCGCGGCCGACCTCGTGTTCGACGCGGCGCCCGCCGAGCGGCTCGGCGACGGGCCCGACGAGGACCGGCTGGACTGGCTGCTGCAACGCGCCTGGGTCGGCCTGGCCGCCATCCAGCTCGGGGTGAGCCAGGAGTCCGTCCGGCGCACCGCCGAGTACCTGTCGCAACGGCACCAGTTCGGGGTGCCGCTGGCCACCTTCCAGGCCGCCGCGCACCAGGCCGCGAACTGCCACATCGACACACAGGCGATGGAGGTCACCTTCTGGAACGCCCTGTGGCGGCTGGAGACCGGCCGGCCGGCGGCAGCGGCCGTGCACGTGGCGAAGTGGTGGTCCGCGGACGGCGGTGACCGGGTCGCCCGCACCGTCCAGCACCTCCACGGCGGCATCGGCGCCGACGTCACCTACCCGATCCACCGCTACATGCTCTGGACGAGCCAGCTGGCCAACACGCTCGGCTCGGCCGGCTGGCACCTGCACCAGATCGGCAGACACATCGCCGGAGGTTCCGCATGAACGTCGGTAGTCGCCGGCTCGACGAGATCAGCGTGGGGGACCGGCTCCCCGAACTGCGGATCCCGATCACTCGGACGTTGATCGTGGCGGGTGCGTTGGCGACCCGCGACTTCGAGGACGTACATCACGATCCGCAGCGCGCGATCGAGCGCGGGGCGCCGGACACGTACATGAGCATCAACAACACCAACGGCCTGATCGGCCGGTACGTCACCGACTGGGCCGGGCCCGCCGCCCGGCTGACCAGCCTGTCCACGCGGCTCGGGGTGCCGAACTATCCCGGCGACACGATGACCCTGACCGGCGAGGTGACGGCGGTCGACGGCGACACGGTCACGGTCGCGGTGACCGGCGCCAACAGCAGGGGAGCTCACGCGACGTCGAAGGTCACCCTGCGCCTTCCCACTCCGGCGGCGTCACGGGATCCGGAGGTGCGGCCATGACATCGGACTTCCTGTCGGGCAAGGCGGCGATCGTCGGTATCGGGGCCACCGAGTTCTCCAAGAACTCCGGCCGCAGCGAGCTGCAGCTCGCGGCCGAGGCGGTGCTCGCCGCGCTGGACGACGCGGGCCTGAGCCCGCGGGACGTCGACGGCATGTCCACGTTCACCATGGAGACCAACCCGGAGAACATGGTCGCCCGCACGCTCGGGATCCCGGAGCTGAGGTTCTTCAGCCGGATCCCGCACGGCGGGGGCGGGGCGTGCGCGCCCGTCCAGCAGGCCGCCATGGCGGTGGCCACCGGCGTCGCGGACGTGGTCGTGGTCTACCGTGCGTTCAACGAGCGCTCGGGTGTCCGGTTCGGCCTGGGCCCGCCGCCCGGCAAGACCGCGCCGACGGCGGAGAACGAGTACCGGACCTGGGTCAACCCCTACGGGCTGCTGACCCCGGCGCAACACACCGCGATGTTCGCCCGCCGGTACATGCACGTGTACGGCGCGACCAGCGAGGACTTCGGGCGGGTCGCGGTGACGGTCCGGCGGTACGCCGCGGTGAATCCCCGGGCCTGGTTCTACGGCAGGCCGATCACGCTGGAGGACCACCAGTCGTCGCGGTGGATCGCCGAGCCGCTGCGCCTGCTGGACTGCTGCCAGGAGACCGACGGCGGCCAGGCCATGGTGATCGTCAGCACGGAACGCGCCCGGGACCTGCCGCACCCGCCGGCCGTCATCACCGCCGCCGCCCAGGGCATCGGACCGGACCAGTACTCGATGGTCAGCTACTACCGCGACGACCTGACCCGCGTGCCGGAGGTCGAGCTGTGCGCCCGGCAGCTGTGGGCCCAGTCCCACCTCGGACCGCAGGACATGGACGCCGCGATCCTCTACGACCACTTCACCCCGTTCGTGCTCCACCAGCTGGAGGAGTACGGCTTCTGCGGCCGGGGAGAGGCGAAGGACTTCATCGCCGACGGCAACCTCGAGCTGGACGGCGCACTGCCGACCAACACCCACGGCGGGCAGATCGGCGAGGGTTACCTGCACGGCACCAACGGCATCGCCGAGGGCGTGCGGCTGATCCGCGGCACGTCGACGAGCCAACCCGCCAACGTGTCCCACGTCCTGGTCACCGCAGGTGTGGGAGTCCCCACGAGCGCCCTGATCCTCTCCGCCGACAGCTGAGCCGGCGGAAACCGCGACACACCCGACACACCCGACACACACCGCCCGCGCCGCGCGGACGAACTGCACGCCAACTGGAGGAAAAATGACAATAATCAACCGGCGAAGAGCCGGCGCGATAGCGCTCGCCGCCGTGCTGGCCCTCGCGGGATGCGGGGGTGGTGGCAGCAGCACCCAGGGCGCCGGCGACGGCGGCGAGATCGACCCGAACGCGACGCTGCGGTTCACCTCGGCCGGGCCGATCCGGAGCCTCGACCCGGCGCTGCAGACCAGCTACGGCGGTCTCGGCTACCTGGTGCTGGCCTTCGACCGGCTGACCACCATCGACAAGGACGACAACATCGTCCCCGGGCTGGCCACCGAGTGGACGTTCGCCCCGGACGGCTCCTACCTGGAGCTGAAGCTGCGCCGCGACGTGAAGTTCCACGACGGCACACCCTTCGACGCGCAGGCGGTCAAGGCGAACATCGAGCGGGGCAAGACGCTCGAGAACAGCGCCATCAAGCAGGACCTGGCCGACATCACCGCCGTCGAGGTGGTCGACGACCACACCGTCCGGCTGCAGCTGGTCAAGGGCAAGGGCGTCCAGCTGCCCAGCGTCTTCGCCACGAACGTCGGGATGATGGTCAGCCCGAAGGCGATCAGCGACCCCTCCGTCGACCTGGGGAACAACCCGGGCAACGCCGGTTCCGGCCCGTACATCGTGACCTCGTTCGTGCCGAACGAGAAGGTGGTCATGAAGCGGGCACCGAGCTACTGGGACCCGAACGTGGGGCGGCTCGCCGGCATCGAGCTCCAGCGGGTTCCGGACGGCGCCACCCGGCTGCGGGGGGTCCAGACCGGTCAGAGCGACCTGACCACGGTCAGCGCGGCCAACGACCTGGTCCAGGCGCAGCAGCTGGCCGACCGCAACGTGGTGACCATGAACAAGGTGACGTTCCGGAACATCCTCGGGGTCTACCTGCGGGCGAACCAGGGCCACCTCGTCAAGCCCGAGGTGCGGCAGGCGATCGCGCACGCGATAGACCCGGAGGCCATCAGCGCGCTGTTCTCGGGTAGCTGCACGCCGTACCGCCAGCTCTACCCGGCGCACAGCTGGGCGGCGATGAAGGACTACACCTACCCCTACCCGTACGACCAGGAGAAGGCGAAGTCGTTGATCCAGAGCGTCGGCGGGGCCAAGGTGACGGTCACGTTCGCGGCCGGAACGAACACCGAACAGCCGGCGAACGTCATCCAGGCGGCGCTGTCGGCGGTGGGCATCGAGGCCACCCTCAACCCGGTGCCGAACTCGGAGAACGAGCCGCGGTTCATCGCCGGTGACTTCGAGCTCATGGTCTCCTCCTCCTGGAGCCCGAAGATCGACCCGGCCGACACGGTGAACACCTACCTGCTGAACACCTACAAGCTCGCGACCGACCGGAGCGCGATCGAGTCGATCGCCGTCGAGGCCGCCAACCCGTCGCTGACCGAGCAGCAGCGGGCCCCGCTGTACGCCAAGATCTGGCAGACCACCCTGGAGCAGGCGTGGTTCATCCCGGTCTGCCAGCAGACCGTGGGCGTCGTCGGAAGCCCCAAGGTGCTCAACACGGACAACGTTCCCTGGGCGAACATCGGCATCTGGGATCTCCGCTACATCGCGATGAAGAAGTAGGCCGGCTGGCAGCCGCTGCCTTCGCCGGGCCGCGCGGTGGCCCGGCGAAGGCAGCGCCGGCAGTCGGGCCGCGGGCTCCGACACGACTTTGAAAGGGACACGGCATGCTGCGTTACGCAGGCAAACGGCTGCTCGCGGCGATCCCGCTGCTGTTCGTGGTGCCGCTGCTGGTCTTCCTGCTGATCGGCCTGGCCCCCGGTGACCCCGCCGTCGTACTGGCCGGGGACAACCCGACGCCCGAGCGCGTCGCGGCGATCCGCGACCAGCTCGGCCTGGACGATCCGGTCTGGGAGCGCTACCTGCGCTGGGTGGGCGCGGCGCTGCAGGGTGACCTGGGGACGTCGCTGCTGTCCGACCAGCGGGTCGTCGACATGCTCACCCGGCGGATGGGGACCACCATGTCCCTGGTCCTGTTCGCGATGGTGATGGCCGTCGTGCTGGGGGCCGCGATGGCGATCGTGGCGTCGCTGCGCCCCGGCGGCCTCGTCGACCGCCTCGTGAACTGGCTGGCCTCGATCGCGATCGCCGTCCCCGCGTTCTGGTTCGGGCTGGTGCTGGCGTCACTGTTCGCGGTGAGCTACCAACTGCTTCCCGCCTTCGGATTCGAGCCCCTGTCGGCCGGGTTCTGGCCGTGGCTGTCCCACCTCATCCTGCCCGGCATCGCCCTCGGCCTGCTGCCCGCGGCAGAGGTGACCCTGCAGCTGCGGTCGGCGCTGGGGCAGGTGCTCAGGTCGGACTACGTCCTCAACGCCCGGGCCAAGGGCCTGAGCCGACGGGCGGTGCTGTTCAAACACTCGTTGAAGAACGCCTGCATCCCGGTGGTGACGGTGCTCGGCTTCCGGGTGGCCGAGGTGCTCGCCGGATCGGTCACCATCGAGATCATCTACAACATGCCCGGGCTGGGCAGCCTCGCCGTCGACAGCGTGCTCAACCGCGACATCCCGGTGCTGCTCGGTTTCGTGCTCTTCTCCACCAGCGTCGTCGTGGTGGTGAACCTGCTGGTCGACATCTCGTACGGCTACTTCAACCCGAAGGTGCGGGCATGACGAACGCGACAGTCCTGGACGACCCCGTCGGCGGCCCCGACGACCCCGCCACCGCCGGCCGGGCGGGCATCCTGCGCGGCATCCTGCGGCGCCGCTCCACCGTCGTGGCCGGGGGGTTCCTGCTCCTGCTCGTGGCCTGCGCCGTCCTGGCCCCGGTGATCGCGCCGCACGACCCGGACGCCCAGGACGTGCTCCAGCGGCTGCAGCCGCCCAGCGGCGAGCACCTGCTCGGCACCGACGACTACGGGCGGGACGTGCTCAGCCGGCTGATCTACGGCGCCCGGGTGTCGCTGCAGGCCGCGGTGCAGGCGGTGGTCGTCGCGCTGCTGATCGGTCTGCCCCCCGGCATCGTCGCCGGCTACTGGGGCGGACTGCTGGGCGCCACGCTGACCCGGGTGATGGACGCCCTGATGAGTGCCCCGTCGCTCGTGCTGGCCATCACCATCGTCGCGGTGCTCGGCCCGGGGGTCACGAACGCCATGCTGGCGGTCGGGCTGGTGATGGCGCCACGGTTCTTCCGGGTCGCCCGGGCCACCACGATGGACGTGCGGCACGAGACGTACATCGAGGCGTCCGTCGCGTTGGGCTGCAGCAGTCTGCGGACCATCGGGCGACACATCCTGCCCAACGTGATGCCGCCGATCGTACTCGTGATCTCCGTGTCACTGGGGACCGCGGTCGCGGCGGAGGCGAGCCTGAGCTTCCTGGGCCTCGGTGTCCGACCGCCGGCGGCGAGCTGGGGATCGATGCTCTCCACCGCCTCCTCGAACATGGGCATCGCGCCGTACCTGGTCTGGCCACCCGGCGTGATGATCTTCCTCACCGTACTGGCCTTCACCTACCTCGGCGACGGCGTGCGCAAGGGCATGCTGCGCAGTCGGTCGGCCGGCAGCAAGGAGGACTGACCGTGCGCGAGCAGAAGACAGCGGGCCAGCCGCTGCTGGAGGTGCGCGACCTGGCGGTGGAGTTCCCCAGCGCCTCCGGTGGCTGGACGCCGGTGGTGCAGGGCGTGTCGTTCACGCTCGACCAGGGGGAGTCCGTCGCACTGGTCGGCGAGTCGGGCTCGGGCAAGACCGTGACCTCGCTCGCGGTGATGGGGCTGACCGGGGTGACCGGCGGTCGCGTCGCGGGTGGTTCGGTGAGGTTCGACGGCCGGGAGCTGACCGCGTTGCCGGAGCGCGAGTGGCGCAGACTCCGCGGGCCCGGCATGGGAATGATCTTCCAACAGCCGACCCGCAGCCTGAACCCCGCGTACACCGTCGGCGACCAGATCGCGGAGTCGGTGCGCCGACACCTCGGGCTCGGCCGCCGGGCGGCGTGGGCCCGGGCCGTGGAGATGCTCGACCTGGTGCAGATCCCGCGGGCGGCGGAGCGGGTCCACGACTACCCGCACTCGTTCAGTGGGGGAATGTGCCAGCGCGTGATGATCGCGATGGTGATGGCCTGCAATCCCCGCCTGCTGATCGCCGACGAACCCACCACCGCCCTCGACGTCACGGTGCAGGAACGGATCCTGCAGCTGTTGCGGGACCTGCAGGAGCAGACCGGCGTCTCGCTGCTGTTCGTCAGCCACGACCTCGCCGTGGTGGCCGAGCTGTGCCAGCGCGTCGTCGTGATGTACGCCGGCGAGGTCGTCGAGCAGGGCACCGCCGCCGACGTCTACTTCCGGCCCCGGCATCCGTACACCGCGGGCCTGCTGGCCTCGATCCCCAAGCCCGGGCTGCGCGCCGGCCGTCGCCTGACGGCCATCCCCGGCAGCATCCCGGCCCCGGGCTCCTGGCCGTCGGGGTGCCGGTTCCACGTCCGGTGCCCGCACCGGGACCCGGGCCGGTGCGACCTGCGACATCCGGAGATCGTCCCGGTCGGGCCGTCGGCACAGGCCCGCTGTGTGCGTGCCGACGAGATCGAACTTTCGGGGGTGACGGTCGGATGAGCCTGCTCGACGTCACCGGGGTCTCCAAGACCTTCGCCACCGGACGCAACCTCCTCGGCCGACCCACCCGGCGAATACCCGCCGTCCAGGACGTCAGCCTCAGCCTGGGCAGGGGGGAGTGCCTGGCCGTGGTGGGCGAGTCCGGGGCGGGCAAGTCCACGCTCGGCCGGATCGTCCTGCGGCTCATCAGGCCGGACACCGGTCGGATCGTGTTCGACGGGGTGGACGTGCTGGCGCTTCGCCCGCGGGAGATGCGCCGGCTCCGCCAGCGCATGCAGATGATCTTCCAGGATCCGTACAGCTCCCTGGACCCCAGGATGAGCGTCGCCGAGGCCGTCGCCGAGCCACTGCTCGTCCACACCGACCTCGGCCGGGCCGCCCGGTTGCGGCGTGCCGCCGAGCTGCTGGACCGGGTGGGTATCGGCCGCCGGTACCTCGAACGCTACCCGGCGGAACTCTCCGGCGGCCAGCTGCAGCGGGTCGCCATCGCCCGGGCGTTGACACTCGACCCGAGTCTCATCGTCTGCGACGAACCCGTGGCCGCGCTCGACGTCTCCGTCCGGGCGCAGGTGCTCAACCTGCTGCGCGACCTGCAGGAGGAGCGGGGACTGTCCTACCTGTTCGTCAGCCACGACCTGGCGCTGGTGGAGGTCATCGCCGACCGCGTGATGGTGATGGCCGGGGGCCGCGTGGTCGAACAGGGCGACGTCGAGCAGATCTTCCGGTCGCCGACGCACGAGTACACGCAGCGTCTGCTGTCAGCCATCCCGGTCCCGGTGCCGCGCGACGCCTCCGGCCGGCGGATGGCGGAGGTCCGGGGAACACCGTGAGCGACGGGAACACGTGGGAGGCACCGGCGGCGGACGTCACCGACGGGCACCGCGAGCTGGCCGAACTGGTCGACGCCACACGCCGGCTCGTCTCCGCGGCGGCCCTGGCCGACGTCGCCCCCGCGCAGATGCGGCGCGCCACGGCACAGCTGCGGCAGGTCACCGACCTGCTCGTCACCGCCACCCGGAACCGCTGCCTGCGGATACCGATGCCCGTCGGCCCCGTCCGGGGGCGGCTGGGCGGCTCCGCCGACCCGGTGTTCGGCCGGTTCAACCCGATCGCCGCGCCACTGGTCGTGACGATCGACGACGAGGGCGTGGCCCGCGGGACGCTGACCCCGACCGCCCTGTTCGAAGGGCCTCCGGACGCGGTGCACGGCGGATACAGCGCGATGCTGCTGGACGGGGTGATGGGCACCGTGGTCCGGGCCATGGGGATCACCGCCATGACCGGCACCCTCACCCTGCGATATCTGGCGCCGACCCCGTTGGACCGCCCGCTCGACCTGACCGCCCGGGTCGTGGACCGGCGCGGACGCAGGACGACGGTCGAGGGCCGGATCAGCGTCGACGGGCGGACCACCGTGCGCGGCGACGGGATCTTCGTGTCCCCCCGGACCTGGCCGCCGAGGACCACCACTGATCAGCCGGCCGACCGTCCGGCCGGCTGACGACCAGACACAGGAGAACACACATGGGTAACCCGGTCATCGTCGACGCGGCCCGCACACCCTACGGGCGGCGGGGCGGCGGACTCGCCGGACTGCACGCCGCCGAACTGCTCGGCATCGCGCAGCGGGGCATCCTCGACCGGTTGGGCCTGGACCCGACCCTGGTCGAGCAGGTCATCGGCGGCTGCGTCACCCAGGTCGGCGAGCAGTCCGGCAACGTCACGCGGACGGCGTGGCTGCACGCGGGCCTGCCCGAGCAGGCCGGTGGCGTCACCGTCGACTGCCAGTGCGGCTCGGCGCAGCAGGCGGTGCACCTGGTGGCGGGTCTGATCGCGGCCGGTGCGATCGACATCGGCATGGCCTGCGGTGTGGAGATGATGTCGCGGATCCCGCTCCGCGCCAACATCGGGCAGGACGTCGGCCAGCCACGACCGGACTCCTGGTCCCACGACATGCCCAACCAGTACGTCGCGGCCGACCGGATCGCGGCCCGGCGCGGCTTCACCCGCGCCGACCTCGACGCCTTCGGTCTGCGATCGCAGCAGCGCGCGCGGCAGGCGTGGGCGGACGGCCGGTTGGCGCGCCAGATCATCCCGGTCGAGGTTCCCGGCGCGGACGGGGCGCAACCCGCGGTGGTGACGCGCGACGAGGGGCTGCGCGACACCAGCATGGAGGCGCTCGCCGCGCTCAGACCGGTGCTGGAGGGCGGGCTGCACACCGCCGGCACGGCCTCGCAGATCTCCGACGGGGCCGCCGTCGCCGTCCTGATGGACGAGGCCCGCGCCCGCGCGCTGGGGCTGCGACCCCGGGCCCGCATCGTCAGCCAGTGCCTGGTCGGCGCGGAGCCGTACTACCTGCTCGACGGGCCCGTCCAGGCGGCCGCCCGACTGCTCGACCGCACCGGCATGACGCTCGACGACATCGACCTGTTCGAGGTCAACGAGGCCTTCGCGGCGGTGCCCATGTCGTTCCAGACGGTGTACGACATCGACCCGGACAGGCTCAACGTCAACGGCGGCGCGATCGCCCTCGGACACCCCGTCGGCTCGACCGGGATCCGGCTGATCGCCACCGCCATCGACGAGCTTGAGCGCATCGACGGGCAGACGGCCATGATCGCGATCTGCGCGGGCGGGGCCCTCGCCACCGGCGCGATCATCGAGCGGATCTGACGCGCACGATGGGCGGGCAACACCAGGTGGCGCTCACCGGGCTGGCCGGCAGGGTGGCGGTGGTGACCGGGGCGGGCCGGATGCGCTCCATCGGCCGGGCCATCGCCGTCGAACTGGCCCGGGCCGGCTGCGACGTGGTGGTCACCGGCACCGGCCGGTCCCCGGACCGCTACCCCGACGACGAGAAGGCGGCGGGGTGGCGCGACATCGACTCGGTCGCCGACGAGATCCGCCGCCTCGGCAGGCGGGCGACCCCGCACGTCGTCGACGTCGGCGACGAGCGGGCCGTCGAGGACCTCGCGAACGCGGTGCTCGACGAGTACGGCCGCGTCGACGTCGTGGTCAACAACGCCGCGGCGGCCCGGGGCAACGACCGGGTACCCGTGGTCGACCTTCCCGTCGCCGAGTGGGACACCGTGCTGCGGGTCAACCTGCGCGGGACGTTCCTGGTCAGCCGGGCGTTCGCGCGGCGGCTCATCGCACAGGCGCAGGGCGGCAGCATCATCAACATCTCGTCCATCGGCGGGAAGTCGATGGGGGCCAACATGGCCGCGTACGCGGCGTCGAAGGCGGCCGTACAGTCGCTGACCTCGTCGATGGCCAAGGAACTCGGCCGTCACGGCATCCGGGTGAACGCCATCTGCCCGGGCGTGACCGACACCGGCCGGCTCGACGACCAGCCCCCGGACGCGTGGCAACGGTACGTCGCCGAGCACGTGCCGCTCGGGCGGGCCGGCACCGCGCAGGAGATCGCCTGGACCGCCGTCTTCCTCGCCAGCGACCAGGGGGCCTGGGTCAGCGGCCAGGCGTGGAACGTCGACGGCGGCCAGATGACGGTGCGCTGACGGACCAGGCGCGGTGGAGACACAGCAGCCGCCGAGGGGAGCAGGGATGAACGAAGCTGGGGACATCGTCGAGCGGCGCCGGGCGGCGATCGATCGCCTCACCGGCCCGGGCGAACGTTTCGAGGTCGTGCAGGAGGACGTGCTCGGCCGGCCGATGCGCGTCTTCAGGAACCGGCACCGGTCGCTGACCGAACTGCTCGCCGGGTCCGCGCGGTACGGGGACCGCGAGTACCTGGTCTGCGGAGAGCAGCGCCTGACCTTCGCGGAACATCTGACGGCCGTCGCCTCCCTCGCCCGGCAGTTGCGCGAGCGGTACGGCGTCGGCAAGGGCGACCGCGTCGCCATCCTCTCCGCGAACAACCCCCAGTGGATCATCTCGTTCTGGGCCGCGGCCTCGCTCGGCGCCATCACCGTCGCGATGAACGCGCACTGGTCGGCCCGCGAGATCGCGTACGGCATGCGGCACAGCGAGCCGAAGCTCGTGATCAGCGACGCCGAGCGGCGCGCCCGGCTCACCGACCCCGGGGTGCCGGTGCTGTCCGTCGAGGAGGACGTCCCGGAGCTCGCCGCCACCGCCGACGTCCCCCTGCCCGAGTGCGTCGTGGCCGAGGACGATCCCGCGGTCATCCTCTACACCAGCGGCACCACCGGTCGGCCCAAGGGCGCCCTGCACAGCCACCGGAACATGATCGCCGCGTGTGACTTCCACCTGTTCAACGACGCGGTGGCGACCGCCCTGGGCACACCGCCGGGGACCCGGCGGTTCCTGCTGGCCACCCCGTTGTTCCACATCGCGGCCCTGCACAACCTGACGCTGCCCCGCATCGCGGTCGGCGACGCCGCGATCATCTACACCGGACGGTTCGAGGTCGACCGGGTACTGCGGCTGATCGAACGGGAGCGCGTCACCAACTGGGGCGCGGTGCCCACGATGGCGCGCCGGCTCGTCGCGCACGGCGACCTGTCCGGCTACGACCTGTCCTCGCTGCGGACCATGTCGCTGGGCTCCGCGCCCGCGTCTGCCGCGCTCATGGCCAGGGTCCGCGAGCTGCTGCCGGCCGTGGCCACCTCGCTCGGCACGACGTACGGCCTCACCGAGTCGTCGACCGCCGCGACCCTCGCCACCGCCGCCGACCTCGCGCTCCACCCGCAGACGGTCGGCCGGCCCGTCGTCACCGTGGACGTCGAGATCAGGGACGCCGACGGCAACCGGGTACCCGACGGGGTCGAGGGTGAGATCTGCCTGCGGGGACCCCAGGTGATGCTGGGCTACTGGAACGACCCGGCAGCGACCGCCGCCGCGATCGACGCCGACGGGTGGCTGCACACCGGGGACCTGGGCGTGATGGAGCACGGGTACCTGCGGGTCAGCAGCCGCCGCAGCGACCTCATCCTGCGCGGCGGGGAGAACGTCTACCCCGTCGAGGTGGAGAACGTCCTCGCCGAGCACCCCGCCGTCGCCGAGTGCGTCGTCTACGGCGTACCCCACGACGACCTGGGCGAGGAGGTGGCGGCGCACGTCGTCCTCGCCGACGGCGCCGTGGTCACCGCCGACGAGCTGCGCGCCTACACCGCCGGGCAGATCGCCCGCTACAAGGTCCCCACGAGGTGGACGCTCACCACCACACCCCTGCCGCGCAACGCCACGGGGAAGGTGAAGCGTCACGAGATCGCGGGGCGGCGATGACGGCCGCCGACAACCGACGGGCGTGGGCGCCGCTGCTGGCCGACCTGGACCGGCGCCGGACCGCCGCGCGTGCCATGGGCGGGCCGGAGAAGCTGGCCCGGTACCGGGACCGTGGCGGGGTCGACGCCCGTACCCGCGTCGCGCGGCTGCTGGATCCCGGCACTTTCGTCGAGCTCGGCACCCTGGCCGGCGACGGCACCGTCCCCGCCGACGCCTTCGTCGCCGGCTCCGGACTGGTCGACGGCCGGCCCGTGCTCGTCGGGGCCGAGGACTTCACCGTCGCCGGCGGCTCGATTGGCGTCCCCAACGGCTCGAAGCGGGCCCGCCTGGCCCTCCTCGCCCGGCAGGAGCGCGTACCGCTGGTGCTGATGCTCGAGGGCGCCGGCCACCGCGCCACCAACGCCCTCGCCCCCCACCGACCGGCGCCCAACGACCTGATGGCGCTCGCCGAGCTGGCCGGCCTGGTCCCGACGGTGTCGATCGTGACCGGCCCGTCGGCCGGCCACGGCGCGCTGGCGGCGCCGCTGTCGGACTTCGTGGTGATGGTCGACGGCGCGGCGGCGCTGTTCGCGGCGGGACCGCCCCTGGTGGCCGACGCGACCGGCGAGCAGGTCACCAAGGAGGAGCTGGGCGGGCCCGCGGTGCACGCGGTCGCGAGCGGGGTCGCGCACAACGTCGCCGCCGACGTCGACGACGCCCTGGCGCAGGCCCGCCGCTACCTGTCGTACCTCCCCTCCAACGCCTGGCAGCACCCGCCGGCGGGCGACACCGGAGACGTCGGCGAGCGGGTCCTGACCGAACTCCTCGACATCGTCCCGCCCAACCCCCGCCGTCCGTACGACATGCGGGCCGTGCTGGCCTGCCTGTTCGACGCCGGGTCGCTGTTCGAGCTGCAGCCGGCGTACGGGTCGGCGGTCATCACGGCCCTGGCCCGGCTGGGTGGGCGGGCCGTCGCGGTGGTGGCCAACCAGCCGATGGTCCGGGCCGGTGCCGTCGACGTCGCGGCCGCCACCAAGGCCGCCCGGTTCATCGAGGTCACGAGCGCGTTCCACCTGCCGCTGGTGATGCTGGCCGACAACCCCGGGGTGTTGCCCGGCAGCGCGTCCGAACGCGCCGGCATCCTGCGGGCCGCCGCCCGGATGTTCGCCGCCCAGCACCGGTGCGGCGTGCCGAAACTGCACGTGACGATCCGCAAGGCGTTCGGCTTCGGCAGCTCGGTGATGGGCATGAACGCGTTCGACGGACAGACCGTCTCCCTGGCGTTTCCCGGGGTGATCCTCGGCGGGATCCCGGCGGCCGTCGGCGGCCGGACCGCCAAGGCGGACGCCGAGACCCAACGGGCGCTGGTGGACACCGAGGCGGCCGGCCCGTGGCGGCTGGCCGCCTCGGTGACCTACGACGAGGTCGTCGATCCACGGGAGTTGCGCAACGCGCTGCTGGCCGGCCTGCGCCTGGCCGCGGCGCGGTTGACCGGCCCGGCCGAACCCGTGACCAGGACCGGCTACCTGCCCTAGCGGCGACGGCGGCGGGGCAGCCGCCGCACCGAACGAGATCAGGACATGGAGCACGACATGAGCGAGTCGACGAGCCTGGCCGGACGCACCGCGGTCGTCACCGGTGCCGGGGCCGGGCTGGGCCGCAGCGAGGCGCTGGCGCTCGCGGCCAGCGGGGCCCGGGTGGTGGTCAACGACATCGGTCCGACCGCCGAGGAGGTGGCGGCCGAGATCAGGTCGGCGGGCGGGGAGGCGGTCGCGGTGGTCGCCGACGTCGGGGACTGGTCGATCGGCGACCGGCTCGTCGGCACGGCGCTGGACAGCTTCGGCGGCCTCGACATCGTGGTCAACAACGCCGGCGTGGTGCGGGACAGGATGCTGTTCAACCTCACCGAGTCCGACTGGGACGAGGTGGTGCGGATCCACCTCAAGGGCCACGCCGCGGTGTCCCGCGCGGCCGGCGCGTACTGGCGTCGCGCGAGCAAGGAGGCCGGCGGCCCGGTCTACGCGCGCGTCATCAACACCTCCTCGGAGGCGGGTCTGCTCGGGGCGGTCGCCCAGCCGAACTACTCGGCCGCCAAGGCGGGCATCACCGCGCTGACCCTGTCCACCGCCCGCGGTCTCGCCCGCTACGGCGTGCGCGCCAACGTGATCTGCCCGCGTGCCCGTACCGGCATGACGGCGCAGGTCTTCGGGGAGCGTCCGACGGGCGGCGGGCTGGACATCCTGGCGCCGGAGCGGGTGGCCACCTTCGTGGCCTACCTCGCCTCACCGGCCGCCGAGGCGATCAACGGGCAGGTGTTCGTCGTGTACGGCGACATGGTGGCCCTGCTCGCCGCGCCGACGGTGGAGCGGACGTTCACCGCGGCCGGCGGGGCGTTCACCGTCGACGAGCTTGCCGGGCAGCTCACCGGGTACTTCTCCGGGCGGGATCCCCGCCGCACCTTCGCCGCGCACACCGTCGCCGAGCTCGACGCCACGGTGACGGCCGCCGCAGCCACGGAGCAACCGGCATGACCATCGGACTGAGCCCGGAGCACCGGGCGCTGCGGGATTCGGCGCGGTCGTTCGCCGCGCGGTACGCGCCGCCGGCCGTGGCACGCGCCGCCGTCGACGCGCCGACCGAGGAGCTTCCCCCGTTCTGGCCCGCGCTGGCCGAGCAGGGCCTGCTCGGCCTCCACCTTCCCGAGGACGTCGGCGGGGCCGGTTACGGTCTGCTCGAACTCGCGGTGGTGCTCGAGGAGTTCGGCCGGGCCCTGGTACCCGGGCCGTTCCTCCCCACCGTCGTCGCCGGCGCCGTCCTGCACGCGGCCGCGCACCGCACCGAGCTCGCGGCGCTGGCGGCGGGCACCGCGGTCGGGGCGGTCGCGCTCGAACCCGGTGCGCTCACCGCCACCGCCGCCGCCCCGGGTGGGCTGACGGTGTCCGGTACCTCCGCGCCGGTGCTCGGCGGTCAGGTGGCCGACCTGTTCGTGCTCCCGGTCACGCACGGCACGGAGCGGACCTGGGTGGTGTTGCGGCGTGCCGCGCTCACCGTCGAGGACGTGGCCAGCTACGACCTGACCCGGCGGCTGGCCCGCGTGCACGCCGAGGACGTCCACGTTCCCGCCGACGACGTGCTCACCGGCCTGGACGCGCGGCTGCCGGTGGACCTCGCCGCCACGCTGTTCGCGGCGGAGGCCTCCGGGATCGCGGACTGGGCGACCTCGACGGCGGCGGACCACGCGAGGGTGCGGGAGCAGTTCGGGCGCCCGATCGGACAGTTCCAGGGGGTCAAGCACCGGTGCGCGCGGATGCTGGTCCGGGCGGAGCAGGCCCGGGCCTGCGCCTGGGACGCCGCCCGGGCCCAGGACGCCGCCCGGGCCGCCGGGCCGAGCGGCCGTGCGGCGGCGGACGAGGCGGCACTGGCCGCCGCGGTGGCCGGGGCGACCAGCGTCGAGGCGGGGTTCGCGGTCGCCAAGGACTGCATCCAGACCCTCGGCGGCATCGGTTTCACCTGGGAGCACGACGCCGGCCGGTACCTGCGTCGGGCGCAGGCACTCCGGCTCCTGCTCGGTCCGACGGCGCGGTGGTGGCGGCGGGTGGCCGAGCTCCGCCTCGCCGGGGTCGGGCGCACCCTGTCGGTCGACCTGCCCGAGGAGACGGCGGGCGCGGTTCGCGCCGACGTGCGGGCCGAACTCGAACCGGCGCGGGCGCTCGACGGCGCGGAGCGTCGGGCGTACCTGGCGGCGCGCGGCTACACCGCGCCCCACCTGCCCGCACCGTGGGGCAAGGGCGCGGACGCGGTGACGCAAGTGATCATCGCCGAGGAGTTGCGGGCCGCCGGGCTGCGACCGCCCGACATGGTGATCGGCGACTGGGTGGTCCCGACCCTGATCGCGTACGGCAGCGAGGAGCAGAAGCGGCGCTTCCTGCCCCCGACGCTGCGGGGCGACCTGGTCTGGTGCCAGCTGTTCAGCGAGCCCGGGGCCGGCTCGGACCTGGCCGGGCTCGCCACCCGGGCCGAACGGGTGGCCGGCGGCTGGCGGCTGCGCGGCCAGAAGGTCTGGACCTCGCTGGCACGCGAGGCCCAGTGGGGCATCTGCCTCGCGCGGACCGACCCGACGGCGCCCAAGCACCGGGGCCTGTCCTACTTCCTGGTCGAGATGAGCAGCCCGGGCATCGAGGTCCGGCCGCTGCGTGAGCTGACCGGTGAGTCGCTGTTCAACGAGGTCTTCCTCGACGACGTGTTCGTTCCCGACGCGATGCTGGTCGGCCGGCCGGGGGAGGGCTGGACGATCGCCCGTACCACGCTGAGCAACGAGCGGGTGTCGCTCTCCTTCGACCCGGCGCGGGGCGCGGGTGGGGAGCATCTGCTGGAGCTGGCGCGAACGAGCCCCGAGGTGGTCGACGACCACCGGCTGTGCGTTCTGGGCCAGATCCTCTGCGACGGGCAGTCCGGTCAGCTTCTCGGGCTCCGCCAGGCGTTGCGCGCGGTGTCCGGCCAGCAACCGGGACCGGAGTCGAGTGTCGCGAAGCTGCTCGGCGTGGAGCACGTCCAACAGGTGTGGGAGACCGCCATGGACTGGCGGGGCGCCGAGGCGCTGACGGTGGAGCCCCGGCAGCGCAACGTCACCTGGCGGTTCCTCAACACCCGGGCGTTGTCCATCGCCGGGGGCACCACAGACGTGCAGCTGAACATCATCGGCGAGCGGCTGCTGGGGCTGCCGCGCGATCCCGAGCCGCCGGTGGCGCGGCACCCGGAGCGGTGGCGATGACCACCCCGGCGACGGCGACCCGGGTGTTCTTCGGGTTCCCGAGCGTGACCGATCCCCGCCGGCACCGGGACTACAACGCCTGGC
The DNA here is from genome assembly GCA_937951935.1 of uncultured Micromonospora sp. GTDB lineage: Bacteria > Actinomycetota > Actinomycetes > Mycobacteriales > Micromonosporaceae > Plantactinospora. Next base: position 7,042 of record CALGAM010000045.1, on the reverse strand, counting down.
ACCAGCTCGACCACCGTCCCGAGAACCTGGCCCTGCCCGGCGTCGTCCACGGCGACCGCTGGGTGCGGTCGCCGGACTGCCGGGCGGTCGGCACCGCGGACCGGCTGTTGCGCGACGTCGACTACCTGGCGATGTACTGGTTCGCCGAGCCGGCGGAGCAGAGCATCCGGCAGTGGAGGGAGCTGGGCGAGACGACGCGCCAGCAGGGCCGGCGGCCGGACCTGCGGTGGACCCGCCGACCGCTGATGGGAATCTTCCGGCCGGTCAGGGGGTACGTGCACCCGCGGGTCCGCGTCTCCACCGCCGCGCTGCCGTTCCGGCCGCACACCGGCGTCCAGGTCTTCGTCACCGCGGTCGACGAGTCGACCGGCTCGGCCGGGGAGCTCTTCGACTGGTACGACCGGATCCGGATCCCGCAACTGCTCGACCTGCCCGGGGTCGCCGGCGCCTGGTTGTTCCGCAGCGAGTCGCTCTCCGGGGACGCCGCGGACGGTGGGCGGCAGCCGTTGACCGGTCTGGACGTCCGCATCCTCCTCTGTTACCTGGACGCCGACCCGGTCGCGGTCGCCGCCGAACTGGCCGCCCGGGAACCCGGGTGGCGGGCGGTCGACCCGCCCCCGGATCCCGCCGGCCGCGAGCGGGCCCTGCTGACCGGTCCGCTGCGCACCGTCGAGCCGTGGCGCTGGGACTGGTTCGACGGGCCGGAGGAGGCGCCCGGCGACGGGACGGAGGTGGCGCGGCGGTGAGCGGCGAGCAGGCGTCCGACCGGGAGTTCGACCGCGAGCGGTACGGGCCGTGGGCGGTGGTCGCCGGCGGGTCGGAGGGCGTCGGCGCGGCCTTCGCCGACCACCTGGCCCGGGCCGGCGTGAACCTCGTGCTGATCGCGCGTCGGCCGGGACCGCTGGCCGCCACGGCCGCCGCCGTACGCGGCCGTGGCGTGCGGGTCCGTACCGTCGAACAGGATCTGACCGCGCCCGACGCGCTGACGCGGATCCGCGCGGCGACCGACGACCTGGACGTCGGGCTGTTGATCTACAACGCCGGCGCCAACACCCACCGGGGCGAGTTCGTCGAGTCCGACCCCGTCGGGGTGCAGCGGGTCATCGATCTGAACGTCACCGCTCCGCTGCTGCTGTGTCGGCACTTCGGACGTCGACTCAAGGCCCGTGGGCGCGGCGGCATCCTGCTGGTCGGTTCGCTGGCCGGCTATCTGGGTCACGCCGACATCGGCGTCTACGCCGCGGCGAAGGCGTTCAGCCGGATCTTCGCCGAGGGGCTGTGGCTGGAGTTGCAGCCGTACGGGGTGGACGTGCTGGAGCTGGTGCTCGGGGTCACCCGTACCCCGGCCATGCGGCGGGCCGGTGTGCGGCTGGACCTTCCCGGGGTTGCCGAGCCCGACCAGGTAGCGGCCGAGGGGCTGGCCAACCTGGCCGCCGGGCCGGTGCTGGTGGCGGGCGGGAATCTTCCGGTGGCGCTCGCCCGCAGCGGGGCGGAGCGCGCCACGCTGGTGCGGGAGAACGCCCGGGCCGTCCGCGCGTTGCTGGGTGGGGGTTCGGCAGCGGCCCGGGACGTGGCCGGCGACCAGCCGGTGGCGTCGGCGCGCCCACCGGTTCCACCCGCCTGACGCTAGCAAGCGCTTGGTTGGCTCGGTAGGATCACCCTGCTGACGACCGGGCCCGAGGCATGGAGGCGTGCGTGGCAACCGCGGATCATGCTGACCTGACGACGATTCCCGCGTGCCTGCGGGCGGCGGCGGCCGACGCCGCCTCGATCGAAGCCGTCGTCGACGGGGACGTACGGCTGACCTACGCCCAGCTCGACGCCGAGGTCACCCGCTTCGCGCGGGCCGCGGCGGCGCACGGCCTGCAACCGGGCGACCGGGCCGCGATCTGGGCGCCGAACTCCCACCGCTGGGTCGTCGCCGCCCTGGGCATCCTGGCGGCCGGTGGGATCCTGGTGCCGGTCAACACCCGGTTCAAGGGCGAGGAGGCCCGGTACGCGATCGGCCGGGTCCGGGCCACGTTGCTGATCGTCGACGACGGCTTCCTCGGCAACAACTACCTCGCCGCGCTGCGCGGCGACGATCCGCGGCCCGCGGCCGACGGGTTGCCCGTCCCGGCGTTGCCGCACCTGCGTACCGTCGTCACGGTCCACGCCACCGACGACCCGGTGGCGCTGTCCTTCGACGACTTCCTCGCCGCGGCCGACGCGACCCGCGCCGAGGAGGTCGAGCGCAGGATCGCCGGGATACGGCCGGACGACGTGGCGGACATCCTGTTCACCTCCGGCACCACCGGGTATCCCAAGGGAGCCATGGTCACCCACGGCTCCAACCTGCGGGTCGACGAGGCCTGGTCGGACATGGTCGGGCTGCGGCGCGGGGACCGTTACCTGCTCGTCAACCCGTTCTTCCACAGCTTCGGCTACCGGGCCGGGCTGCTGGCCTGCCTGATCCGGCGGGCGACGATGGTGCCGATGGCGGTCTTCGACGTGGACCACGCCCTGGAGCTCATCCAGCGTGAGCGGATCACCGTCTTCCCGGGCGCGCCGACCGTCTACACCTCGATCCTGGACTCCCCCCGGTTCCGCGAGTACGACCTGAGCTCGGTGCGGCTGGCGGTCACCGGTGCCACCGTGGTACCCGTGCCGCTGCTCGAACGGATGCGCACGGATCTCGGCTTCGAGACGGTGATCACCGCGTACGGGTTGACCGAGAGCTGTGGCACGGCGACCGTCTGCCCGCCCGACACCGACCAGCACCGCCTCTCGACCAGTTGCGGCAAGGCGATCCCCGGCACCGAGGTCGCCATCATGGACGCGGGTGGTCGACTGCTGCCGCCCGGCGAGACCGGCGAGATCGTGGTGCGTGGCTACAACGTGATGGTCGGCTACTTCGAGGACCCGGCCGCCACCGCGGAGGCGATCGACCGCGACGGCTGGCTGCACACCGGCGACGTCGGCTGGCTCGACGAGGACGGCTACCTGCGGGTCACCGACCGGCTCAAGGACATGTTCGTGGTCGGTGGCTTCAACGTCTACCCGGCCGAGGTGGAGCGCCTGATCGCCGAGCATCCGGCGGTCGCGGAGGTGGCCGTGGTCGGCATGCCGGACGCGCGGCTGGGCGAGGTGGGGCACGCGTTCGTGCGGCCCAGGCGTGGCGGTGCCCTCACCCCGGAGGAGCTGATCGCGTTCTGCCGGGAGAAGATGGCCAACTACAAGGTGCCCCGCCGGGTGTCGATCGTCGACGACTTTCCCCGTACCCCGAGCGGGAAGATCCAGAAGTTCCGGCTGGCCGCCCCGGCCTGACGCCAACCGGCGGGCGGTCCCGGTCCCGGCGGCCCTCGCGCCGCCCACGGGGGGCACCGGGTCGCCGGGGTTTCGCCCGCGTGGCGGCGGCGCGGGCGGCCCGGGTCCGGTGCCGGGCGCCCGGCCTGCGCCCCGGGTTCAGACGGTGTAGCCGCCGTCGACGTCGAGTTGCTGGCCGGTGATGAAGCGGGCGCGGTCGCTGGCCAGGAAGCAGACCGCCTCCGCGACGTCGTCGGCGGTGCCGAACCTGCGCAGCGGGATGTTGCCGCGGGTGACCGCCAGTGCCCGCTCGTCGAGGTCGCCCGACGCGATCAGGCGGGCGGCCATGCCGTCGGTCAGCATCCCGGGGCCCACGCAGTTGGCGCGGACGCCGTACCGCCCCTCCTCGGCGGCGATCCCCCGGACCAGCGCCTCGACCGCGCCCTTCGGCCCGGCGGACAGCCCGTCGCGGACGGGGTAGCGCCGGGTGGCGGCGGTGGTGACGGCGACCAGGCTGCCCCGGCTGTCTCTCAGGTACGGCAGCGCGGCGTGCACCAGGTGGAAGAAGCCGAGTGCGTCCTGCTCCAGCTGGGTGCGGAAGGTCGCCGGGTCGACCCGGCTGAGGTGGACCATGGGTACGTGTGGGCCGGCGGCGTAGACGACGGTGTGCAACCCGCCGAAGCGCTCGGCGGCCTCGGCGAGTACGGCCGTACAGCGTTGCGCGTCGGTCAGGTCGAGTTGCCAGGCGGCGGCACGGGGAAGCGCGTCGACGAGTTCGTCGGCCGCGTCGGCGTTCCGGTGGTAGGTGAGGGCGACCGCGCTGCCGCGCGCGGCGAGCATCCGGGCGACGGCCTGGCCGATGCCGCCGGTCGCGCCGGCCACGACGGCGGCACCGGGGCGTCCCGAGAAGTCATCGATCATCGGACTAGGCTACCAAGCAAGCACTTGGTAGGCTAACGGGGAATCGCACGGGAGGATGACGATGAGCGGATCGGGACGGGTGGTCGTGGTGACCGGCGCCGGGCAGGGGCTCGGACGGGCCCACGCCCTGGCGTTCGCCGCCGCGGGCGCCCGCGTGGTGGTCAACGACATCGGTCCGGCAGCCGACGACGTGGTCCGCGAGATCCGGGCCGCGGGCGGCAGCGCCGTGGCGAGCGTCGGTGACGTCGCCGACTGGGACTACGCGCGGTCACTGATCGCCGTCGCGACGCAGACCTACGGTCGACTGGACGCGCTGGTGAACAACGCCGGCCTCGTGCGTGACCGGATGCTGGTCAACATGTCCGAGGCGGAGTGGGACGAGGTGGTGCGGGTCGACCTCAAGGGGCACTTCGCGCCCCTGCGGCACGCCGCGGCGTACTGGCGGGATCGCGCCAAGGCCGGCGAGCCGGTCGCCGCGCGGGTGGTCAACACCAGCTCCGGTGCCGGGCTGATGGGCAGCGTCGGTCAGAGCAACTACGCGGCGGCCAAGGCGGGGGTCGCCGCGCTCACCGTCGTCGCCGCCGTGGAGCTGGCCCGCTACGGCGTCACCGTCAACGCGATCGCCCCGTCCGCGCGGACCGCGATGACCGAGGCGGTCTTCGCCGACGCGATGCGCGCCCCGTCCGACGGCTTCGACGCGATGGCCCCGGAGAACGTGTCGCCCCTGGTGGTCTGGCTGGCCAGCGAGGAGGCCGGTGACGTCACCGGTCGGGTGTTCGAGGTCGCCGGCGGCGCGGTCAGCGTCGCCGACGGCTGGCAGCACGGCGAGGTGATCGACGCCGGCCGGCGGTGGCGCCCCGAGGAGCTGGGCCCGGTCGTCCGCGAGCTGATCCGCAAGGCCCCGGCCCCGGCCCCGGTCTACGGAGCCTGAGATGTCCCCGGTCGACGACATCGCCAACCTGCCGGACGCCGAGTTCCGCCAGCTCGTCCGCGAGTGGCTCGCCGCCCACCTGACCGGGGAGTTCGCCGCGCTGGTCGGATCCGGCGGTCCCGGTCGGGAGCACGAGAACATCGAGCTGCGCATGCGCTGGGAGCGCGAGCTGGGCGCGGCCGGGTGGATCGGGCTGGGCTGGCCCCGGTCCGTGGGCGGACGCGGGGCGACCATCGCCCAACAGGTGATCTTCTTCGAGGAGTACGCCCGGGCCGGCGGCCCGGGCCGGTTGAGCCACATCGGCGAGTACCTGCTCGCCCCCACGCTGATCGCGTTCGGCACCGAGGAGCAGCGGCGTCGGTTCCTGCCGTCGATCGCCGCGGGAGCCGAGTTCTGGTGCCAGGGCTACTCCGAGCCGAACGCCGGCTCCGACCTCGCCTCCGTGCAGACGCGTGCGGTCCGGGACGGCGACGTCTGGCGGATCACCGGGCAGAAGGTGTGGACGTCGCTGGCGCACATCGCCGACTGGTGCTTCGTGCTGGCCCGCACCGACCCGGACGCGCCCCGGCACCGCGGGCTGTCGTACCTGCTGGTGCCGATGGACCAGCCGGGCGTCGAGGTACGGCCGATCACCCAGATCACCGGCACCTCGGAGTTCAACGAGGTCTTCTTCGACGGGGCGGTGACCGCCGCGGAGAACATCGTCGGCGCGCCGGGCGACGGCTGGCGCGTGGCGACCGGGACCCTCGCGTTCGAGCGTGGCGTGGCCACCCTCGGCCAGCAGATCGGGTTCGCCCGCGAGCTGGACGAGGTGTTCGCCGCCGCCCGGGCCAGTGGCGCGTACGACGACCCGGTGTGGCGGGACGCCGCGGTGGACGCCTGGGTCGGGTTGCAGGTGCTGCGCCACCAGGCGCTGCGCACGCTGGGCACCCCGGAGGGGGACCTGCCCGGCGTGGAGGCGTCGGTGTCCAAGCTGCTCTGGGCGCCGTGGCACCAGCGTCTCGGCGAGCTCGCGATGAGCGCCGTCGGGGCCGCGGCGACGCTCGCCGACGGCGGCCTCAGCGACGCCCAGCGCCTCTTCCTCTTCACCCGGGCCGACACCATCTACGGCGGGTCCAACGAGATTCAGCGCAACGTCATCGCCGACCGGCTGCTCGGTCGGGTGCCGCGGAGCTAGGGGGAGCGGGTGGACTTCGGATTCACCGCCGAACAGGCGGACCTGCGCGACACGGTGCGGGCCTTCCTGACCCGGTACGCCACCTCCGAGCGGGTGCGGGCCGCGGACGGCTTCGACGCCGAGCTCTGGCGGCGCCTCGCGGGTGAGCTGGGGGTGACGGCGCTGGCGATCGACGAGGAGCACGGCGGCTTCGGTGCGTCCGAGGTGGAGCTCGGCGTCGTCCTGGAGGAGGCCGGGCGGGTGCTGCTGCCCACGCCGTACCTCTCCACGGTCACCGCCTCGGCGGCCGTGGACCCTGCGCTCGCCGCCGATCTGCTTCCCGGACTGGCCGACGGCAGTGTCATCGCCACGCTGGCGCTGGCCGAACCCGGCGGAGACTGGATCTCGGGGCGGTGGAGCTGCACCGCCCGGCGTGCCGGCGACGGTTACCTCGTCGACGGGATCAAGGAGCACGTGCTCGACGGCGCGGTCGCCGACGTGGTCGTCGTGGCGGCGGTCTGCGACGGCGAGCCGGGTCTGTTCGCGGTCCGCGCCGGGGACCTGCGGTGCACGCCGCACGACACGTTGGACCTGACCCGGCGGCAGGCGCGGCTGGAGTTCGTCGCCGCCCCGGCGACACTGGTCGGCCGTGACGTGTGGCGGGCCCTGGATCTGCTGTGGTCGGGGCTCGCCGTGGAGTCGGTCGGCGTCGCCCGGGCCAGCCTGGACCTGACCATCGACTACCTGAG
>CALGAM010000044.1 GCA_937951935.1 uncultured Micromonospora sp. | reverse complement strand
GGTCGCCTCCGACGGACGGTGACGGGCGGGTGCCCGGCGGCGAGGAGGAGGTGGTGGCGGTGCGGCGTCGTGGGACGTTCCGGCTCGGGCTCGGGCTGGTGGCCGCGGTGGCGGGCTGGGCGCTGGCACCGGCGGCGTCGGCCGAGGCGGCGTCCGGGTTCGACACCAGCCTGACCGCGCTGCCCGGCCGATTCGTCGCGGGTGGCGGTGCCGGGACGGTCACCGCGGTCGTGGCCACGACCCGGGACGACGGCTGCCGCAGGGTCCGCTGGTCGCTGCTGCTGCGCGTGACCGGCGCCGACCTCGGGCAGGTGACGGTCGACCGGGTCGAGCAGACCGGCTCGTTCCCGGTGTGGGTGCGGGCGACCGGCGACCGCGTCCGGCTGACCGACCGCGCCCTGGACCCGGGTACGCTCTGCCGGAACCGCACCGTCACCGCCCGGTACCGGATCGCGGTCGCCGGTGGTGCCCCGGCCGGCCGCATCGCGCTCACCGTCGAGGCGTACGACGCGCAGGGGCGGCTGCTCGCGGCGGCGGGCGCCACCCGGGAGGTCGTCGGGAGCCGAGCCGGCCGGAACCGGTCCACCCCGGGGCCGGTCCCGGCGACGCCGCGGGTCACGTCCCGACCCACTCCGCCACCCACCAGGAGCCCGACGGTGTCGGCGGAGGTCGGGCCGGCCCGGTCCGGGCGGGCGGACGACGACGACACGGCGGCCGGGCTGGCCAACGTCGACGAACCCGAGGCGTACGACACGGCGCAGGCGGCCGGCGGCCGGACCGCGACGAGCGCCCGGACGGGTGTCGAGCCACCCCCGCTCGGGTTCGTGGTCGGCGGTGTCCTGCTGCTTGTCGGTGTCGGTCTGCTGCTGCGGCTGTGGGCCCGGATCCGGGCCACCCCGGCCCCGGCGGTACCGCGGCGGCGTGGCCGGTCGTCGTCCGGCCGCCCGTACCGGGTGGGGGATCCGCGACGCGCCGCGGACGTGCCCGACTGGTGAGCCGGGCTTCCGGGGGCGACCGGGGTGCCGGTGGCGGGCGGACGCTACCCGACGGCCGGTGCCTGGCCCCGGATCCGGTCCAGCGCGCTCGCCAGCCGCGGCGCGAGGGTCCGAGCGTAGGTCGCCGTGAGATGCTGGGCGTCCCGGTAGACCAGGACTCCGCCGATGACGGGCGCGCAGCGCGGGGCCGGGCAGATCGCGCTGGTCAGGTCGATCAGTGGTACGTCGTCCAGCCTCTTCGCCGCCTCGACCTGGGCGGCTCCGGCGCTCGCGGCGAGCGCGGTCTTCCGCGGCGGGGCGCACCGGGTCAGCCGGGTCGGGTTGGTCGCGACACAGTCGGCGACGTCGAGGCCGGGTACCGGGGTGTCGCGCAGCACCACCGTGGGCACCCGGGCGGCGACCAGGCCCGACCAGGTGCGCCGCATCCCGGCGACGAACGCCCTGTGCGCCGCCTCCCCGCCCAGGGTCCTGCCGTCTGCGCTCAGCGGGTGGCGACGACTGGTGGTGAGCAGCAGGTGGGGCCGTTCCGTCCCGGTGAGTTCGTCGCGCACGTTGGCGTACCACCGGGCGCAGGTCTCCCGCCGGTTGTCGGGGCCCGCCACCGACACGTCCAGGAACGGGCAGTCGGCCCGGAGATAGGTGATCAGCCGCCACCGTCGCGCCTCCGCCACGGCCTGTACCGCGGGCACCCAGCTGGCTGCCCGGTCGTCGCCGACCAGCGCGATCGTGACCCGCGAGCCGCGGTCCCCGTACACGCAGGCCCGTGCCGGGGCGTCCGGTCCGGTCGAGAGGCAGTTGTGGCGGTAGACGTCCGGGAGGTCGCGGGCGGCGTCGGCCGGCTTCGGAGTGATCGACGGGACCCGGGCGACCGGTGTCCCGGCGGGGCTCGTCGTCGGAGACCGGCCGAGCGCCGCGGCGCCCGGCGCCGGGGACGGGCTCGGCGTCGCCGCCGGTGACACCGTACCGGCCGCCGGTTGCGGATGCGGCTGCTCGGGGGGCCAGGTGCCGAGGTGAAGCAGGAGCCCGCCGATCACCGCGGTGGCGGGGAGCAGCGCGGCGGTGCGTAGCGTCTCGATCGGCGACCGGCCGCGTACCCGGGCTCGCACCGGTGTCTCGACGTACCGGTGGGTGAGGTGGGCGAGCAGGACGGCGCCGCCGAGGACGGCCAGCCCGGCCGCCGGGGGCACCTCGCCGAACCGGGTGTGGGCGGCCACCAGCAGGGGCCAACACCAGAGGTACAGCGGATAGCAGAGCCGGCCCGCGACGCGTACCGGTCGGGCCGCCAACAGCCGCGCCGGTCCGCCACCGGACGGTCCGGTCCGGGCGGTCGCGGCGAGGATGACGGCGGTGGTGCCGAGCGCCGGTGGCAGGGCCGCGAGACCGGCGGAGTCCGGCCGGGGGGTCAGCACCGCGGCGACGAGCGTGGCGAGACCACCCACACCGAGCACGGCGGCGACGGTCCGGGGCAGCCTCACCGGGCGGAGCGCGACCAGGGCGAGCCCGCCGCCGAGGGTCAGTTCCCAGAGCCGGGCGTGGGTACCGAGGGCCGCTGCCCCCGCCGTGCCGACGGACCAGGCGAAGGACCCGGCGGTGAGCAGGCCGGCCGCGAGCAGCAGCGACCGACGGGGGTCGCGGTGCCGGCGGTGGAACGCCCAGCCGGCGACGCCGGCGAGCAGGGGCGGCCAGATCAGGAGAAACTGCCCGGCGACGCTGAGGGGCCAGTAGTGCGCCAGCAGGCTGCTCGTCGCCTCCGGCACCACCGGCGCCGTCCCGGGGTGCGCGGCGAGTCGCCAGTTCAGGACGGCGAGGCCGCCGGTGACCAGGTCCCAGCCCGTGCCGGGCCACCGGGACCGGGGCAGGCAGGCCAGGGTCAGCACCAGCGCGGCGGCCAGCACCAGCGCGGCGGCCGGAAGTACGCGCCGTGCGCACCGGGCGTAGCAGCCGAGGATCGCCAGCCGGCCGGTTCGGACCCACTCGCCGACCACGACGGTGGTGACCAGGAAGCCGGCGAGGACGAGGAGGACGTCCACCCCGGCACCGGCGCCGGGGGCGCCGCCGAGGCCCAGGGCCGCGACCAGCAGCGGTGTGACCGCCACGACCGCCAGCCCGGTGAGGTCGGTACGGTGGCCGGACCGGGCGCCGGCCACCAGGTCGGACCCGAGACGCCTGCGGATCGGCATCGGTCACCCTCCCGGCCACACTCTTTGGCTCTTTGTCCAGTTAGCCCATTACTAACATATGAAGTCCTGAATAGCAGATTTTTTGGATACATGAGTCTTGTGTGCATGACTGTCGCCAAGGTGGATCCGGGACGCGGCGTCCCGGATCCTCGGGCCTGTCGCGGTCGATCCGGGCCACCGCGGGCCGGCGGCTGTCCCGGGGTGGCGTGGCGCTCGCCCACGCACGGACCCGGCTGGTCGGCCCCGGCACCGCACCGCGACGCCGACACCGCGTCGTCGTGGCGGTCGGCGCGCCGACCCGGGACGACGTCCCGGCCCCGGTGCCGGTCAGTCCTCCGCGCGCCAGCCGGGATCACGCCCGAACGCGGCGATCAGCCCGTCCTGCTCGCTCGCGTCGGGGGGAAGCTCCACCACGGGCGCGGTCAGCCCGGACGACCGGTACACCGCGGAGCGGTCGGCGAACCAGCGACGACACCGTCGCACCCCCTCGGGATCCAGCTCGGGTCCGACGCCGAGGGAGACCCCGAGATCCCAGCCGTGCACCAGCAACTCGGCCAACAGCTGGTGCAGGTACTCGCCGCCCGGGATCGGCCCGCTCGACAGGTGTACGGTCCGCTCCAGCGCTCCCGGTGCGCCGGCCGCCCGAGCCGCCCGGTCGGCCGCGTCGCGGGCGGCGGTCGCGGGGTTCGCACCCAGCAGGTCACCGGAGAACCGGTCGCCGACCTCGGCCACGGTCGCTCCGGCGAAGAGCGGGACCGACCAGCACAGCTCGCTGACCACGTGATCGACCAGCGCCCGGACGTCCCAGCCCTGGCACGGGGTGGGTGACGCCCACTGGTCGTAGCCCACCTGGCCGACCTGGTCGACGAAGGCGGCCAGCGTGCGCCGGTACGTGGGCAACAGCTCCATGGCCCGATTCTGCTCCCGCCGGGCCGGCCGGGTGCCCGGATCGGGGCGGCGGTGCCTGACCGGTCCGGTGCCGCAGGACGTCGGCCGGCGGCAGCCGGGCCGCGGGTCCGCGCTCGGGGCTGCTCGCGGTGGCGGGTCGGGGTGGCCCCACGCCCGGTTGGCGGCACCGCACGACCCCCGCCCGGGCGTTCCGGAGGAACACCGGTCCCCGGTCGTCGCCGACACACCGCCCGGGAAGGCGCCGTGGCGTCGGGAAGGGCGAGGATCCGGCACGGAAGTGATCGATTCTGATCGTTGTTCGTAGTAGGGTCCCGCTATGTCCGACGGTGTGGCCGAGATCTCTCCGACTTCGCACCCCGGGCCGGGCCGGCGTCGACCCGCTCCAAATGCCGCGGCGTCGCACGACCTCTCCGCCACGGTGACGTACGACGACGAGGAACGACCCGCACGCCAGCTCGGCGGAGCGGTCGGCACCGGTGTCACGGTGGTCGCCCTCGCCGTCGCGCTGCTGGCGCTCTGGCAGGTCTTCCGGCCGCTGTCGCAGGGCAGTCAGTTCTATCTGATCATCTTCCTGGCCGGGGTGCTCCCGCTGGTCTTTCTCGTCTACCGCTCCGGACTGCGGCCACCGGCGTGGCTGGCCCGGCGCGCGGCGGCGTCGACCCGGCCGGGCAGGGGCGGAGACCGGCCGACCGTCGTCGACTGGCTGCTTGCCGGACTGGCGCTGCTGGTCTGTCTCTACCCGGTGCTGCCAGCGTCCGTCGGCGACGCCGGTGGCGGGTACGACGCGTTCCTCGACCGCCAGGGCCTGCTCGCCCCGGTCGACGTGGTGATGGGGGCGCTGCTGCTGGTCCTGCTCGTCGAGGCCTGCCGGCGCACCACCGGCTGGATCCTGCCGGTGATCTGCCTTCTCTTCCTGGCGTACGGCTACTACGGCGGCCTCCTGCCACAGACCTGGGCGATCGCCCACGCCGGGCTGGACTTCAGCCAGATCGTCGACGCGCTCTACAACTCCGGCAGCGGGTTCTACGGCACCCCACTGGACGTCGCGGCGACGTACATCGTGCTCTTCACCATCTACGGCGCGGTGCTGGACGCATCTGGCGCCGGACGGTTCTTCGTCGACCTCTCGGTGGCGGCGTTCCGCCGGTCCCGCAGCGCCGCCGGCCGGACCGCCGTCGCCTCCGGCTTCCTGCTCGGCACCGTCTCCGGCTCCGGAACCGCCACCGCGGTCAGCATCGGCGCCGTCACCTGGCCGATCCTGCGCCGCGCCGGCTACCCCGCCGAGCACGCCGGCGGGATGCTCGCCGCCGCCGGGGTCGGCGCGATCCTCTCGCCGCCCACCCTCGGCGCGGCGGCGTTCATCGTGGCCGAGTACCTGGAGGTCTCCTACCTGACGGTGCTCGGCTGGGCGGTGGTCCCGACCCTGCTCTACTACCTCGGCATCCTGCTCGCGGTCGAGATCGACGCCCGCCGGTTCCAGGTGCGTCCGGTCGAGGTGGCCGCCGGGTCCCCGTGGCGGCTGCTTGCCCGGTTCGGCTACCACTTCTCGTCGTTGGTCGTGATCGTCGTCCTGCTCGCGGTCGGGGTGAGCGCGATCCGCGCGGTGGTCTACGCCACCGCCCTGGCGGTGCTCCTCTCCTTCCTCGACCGGAGGCACCGGCTGACTCCCCGCCGCCTCCTCGGCGCGCTCGCCGCCGGGGTCCGTGGCGTCCTGCCGGTCGCCGCCGTCTGCGCCGCCGCCGGCATCGTCACCGCCACCACCACCAAGACCGGGCTGGGGGCGCAGGTCGCCTCGCTGCTGGTCCGGGCTGCCCGGGCGATCAGCGACCACCCCACGGTGGTCCTGGCCCTGACCGTGCTCCTCGCGGCCGTCGCGTTGGCGTTGCTCGGTCTCGCCGTACCGGTGACCGCCTCGTTCATCATCGGCTGGGTGATCATCGGGCCCGCGCTGCTCGCGTTGGACGTCCCGGCGCCGGCCGCCGCCATGTTCGTCTTCTACTACTCGGTGCTCTCCGAGGTCACGCCGCCGACCGCGCTCGCCGCCGTGGGCGCGGCCGCGATCACCGGCGGACGGGCGGTCCCCACCATGTGGCAGGCCCTCAAGTACGCCCTGCCCGCCTTCCTGGCCCCGGCCGCGTTCGTGCTGACCGGGCCGGGGGAGCACCTGCTCGGCCGGGGCTCGGCACCGGAGATCCTCTGGACCGTCGCGGTCGCCTGTCTCGGCGTCGCGGCGCTGGCGGTGGCGACCGGTGGTTGGGTGCTCGGCGTGGGACCCGCCGGACCGGTCGCGCGGACGCTGAGCGCGTTGGCCGGGCTGCTCCTGCTCTACCTCGCGCCGGCCTCCGTCGCGGCCGGGGTCGGGTTGGTCGTGGTCGCCGTGGTGTTGACCGCGCTGGCCCGGCGGGCCCGGACCGCCGCCGCGGCCCGGGCGGCGGACCCACCCGTCGCCGACCCGGCGACCGTCTCCGCCGCCGTCCCGGCCGCGGGGGAGGCCGCGGACGGCCCGACAGCGTCCGGCGCGTCGGACCGGGCTGGCGCGCCGTCGTGAGGCGGGTCGTACGAGAGAGTGAGGCGGGGTCGTACGAGCGATCGGTTGGCACGGAGGAGAGGAACGACATGAAGCGCGCTTGGCGGATCCTGGCGGCGGTGGTCGCCGCCGGGACGGGGCTGGTCTCTGCCGTCGCCTGTGGCGGCCGGCAGGACGTCGCCAGTACCGACACCGGAGGCGAGATCACCTGCCAGGTGACGACCGAGACCCGGATCGGTATCGCCACCGGCAACGCCACGGGCGTGTACTTCGCGCTCGGCAACGCGTACGCCGAGCAGATCTCCAACGCCCCCGGCAGCAGGATCCGGGCGACCGCGGCCGAGACCGGGGCGTCGGTGCAGAACATCCAGCAACTGGTCGCCGGCACGTACGCGGTGGCGTTCTCGCTCGCCGACACGGCCGCCGACGCCGTCCAGGGCACCGGCAGCTTCGCCGGGCAGAAGCAGCCGGTCCAGGCGCTGGCCCGGATCCACACCAACTTCACCCAGGTGATCGTCCGCAGGGGTGCCGGGATCAGGTCGGTTGCCGACATGCGGGGCAAGCGGGTCTCCACCGGCTCGCCGAAGTCGGGTACCGAGGTCATCGCCCACCGGCTCCTGCAGGCGGCGGGCCTCGATCCGGAGCGGGACGTCCAGGCGCAGCGGCTGGACCTGACCAAGACGGTCGACGGCATGAAGGACGGGTCGATCGACGCCCTCTTCTGGTCGGGCGGCCTGCCGACTCCCGGGATCACCGACCTGCTCACCACCGCTCGGGACCAGGTCGAGCTGCTGGACGTCACGCCGCTGCTCGCCGAGATGAAGAAGATCAACCCGGTGTACGAGGAGGGGACGATCCCGGCCGCCACCTACGGCACGCCGGCGGACGTCAGGACGATCGTGGTGCCGAACCTCCTGCTGGTGCGGCAGGATCTCGACGCCGACCTGGTCTGTGTGCTGACCAAGGCGCTCTTCGAGCGCAAGCCCCAACTGGAGCAGGCGAACGCGGCGGCGAAGGAGATCAGTCTGGAGTTCGCCTGGCGCACCGATCCGGTGGTGCTGCACCGGGGGGCCGCAAAGGCCCTGAGCGACCTGAACGCCGCGAAGTAGCCGGTCCGGGTCGTTCGGCCGTACGTCCGCCGGTCCGTGCCCCTCCGGGGCGGTCCTCTCGGCATCCCGGCCCGCGGGCCGTCGGAACCAGGATCGGTCCGGCGGCCCGCCGACCCCTTTTCACTCTAGGTTCCTAGGATGGCTGGGGATGGTGTGGTGACCCATGTTTTCCCTGCTCGTCCCGTCTGTGACCCGCCGATCGCACCCTCGATTTGGCATAGGTTCGTGGCCTCGGCTAAAGTTCCATCCGTCGCCGGGAACACCGGATGGACAAGCGGACGTAGCGCAGTTGGTAGCGCATCACCTTGCCAAGGTGAGGGTCGCGGGTTCGAGTCCCGTCGTCCGCTCTGAGATGCCGCCACATGTCGGGGGCAACCTCGGTGGAGTGGCCGAGAGGCGAGGCAACGGCCTGCAAAGCCGTGTACACGGGTTCAAATCCCGTCTCCACCTCGGC
>CALGAM010000043.1 GCA_937951935.1 uncultured Micromonospora sp. | reverse complement strand
CCCGGGTCGACGGTCGTCTCTGCCGCGGCCCGGGGCCGCCTCACCCCTTGACCGCGCCCTGCAGACCACCCACGATCTGCTTCTCGGCGAGGGTGAAGAACAGCAGTGCCGGTAGCATCGCCAACGAGGTGAAGGCGAGGATGCCGGCTGTGTCGGAGGTGTACTGGCTGGAGAAGTTCTGCACCCCCAGTGGCAGGGTGTGCAGGTTGACGTCGCCGAGGACGAGCAGCGGCAGGAGGAAGGCGTTCCAGCTCGTCACGAACGACAGGATGCCGACCGTGACGAGCGCGGGCCGCGACAGCGGCAACACGATGAGCCAGAGGAAACCGAGCCGACCGGTGCCGTCGATCGAGGCGGCGTCCTCCAGCTCGCGGGGTATGGCGGCCAGGAAGGGCCGCAGGATGACGATCGTGAGCGGCAGCGCGAAGGCGATCTGTGGAAGGATCACCGCGAAGTAGGAGTTGGTCAGGTTCAGGTCGCGCAGCATGAGGTAGAGCGGCAGGATCGCCGCCCCGGCCGGGAAGAGCAGGCCGAGCGTGAAGAAGGTGTAGAGCCCCTCACGCCCCCGGA
The DNA here is from genome assembly GCA_937951935.1 of uncultured Micromonospora sp. GTDB lineage: Bacteria > Actinomycetota > Actinomycetes > Mycobacteriales > Micromonosporaceae > Plantactinospora. Next base: position 8,975 of record CALGAM010000043.1, on the reverse strand, counting down.
AGGTGTACCGGGCGAGCACGTACGCCGCGCAGACCCCGAGCACCACGACCCCGAGCGTGGTGCCCAGGGCGATCACCAGACTGTTGAACGCCTGCCGCCAGAAGTCGCTCTCGGTCAGCACCCGGCGGTAGTTGTCCCAGACCCACGGGTCCGGCAGCGCGGCCGGATCCGCGACGATCTGCGGGGTGGTCCGGAACCCGCCGATGATCACGTACACCACCGGGGCGATCGACACGGCGGCGACCACGAACGCCAACGCGTAGGTGAGCGGGTTGCCCCACGACACCGGCCGGCGGCGCCGGGACGGCGAGGAGACGACGGCGGTCGCAGCCACGATCAGTTCACCCTTCTCGTGATGGCGCCCTCGATGTCGCGGCGGAGGAGGAAGCGCTGGAACAGCAGCGCCGCGACGAAGGAGATGACGAACAGGATGACCGCCACCGCGTTGCCATAGCCCCACAGCCTGGCGAAGAAGCCGTTGTCGACCATGTACGTCGCCATGGTGGCGGAGGCACCCAGTGACCGCACCGAGGCCACCGAGGTCACCCAGATCACGTCGAACACCTGCAGTGAGCCGATCATCGACAGGAACATCCAGATCCGGATCGTCGGGCCGAGCAGCGGCAGCGTGATGTGGCGCTGGATCTGCCACCAGCTCGCGCCGTCGATCGCGGCCGCCTCGTTCAGCTCCTGGGGCACGTTCGCCAGGCCGGCGAGCAGCAGGATGATGGCGAAGCCGACGTACTTCCAGGTGAGGACGGCCAGCAGCGTCCAGATGACGATGTCGAGATCGGCGAGCCACGCCCGCACCAGGCTGCCCAACCCCACGGCCCGCAGCAGCGCGTCAACCGTCCCGCCGTCGGTCAGGAGCAGCTTCCACATGATGCCGACGGTGACCTCGGCGAGGACGTAGGGCACGAAGACCAGCAGACGGAACACGGTCCGCCCGCGGAAGGGACGGTTGAGCAACAGGGCCACCGCCAGCGCGATCGGGCCCTGGATCACCAGCGAACCGACCACGATGATGGCGTTGTTGCGCAGCGCGTCGAGGAAGATCGGGTCCTGGAATGCGACGACGTAGTTGTCGAAGCCGACGAAGTCGGTCGGTGGGCCGACGCCGCGCCAGCGGAAGAGGCTGTAGTAGACGGCGAAGCCCATCGGCACGAGCACGAACATCACGTAGATGGCGATCGCCGGCGTCGTGAGCCCGATGATCTCGTACCACTTGCGTCGGTTCTCGGCCCTTCGGGACGCCCTCCGGCCACGTGCGGGCCGGGAGCCCGCCGGCGGCGCCTCGGCGCCGCCGGCGGGGTACCGGATGGAGTCGGTGGCCGTCACTTGCGCGCGGCCGCCTTCATCGCCTCGACGACATCTTCGGGCTTGCCGTTGCCCGCGAAGATGCTGACGATCGCGTCGTTCATCGCGTTGCCGACCGTGCTGCCGAAGGCGGTGTCCAGCCAGAGCTGGATGTAGGTCGCGTCGGCGGTGGCCTCCAGGATGGCCTTCAGCGCCGGGTCCGCGACGCCGCTCGCCGCCTCCTTGACCACGGGCAGCCCGGTGCCGGTCTCCGCGTAGCCCTTCTGCACCTCGGGGCTCACGATGTACTTCAGGAACTCGACGCACTCCGGCGGCGCGTTCTTGGCGCAGGCGAACCCGTCACCGCCACCGAGGGCCGCCTTCGGGTCACCCGCCGAGCCGGTGATCGCCGGCACGGGGAACCACCCGATGAACTTGGACAGGGCCTCCTTGTCCTCGGCGACGGTGTCCAGGGTGCCCCTGTTCCAGTCACCCATCAGCTCCATCGCGGCCTTGCCGTTGGCGAGCAGTCCGTTGGCGCTGGTGGGGTCGTTCTGTCCCGGGGTGGCGATGAAGTTGGGCTGGAACGGCTGGGTGTCGATGAAGGCCTTCAGGTCCTGACCGGCCTTCACGAAGCACGGATCGTCGAAGACGGCCTCGGTGGAGGCCTTCCTCAGGGTGTCCACGGAGCAGGCACGCAGCGCGAAGTTGTACCACCAGTGGGCGGCGGGCCACTTGTCGCCGGCGCCGAGGGCGATCGGGATCACGTTGATCGCCTTGAGCTTGGCGACCGCCTCGTTGAGCTCGTCGAAGGTGGTCGGCGGGGAGGTGATGCCCGCCTTCGCGAAGAGGTCCTTGTTGTACCAGATGCCCTCGATGCCCATCCGGTACGGCAGGCCGTACTGCCGGCCGTTCACCGCCCAGATCTCGGCCGCCTTGCCGATGCTCGCGACCTCGGCCTGGACCTGGTCGGTGATGTCCTTGAGGTAGCCGGCCTCCACCTGCTCGCGGATCTCGCCGCCACCCCAGGCCTGGAAGATGTCCGGCGGGTCGGAGGTGAGGAGGGCTGCAGGGAGCCGGGTGCGCTGGAGCTGGTTGGTCTCGATCGCCTCTATCTCGATCGTGACGGTCGGGTGCAGCGCGGAGAAGTCCTTGGCCACCTTCTCCCAGTAGGCCTTACCGGGCCCGTCCTGCGAGGCGTTGTGCCACCAGGTCAGGGTCACCGGCTTGGTGAAGAGTTCCCCATCATTCGACGATTCCTCCTCGCCACCACTACAGCCGGTAGCGAGGAGGGCGCTGGTCGTCAGCAGCGCAAGGATCGTACCCGCGCGCCGTTTCATCGCCATCGATCCGTCTCCTCGACTAGTCAGTCGCGGTACTCAGCTTCGAACGGCGAGTTTTACAGCCGCGTAACTCGCTGTCAACCGTTGTCGATAACGTTTTCGACTCCCTTGTCGGCGCGCCCAGATCGCCCTCTATCATCGTCGGCGTGGCGTTCCCGCAGCGTGTCAAGATGTCAGACGTAGCGCGTGCAGCCGGTGTCTCCGTGGCTACAGTATCTAAGGTAGTCAATGGCCGGTACGGCGTCGCGCAGGCGACCATCGAACGCGTCCAGCAGGTCATCCACCAGCTCGGGTACGAGGCCAGCCTCGGCGCGCAGAGCCTGCGTAGCCACCGCACCAACGTGCTGGGCATCTTGGTCGCCGAGTTCGAGCCGTTCTCGACCGAACTGCTGAAGGGCGCGTCCCGAGAGGTCGCCGGCACCGGCTACCAGCTGCTCGCCTACTCCGGCGGCGACGGCAACGGCGCGGCCATCGGCTGGGAGCGGCGGTCCCTGGCCCGTCTCTCCGGCACGCTCATCGACGGCGCCGTGATCGTCACGCCGACCGTGGTCGAGACCAAGCACGGCTTCCACGTCGTGGCCGTCGACCCCCACACGGGCCCGTCCGGACTACCCACCGTGGACTCGGACAACTTCGCCGGCGCCGTGCTCGCCACCAACTACCTGCTGTCGCTCGGCCACCGCCGCATCGCGCACATCAGCGGACGTCCCGACCTGGAGTCGGGCCGACTGCGTGAGGCGGGCTTCCGCAGGGCCATGGCCGACGCCGGCGTCGCGGTGGACGAACGACTCGTGCGCCCGGGGGGCTACCGGGTCGAGAGCGCCGCCAGCACCGCGGCCGAACTGCTGTCCCTGTCCGACCGGCCGACCGCGATCTTCGCCGGGAACGACCTCTCCGCGATCGCCACCCTCAACGTCGCCCGGGACATGGGCCTCGTCGTCCCCGACGACCTGTCGGTGATCGGCTTCGACAACGTCCCGGAGTCGGCCCTGGTCAACCCGCCCCTGACCACGATCATGCAGCCGTTGCAGCGCATGGGGGCCGAGGCACTGCGCCTGCTCGTCGACCTGATCCGCGGCGTCGAGCGGGACACGCACATCCGGCTGCCGACGGAGCTGGTCATCCGAGCCTCGTGCAGCTCGTACGATCCCACCCGGCGAAGCGGTTCACCGCAGTCCCGCGTCGCCACCCCGAACGGCTGAGGCGGGCGGGCTCGACCGCACCGGCACCGATGTCGTACCCGCTCCGGGCGCCGGTCGCGCGTCGGAAGAGCGCCGTCGACCCACACCGGACCACCGGAGCCCCACGGCACACCCCGCCGGCCGTCGTGGACCCGGCGCTCGCCGCGACCCTCGCGCGGCCTTCCACCGCTCCCGTTCAGCGCACCGGCGGTCGGTCCCAGCCGGGCGGCAGGGTCGGCACCGGCCAGGTCGGATCCGGGACGAAGTCGGTCCAGGTGCCGTCGAACGGGAACTCGCCGGCCTCGGCCATCTTGATCACCCGCTCGCCCTCGGCCCGGACCGCCGCCGGATCCGGCACCCAGTAGTCGTCCGGATGGGCCAGCCGCTCGGCGAACTCGTCCTCGTCCTTCCAGGTCCAGCTGCGGTCGGGGCGCACCACCACGTCGAGGTCCTGGTCGACCACGTCCACGCCGGCCACCTCGCCGTCGTCCCAACGGACGCCGTGTTCCTCCAGGTTGACGTACCAGTTGGCGAACCGGTCGTCCTCGGTGCGGAAGAACCACACCGAGTGGTTGGCCCCGGTGGGCAGGAACTTCAACACCGGCGGGCCGCTCCAGGCCGAGACCTCGAGCCGGTGGGGGTTGGCCAGCCACTCGGCGAACGACATCGCCCGCATGCCCCGGCCGTCCGCGGTGACCTCGTACGCCACCGGTGTCCGGCGGGCGATCCAGAGCAACAGACCGCGCTCGTCGTCGCTGATCACCCGACCCGGGCGGACCCAGCCGATCCGACCTCGCCGGACGTTGCGGTGCAGGATGATCCGGCCGGGTGTGAAGCGGGACGATGTGGCCATGGGTCAGTAGGAGCGGGCCAGGATCGCCACGAGATCCGGCTCGTCCTCCGAATCCGGCACCGTCCCGTCGGCCCGGCGCAGGCAGCGGACCGTGACGCCATGGGCGTTCGCCTTCGCCTCTCCCTCGACCCCGACGACCGCCCACGGCACCCGGGCCCAACCGGTCGCCGCCGCCTCGATCGCCTCGTCCAGGGAGGTCGCGTCGACGGTACGGGACTCGCGCGCCGCCAGCGCCTCGTCGTGGAGTGCCCGCTGGTCGGCGTCGAGCGCGGCGAGCACCGCCGAAACGACGTCCGGCACCGGCACGGTGGTCTTCGAGCCGGTGATCCGCCGAACCAGTACCGCGTTTCCGGCGGCGAGGTCACGGGGACCGATCTCGACGCGTACCGGATAGCCCTTCAGCTCGGCGTCGACGGCCCGGCGGCCGAACGGGGTGTCGACCCGGTCGTCGAAGCCGACCCGAACCCCGGCGTCGCGCAGCGCGTCGCGGAGCTTGACCGCTGCCTCGGTCACCCCGTCGCCGGGCTTGACCACCATCACGTACGCCTGTACCGGCGCCAGCCGGGGCGGCACCCGCAGCCCGTTGTCGTCGCCGTGGCACATGATCAGACCGCCGAGCATCCGGGTGGAGCTGCCCCAGGAGGTGGTCCAGGCGTGCGCCACGGCGCCCTCGGCGGACGTGTAGGTGATGTCGAAGGCCTTCGCGAAGTTCTGCCCGAGCTCGTGCGACGTGCCCATCTGCAGCGCCTTGCCGTCGCCCATCATGCCCTCGAGGGTGTAGGTGCGGATCGCGCCGGCGAAGCGCTCCCGGGCGGTCTTCAGGCCGGTCAGCACCGGGATGCCGAGCACGCCGACCATGAAGTCCTCGTAGACCTCGTGCAGGATCTTGCGGGCGTACGCCCGGGCGTCGGCCTCGTCGACGTGCGCGGTGTGGCCCTCCTGCCAGAGGAACTCACTGGTCCGCAGGAAGACCCGGGGCCGCAGTTCCCAGCGGACGACGTTCGCCCACTGGTTGAGCAGCAGCGGCAGGTCACGGTACGAGTCGATCCACTTGGCCATGAACTCGCCGATCACCGTCTCGCTGGTCGGCCGGACCACCACCGGCTCGGCGAGCTCCTTGCCGCCACCGTGGGTGACCACCGCCAGCTCCGGCGAGAACCCCTCGACGTGCTCCGCCTCCCGGCGCAGGTAGCTCTCGGGGATGAAGAGCGGGAAGTACGCGTTCTCCGCCCCGGCGGCCTTGATCCGGGCGTCCATCTCGGCCTGCATCCGCTCCCAGATGGCGTAGCCGGTCGGCCGGATGACCATGGTCCCCCGCACCGGCCCGTTGTCGGCGAGCTGCGCCTTGGCAATCAGGTCCTGGTACCAGCGCGGGAAGTCCTCCGCACGGGGAGTGAGCACGCGTGCCATGAGGGCACATCTTAGGCGTCCGGAGCGGGGCCGGTGCGACCGGGCGAGCACCGGTACGTTTCGACGACCGTCCTTCCGCCGTCGGCGGGGACCCCCCGGGGACGCGGGCGACGCGACGGGCGGCACCGCCGGACGCCGCCGCTGGCGGCGCGGTGGACGTCAGCGCACCACCCGGCCGCGCAGCACGATCCGCCGCGGGTCCTGCACCACCCGCAGATCGGCCCGGGGATCGGCGTCGTAGACGACGAGGTCGGCGAGGCCACCCTCGACGAGGCCCGGGAAGCCGAGCCATTCCCGCGCCCGCCAGGAGGCCGCGGCCAGCACGTCGGTCGGCGACATCCCGGCCCGCTCGTGCAGCAGCAGCATCTCCCGGGCGGCGAGCCCGTGGTCGATGCCCCCGCCCGCGTCGGTGCCGACGTAGATCGGCACCCCGGCCTCGTAGGCCGCTGCCACCACCGAGGGGAAGCGGTCCCGTAGCGCGAGCATGTGTCGGGCGTACCCGGGGAACTTCTCCCGGGCTCGCTCGGCGATGTCGCCGAAGTTCGTCTCGATATTGATCATGGTCGGCACCAGGGCGGTCCCGCGCCGGGCCATCTCCGCGACGAGGTCGACGCTGAGCCCGGTGCCGTGCTCCACCGAGTCCACCCCGGCGCGCACCATGATCTCGACCGCCGTCTCCGAGAACGTGTGCACCGCCGCCCGCGCCCCGGCGGCGTGCGCGGCCTCGACCGCGGCGACGAGGGTGGCCTCGTCCCAGGACGGTGCCAGGTCGCCGGCGCTGCGGTCGAGCCAGTCGCCGACCAGCTTCACCCAGCCGTTGCCGGCCCGGGCCTGCTCGGTCACCGTACTGCGGACGTCGGCGGCCTCGACCTCGATCCCGACGCCCCGCAGGTAGCGGCGGGGAGACGCGATGTGCCGCCCGGCCCGGGCCAGCCGGGGCATCTCCGGCTCGTCCTCCAGCTCCGGGTACGGGTACGGCGAGCCGGCGTCCCGGATCGCCAGTACACCGGCGTCCCGGTCGATGGCGGCCAGCGCGCGGGCCTGGTCCAGCGAGGTGACCGGCACACCTCCCGCGGCGATGCCGGGGTGGCAGTGGGCGTCGACCAGACCGGGGAGCACGAAGCCCCGATCCGCGATCGTCTGCGCTCCCGGCACCGGGGTGAAGGTCACGCGGTCGCCGACCAGCCAGAGGTCCCGAACCTCGTCGTCGGGGAGCACGACGCCCCGCACGTGCAACGCCATGCCTCAGTTCCTACCCGATCCGTGGATCACCCGGACGGCCGGGGCACCGGCGGCGTGGCGGACACACCACGGTTATCCGTCCTGCTCGTCCCGCTTGGTGAACTTGGAGAAGTCGAGCTTCGGCAGTTTGAACCCGGGCGGCAGCCCGTGGCCACCGGCCAGCGCGTTCGGGTCGAGGCCGGGCGGAAGCTGCGGCATCCCGGCGGGGAAGCCGGCGGTGGGACCGCCGAGCCGGGGCCGGCCGCCGCCCTTGCTGCCCTTGCGCTTGTTCTTCGGTGACTTGGTCGCCTTGCGCCGCATCCCGGGCAGCCCCATCATGCCGCTCATCTGCTTCATCATCTTCTGCGCCTCGGCGAAGCGGTTGAGCAGCTGGTTGACGTCCGTCACGGTGACCCCGGAACCGTTGGCGATCCGGACCCGCCGGGAGCCATTGATGATCTTCGGGTTGCGTCGCTCGCTCGGGGTCATCGACCGGATGATCGCGGTGACCCTGTCGAAGTGCTTGTCGTCCAGCTCGGCCAGCTGGTCCTTCATCTGCCCCATCCCGGGCATCATGGCCAGCACGTTGGCGATCGGGCCCATCCGGCGTACCGCGATGAGCTGGTCGAGGAAGTCCTCCAGGGTGAACTGCTCGCCGCCGAGGAGCTTGGCGGTCATCTTCTCCTTCTGCTCGGCGTCGAACGCCTGCTCGGCCTGCTCGATCAGGGTCAGCACGTCACCCATGCCGAGGATCCGGCTGGCCATCCGGTCCGGGTGGAAGATGTCGAAGTCGGCGAGCTTCTCACCGGTGGAGGCGAAGAGGATCGGCTGGCCGGTGACGTGCCGGACCGAGAGCGCGGCACCACCCCGGGCGTCACCGTCGAGCTTGGAGAGGACCACGCCGGTGATCCCGACCCCGTCCCGGAACGCCTCGGCGGTCCGGACCGCGTCCTGACCGACCATCGCGTCGATGACGAAGAGGACCTCGTCCGGGTCGATCGCGTCCCGGATGGCGGCGGCCTGCGCCATCATCTCGGCGTCGATACCGAGCCGGCCGGCGGTGTCGACGATGACGACGTCCCGGGCCGCCCGCCGGGCGTGCTCGATCGACGCCCTGGCGACCTGGACCGGATCGCCGACGCCGTTGCCCGGCTCCGGCGCGAACACCTCCACCCCGGCCTGGCCACCGAGCACCTGGAGCTGGTTGACCGCGTTCGGGCGCTGCAGGTCCGCGGCGACCAGCAGCGGCTGGTGGCCCTGACCCCTGAGCCAGTTGGCCAGCTTGCCGGCCAGGGTCGTCTTACCCGAGCCCTGGAGACCGGCCAACATGATCACCGTCGGCGGCCGCTTGGCGAGCCGCAGCCGTCGGCTCTCGCCGCCCAGTACCGCGATGAGCTCCTCGTGGACGATCTTGATGACCTGCTGGGCCGGGTTCAGTGCCTGCGACACCTCGGCGCCCCGGGCCCGCTCCTTCACGCTGGCGATGAAGGACTTCACCACGGGCAGGGCGACATCCGCCTCCAGCAGCGCCAGGCGGATCTCCCGCGCGGTGGCGTCGATGTCGGCGTCGGTGAGCCGACCCTTGCCCCGCAGCCTGCTGAAGATCCCGGAAAGGCGGTCACTCAAAGTGTCAAACACGGCACAACATCCCGTTTGTCGTATTCATCCGAG
>CALGAM010000042.1 GCA_937951935.1 uncultured Micromonospora sp. | reverse complement strand
TTGTGACTTGCAATGTTTCGAGTCATACTGCGAAATGTTTCTATGATCCGCGTGTCCACCCGACCCCACCACCACCCGGTCACGGTGGCGACCCGTTCCGCAAGCTGGGAGGAACCAGATGCCGCAACCGTCCCGATCTCCCCGGCGCCTGGTCACGGCGCTCGCTGCCACCGCCATGGCCGCCGCGGGTGGTGCCGTGGCGCTGACCGTCGCGGCCCCGCCCCAGGCGGCCAACGCCGCCGCCTGCAACGGCTACGTGGCCCTCACCTTCGACGACGGCCCGAACCCGTCCACCACCAACGCGCTGCTCAACGCGCTCCGCTCGGCCGGCGTCCGGGCCACCTTCTTCAACATCGGGCAGCGGGTGCAGCAGAACCCGACGCTCGCCCGGGCTCAGCTGACGGCCGGGATGTGGATCGGTAACCACAGCTGGACGCACCCGCACATGACCCAGCTCAGCACGGCGCAGATGGCCTCGGAGATCAGCCAGACCCAGCAGGCGATCCAGCAGGCCACCGGGGTCACGCCACGGCTGTTCCGGCCACCGTACGGCGAGACGAACGCCACCCTCCGGTCGGTCCAGGCCCAGTTCGGCCTCACCGAGGTGCTCTGGACCGTCGACTCCCAGGACTGGAACGGCGCGAGCACGGCCCAGATCGTGCAGGCGGCCTCCACCCTGCAGGACGGCGGCGTCATCCTGATGCACGACGGCTACCAGACCACGATCAACGCGATCCCCCAGATCGTCGCCAACCTCGCCAGCCGCAACCTCTGCGCCGGCATGATCTCACCCGTCACCGGCCGGGCCGTGGCGCCGGACGACAACACCCCGACGACCCCGCCGACCACTCCGCCAACCACCCCGCCGACGACGCCACCGACCACCCCGCCGACCACGCCGCCGACCACCCCACCCACCGGTAGCGCCGGCTGCACCGCCAGCTACCGCACCGTCAACAGCTGGCCCGGCGGCTTCCAGGCCGAGGTGACGATCACCAACACCGGAACCTCCACGCTGAACGGCTGGACCGCCCGGTGGAGCTGGCCCGGTGGGCAGACCATCAGCAGCCTCTGGAACGGCGAGGTGAGCCAGAGCGGCGGCTCGGTGACCGTCCGCAACGCCCCGTACAACGGCACCCTGCCACCCGGTCAGAGCACCTCGTTCGGGTTCGTCGCCAACGGCGACGGCGCCACGCCGTCGGTGACCTGCACCAGCCCCTGACCGCACGCCCCGGGCACGGCCGCGGGGTGGCGGGAGCCGGCGCTCCCGCCACCCCGCCCCACGTCCTCACCGCCTGCCCACGGGCGGTCCCGCCGCCGCATCCTCCGGCGGTGCCGCCGCGCGCCGACGCGCCGCTCAGCCGCCCAGCCCGCCGGGCTGGTCACCCCTGACGATGGGGGCCCGGACCAGGTTGCCCCACTCGGTCCACGAGCCGTCGTAGTTGCGCACCCTCTGGTAGCCGAGCAGGTGACGCAGGACGAACCAGGTGTGGCTGGAGCGTTCCCCGATCCGGCAGTACGCGATCACGTCGTCGTCCGGAGCGAGCCCGAGCTGGTCGGTGTAGATCGCCCGGAGCTCCTCGGGGGTGCGGAAGGTGCCGTCGTCGTTCACCGCCGACTTCCACGGCTTGTTCACCGCGCCCGGAATGTGCCCGCCACGCAGCGCTCCCTCCTGGGGGTAGTCCGGCATGTGGGTCAGCTCGCCGGTGTACTCGCCCGGCGAGCGGACGTCGACCAGCGGCCGGGCCGCCGCGATGTGCGCCAGCACCTGGTCGCGGTACGCCCGGATCGGCGCGTCGTCCCGGATCGGCACCGGATACTCGGCCGGCGGCCGCTCGGTCTTCTCCCGGGTCAGCTCGCGGCCCTCGGCGATCCACTTCTGTCGGCCGCCGTCGAGCAGCCGGACGTCGGGATGGCCGAAGAGGCTGAAGACCCAGAGCGCGTACGCCGCCCACCAGTTGAAGTTGTCGCCGTAGAACACGACCGTGTCGTCCCGGCCGATCCCCTTCGCCGAACACAGCCGGGCGAACGCCTCCGCGTCGAGGTAGTCCCGGGTCACCTGGTCGTTCAGCTCCAGGTGCCAGTCGACCTTGATCGCGCCCGGAATGTGCCCGGTCTCGTAGAGCAGGACGTCCTCGTCCGACTCGACGACCACCAGACCGTCCGCGCCCAGGTGCGCGGCCAGCCACTCGGTCGTGACCAGGCGCTGCGGGTCGGCGTAGCCCTGGAGCTTCGGTGCGGGATCGTTCGGCATCGGCATGGACCCACCGTACGCCGGGCGGGTCCCGAGTTCCGCCAGGTCGCTCGGTTGGCCCCGTCAGATGACGAGGTCGCCCGTCGGGCGACGTCCCGGGCGTGAGGGCCGGTACGGGCCGAGCCCGTGGCCGTCGTGGTCGGCCGCCCGGCTGTCACCGTCAGGGCACCCCGGCCGACGTCAGGATGCCCGGCGGCTGTCACGTCAGGGTGATGGTGCCGCTGTTTCGGACGTCTCGTCGCTCGAACGTCACCTTCTTGCCGCCCTCGCTGGCGGTGCCACGGGTGCGGTAGGTCGCCGACAGACTCCCCGTCCGCTCCGGCACCTGGAAGACCCCCGACCAGGTGGCGGGGGCGGTCAGCGTCGGATCCGGCGCGGACCCCGGGACCGCGAGGTAGTTCGGCACCGGCATCCTCGTCTTGTCCGGAACCCGCAGTACCTGTCCGGCGGCGGTCCGGAGGGCCAGGCTCCGTGACAGATCGACCACGAACGTGACCGGGGTCGCACTGGCGAACAGACTCACCTCGACGTGTGCCCACAGGGCGCCGTCCGGGGCCGGGCCCCGATCCTCGTCGTACCGGCGCAGCTCGACCTCGATCTCGACGTTGACGATCGTGTCCCAGCCCAGGCCCGGACCGTGGCCGGGGACGCCCGCGTAGTCGGCCAGCCGGACCGTGCCCGAGGCGACCGCCCCGCCCGCCCGTGAGGGTGAGGCGGACGGGCTCGTCGCCGGCTTCGGCGACGGCCCGACGAGCCTGCCCGTACGGATACTGATCGACTGGGTCTGCCCGGACCCGGTGAAGGTGAGAACGGCGTCCGCGCCGGTCGGCACCGACACGACGATGACGGTGTTCGGCAGCGCCGCCGTCTCGCTGAGCTGTCGGGCCTGGCCGTCCACCACGACCTCGACGGTCGGCAGCCGGTCACCACGCGGCGTCGTCCGCTTCTCGGGCCTGACCAGGTGGACCATCAGGAACTCCCGACCCTTGCCGGCGCGCCAGGGTGGGGGGATCGACGGAACCCGAAGGTGCAGCTCCCGAACCGCCTTCTCGGTCAGTTCGGTGGCCAGACCGTATCGGCTGAGCGCCACCGCGTACCCCGTACCGATCAGCACGGCGTCCTCCGGGAGCTCCCGCGACTCGAGGTCCACGTCGGCGAACGGGTCCGACAGCCGCGACGTACCCTGGGCGACGAACGTGTCCGGGACCGAGGGCTGATCGGCGGTCTGGTCGCCGTCCCCGCAACCGACCAGCCCTCCGGTCAGCGCGAGGATCACCAGGGCGAGGCCCCACCGTCGCATCAGATCCCCCTCCCTCGGCGCCCCCGGTCGATGGATGCCCGCCAACCTACCGCAGCGGAACCCGGTCACCAGCCCGGCCACCGACCACATCGGACCCGAGATTGTCCACATCGGATCGCGTCGTCCCGGGAGGCGACCGGTGCGGAGGCTCACCGGCTCCGAGCCGGAGCGCGGGACACCCGCCGCGAACGCGCCCGGGCACCCACCGCGCACGCGGTCCCCCGGGGCACCGCGCGGGAACCGCCGGGTGAGCAGCGGGATCGGCGGGACCACCAGCGCCGTCCGGGGGGACCGCGCGGGGACCGCTAGCTGACGGTGGGCCGTTCCCCGGTGAGCGGGTTCGGCTCGGTGAAGGGCGCCAGCACCGGACGCTTCGCGGTGAGGCCGTCGCCCGACGACCTCCCGGTCAGCCGGCGCTTGATCCACGGCGCCAGGTGCTGACCGGCCCAGCGCAGGTCCGCGCCCAGGGACGCCAGCCACGGCGTCGGAGCCGGCTCGGGCGGCACCGCCAGCCACCGCTCGTCGGCGGGGACACCGAGGGCGGCGAGGACGTGCGCCGCCACCCGCCGGTGCCCGGCCGGCGACAGGTGGAGGCGGTCCTCGCTCCACAGCGCCGGGTGGCGGAAGGCGTCGTCGGCGAACAGGTCCACCAGCAGCGCGCCGTGCCGGCGCGCGGTGTCGGCCGCCGCCTGGTTGAGGATCGCGGCCCGGGGGCCGATGATGCGCTGCCCGGGCAGCCGGGCGGTCACGTCGGCGAACCGGAACAGCACCACGTCGGCGCCGGTGGCCCGTAGCTCGGCGACCACCCGGTCGTAGCGCTCGACCAACGTGTGCGGGTCGAAGCTGCGCCGCAGGGCGTCGTTGCCGCCGGCGGCAAAGCTGATCAGATCGGGTCGCATCTCCAACGCGGCCGGCACCTGCTCGGCGACGATGTTGCCGAAGAGCCGGCCCCGGATCGCCAGGTTGGCGTACCGGAAGTCCGGTCCGGACGCGGCGGCCAGGGTGGCGGCGACCAGATCGGCCCATCCCCGGTAGCCGCTGCCGTCCGGGTACGGGTCGTCGAGCCCCTCGGTGAAGCTGTCCCCGATCGCCACGAAGCTACGCCAGCGCACGCGCCCCCCTTCGCCCCTCTGCCGTCGACCATCGAGCGCCGGCAATTGTGTCAGCCGGAGCCGGTTGCGGGCAGCCCCGCCGACCGGCAGGTGACCGACGCCGCATCCAGAAGGGCCGGGCACACCGCGCGGTCGGGGCCGCGCGCCGGGGTTCCCGAGCCCGGCCGCACCGGGCCGCCACGCGGCCGGCGAATCTCGGGTGCCCGACCCGCCACGGCGGTACTACGCTGCCCGGATGCTGCTTCGGATGTCCACGCTGTTCCTGCGTACGCTGCGCGAGGACCCGGCAGACGCGGAGGTACCGAGCCACCGGCTCCTGGTCCGGGCCGGGTACGTGCGCCGCGCCGCGCCGGGTGGCTACACGTGGCTGCCGCTGGGCCGGCTCGTGCTGGACCGGGTCACCGACGTGATCCGTCAGGAGATGCTGGCCATCGGTGACCAGGAGGTGCTCTTCCCGGCTCTGCTACCGCGCGAGCCGTACGAGACGAGCGGGCGGTGGACCGAGTACGGCGACGACATCTTCACGCTGAAGGACCGGCGCGGTGCCGACCACCTCCTCGGCCCGACGCACGAGGAGATGTTCACCCTCCTGGTCCGGGACACCTTCACGTCGTACCGTGACTTCCCGGTCTCGCTCTTCCAGATCCAGACCAAGTTCCGTGACGAGGCCCGCCCGCGGGGCGGGCTGCTGCGCGGCCGCGAGTTCCTGATGAAGGACGCGTACTCGTTCGACCTCGACGAGGCCGGGCTGCGCGCCGCCTACGACCGGCACCGCGCCGCGTACCAGCGGATCTTCGACCGGCTGGGGTTGGACTACACGATCGTCTCGGCGGTCTCCGGGGCGATGGGCGGGTCGGTGTCCGAGGAGTTCCTCGCCGCGAGCCCGGTCGGCGAGGACACCTTCGTCGGCTGCACCGCCTGCGACTACGCGGCGAACACGGAGGCGGTCACCACCCCGCCGCCGCCCGCCCGGGACGCCCACTCGCACCCGCCGGCCGAGACCCACGACACGCCGGAGACCCCGACCATCGAGTCCCTGGTCGAGGTGGCCAACGCGCGTCGGCTCGCCGGCCGGGACGACTGGACCGCCGCCGACACCCTGAAGAACGTGGTCGTCTCGGTGCGCCGGCCCGGGGCCGCCGAGCCGGAACTGCTGGTGGTCGGCGTACCCGGCGACCGGGAGGTGGACCTGAAGCGGCTCGGCGCGGCGCTGTCTCCCGCCACCGTCACGCTGTACGACTGGAGTGGGCACACCCCCGGGCTGGTCCGCGGCTACATCGGACCGCAGGTGCTGGCCGGGCTCGGCATCCGCTACCTCGTCGACCCCCGGGTCGCGCCCGGCACCGCGTGGCTGACCGGGGCGAACGAGCCGGGCCGACACGCGACGAACGTGGTCTGCGGGCGGGACTTCACCCCGGACGGCACGGTCGAGGCCGCCGAGGTCCGGGCCGGCGACCCCTGTCCGGCCTGCCCGAACGGGACGCTGGTGATGCGGCGGGGTATCGAGATCGGGCACGTCTTCCAGCTCGGCCGCCGCTACACCGACGTGTTCCAGGTCGACGTGGCGGGCCCGGACGGCAGGCCGGTCCGTCCGATCATGGGCTGCTACGGGATCGGGGTCTCCCGGGTGGTGGCGGCGATCGCCGAACAGCACCACGACGAACGGGGCCTGGTCTGGCCGGCGGCGGTGGCGCCGTGCGACGTACACCTGGTCGCGGCCGGCAGGGGTCCACAGACGGAGGCCGCGTCGCAGCTCGGCGCGGAACTCGCGGCCCGGGGCCTGCGGGTGCTGCTCGACGACCGGACGCACGTCTCGGCCGGGGTGAAGTTCGCCGACGCCGAGCTGATCGGCATCCCCCGCGTCGTCGTGGTCGGTCGCCGCTGGGCCGACGGGTACGTCGAACTGCGTGACCGGGCCACCGGCGACCGCGTCGAGTTGACGGTGTCCGACCTGGTGGAGCGGCTCGGGGAACCGACGCGGGAACCGGCGCTCGCCCGGTAGCGTCCGCCCCCCTCGGGGACGCCCACCGACCCGTACCGCCGGCGCGGCTCAGGCCCGGGCCCGGACCGCGCCGGCGGCCCGCCGTGCCTGGTAGAGCCGCTGGCACTCGCCGTAGTCGGGAAGCAGGCCGGCACGGCGCAGCTCGGCCAGGGTCGGGGCGGTGGCGTCACGCTCGGAGAGAATCGGCGTGATGTCCTCCGGCCAGGGCAACGCCAGCTCCGGGTCGCGGACGTGGACGGCCCGTTCCCGGGCCGGGGCGTACCGGGTCGAGCAGTAGTAGCTCACCAGGCTCCCCTCCTCCAGAGCCACGAACGCGTGGCCGAGCCCCTCGGCGATGTAGACCGCGCGGTGGTCGACGCTGTCCAGCCGGATCACCTCGTACCGGCCGAAGGTCGGCGAACCGACCCGGAGGTCGACGATCACGTCGAGCACCGCCCCGCGGGGGCAGTAGACGTACTTGGCCTGGCCGACCGGGACGTCAGCCCAGTGCACGCCGCGGATCACGCCCCGGCGGGAGACGCTCTGGTTGACCTGTGCCACGGCCAGCTCGAAGCCGAGCGCGTCGGCGAAGACGGCCGCGTCGTACCACACCAGGAACTGGCCTCGATCGTCCGGGAAGACCGGTGGCCGGAACTCCCACGCGCCGGGGATCGACAGCTCGGTGGCCTTCACTCGCACCTCTTCTGGTCACGGGGTGTGCAGGTCACGGGGTGGTCGCCGGCTCCGCGGAGATAACCGAACGATACCGAACCGGCGACCGAGAGTGGCCGATCGGAAACCCGACACGGTGTC
>CALGAM010000041.1 GCA_937951935.1 uncultured Micromonospora sp. | reverse complement strand
CTCCAGTCCTGCTTCGCGGCCCGGACCAGCTTGTCCTTCAGCTCCCGGGTGTGCCGGCGGCTGACCGGCAGTTCGGCGTCGTCGACCACCACGACGTAGCCGGAGTTGGTCAGTCGCAGCTCGGTGATGAGCCGGAGCTGCACCAGGTACGACCGGTGGATCCGGACGAACCCGGCGTCGGCCCACCGGTCGGCGAGGGTGGCCAGCGGCACCCGGACCAGGTGGGACCCGTCGGCGGTGTGCAGTCGGGCGTAGTCGCCCTGCGCCTCCACCCAGCGGACCGCGGAGCGGGGCAACATCCGGGTGGTTCCGGCCAGCTCGACCGGGATCGTGGGGTCCGGCTCGGTCCGGGCCAGCGCCGCCGGGTGGGCCGGCACCACCCGGGAGCCGACCACCCGGCGCAGTGACTCGGCGAGCCGTTCGGCCCGTACCGGCTTGCGGACGTAGTCGGTGGCGCCGAGGTCGAAGGCGTCGACGGCCCCGTCGTCGTACGCGGTGACGAAGACGATCGCCGGCGGCCGGGCGAACCGTCGCAGCACCCGGGCCAGTTCCATGCCGTCGAGACCGGGCATCCGGATGTCGAGGAACACCACGTCGACGTCGGCGTCCCGGAGCACCCGCAGCGCCTCGGTGGCGTCGGAGGCGGTGTGCAGCCGGGAGACCCGGGGATCGGCCCGCAGGTGGTACGCCAGCTCGTCGAGGGCCGGCGGTTCGTCGTCGACCGCCAGCACCCGCAGGAATCCACTCATCCGACCGGTCCTCTTTCCTGGTCAACTGCTCGCCGGGCGAGGCCCTGGGCTCGCCCGGACATGACGGTGGAACTTCGGCACCCGCATGCTCACCTTCGTGCCGGAACCGATGCCGGTCTCCACGACCAGGCCGAACTGGTCGCCGAAGACCGACCGCAGCCGCTCATCCACGTTGGACAGACCGACGTGCTGGCCGGAGTCCTCGCCCCCGTCGCCGGGGTCGCCGACCCCGGCGACGAGGACGGCCGGATCCATCCCCACGCCGTCGTCCTCGACCGTGATGTGGCACTCGGCTCCGGCGTCCCGCGCCTCGATGCTCAGCGTGCCGACGCCCGGCTTTCGGGACAGGCCGTGCCGTATCGCGTTCTCCACCAGCGGCTGCAGGCAGAGGAACGGCACGCTGACCGGGAGCACCTCGGGGGCGATCTGCAGCCGTACCTGGAGGCGGTCACCGAACCGGGCCCGCTCGATGGTGAGGTACCGGTCGATGGAGCGCAGCTCCTCGGCCAGGGTGGTGAACTCCCCGTGCGCCCGGAACGAGTACCGGGTGAACTCGGCGAACTCCAGGATCAGCTCGCGGGCCCGTTCCGGGTCGGTCCGGACGAACGAGCCGATCGCGGTCAGCGCGTTGTAGATGAAGTGCGGACTGATCTGCGCGCGCAGCGCGCGCACCTCGGCCCTGGCCAGGCGCTCCCGGGACGAGTCCAGCTCGGCCAGGGCGACCTGGGAGCCGGCCCAGTGCGCGGTCTCCAGGGCGGCCTGTACCAGCCCCGGCGCGGGCTGGTCGTCGGTGACCGCGATCAGCGCCCCGGCCGCCCGGCCGTCCGGCCCGGTCAGCGGCGCGACCACCGCACCCCGGACCGGGCAGTCCACCCGGTCGCAGCGGAGTTCGGCGTCGCCCAGCACCGTCGAGCGGCGGCTCTCGATCGTCTTGACGGCGGCGGAGCGCAACTGGTCGCCGTGGTGCCCACCCTGGCCGTCGAGGGCGAGGATCTGGTCCCGGTCGGCCAGCGCCAACCCCACGGAGCCGACCAGGGCGCGCAGGTGGCGTACCGCCTTGGCGGCGCTCGCCGGGCTCAGTCCCGTCCGTAGCGGTTCGGCGGCGAGCCCGGCGGTGTGCAGAACCTCGTAGGTGGCGCGCTGGGTGGCGGTCACGATGCCCTGTCGGGCCCGCAACCGGACGACGGCGAAGAGCGCGCCGCCCAACGCACTGATCATCACGACCACGGCGATCGCCGCGGACAGGTTCGGCCCCACGGGGTGATCCTTACCGCTACGGACCGGGTTCGCCAAGCCCTCGTCAGGTGCCGGGTGGCCGGCGGGCCGGTGACGACACGCACCGGCGTGCCCGCCCGTCGGCCGCGGCCGGCCGCGGCGTCAGTACGCGCCCTTGCGGGCCAGCACCACCCCGATGGTGCGCCAGAGGATGGCCAGGTCGTACGCCAGCGACCAGTTGTCGACGTAGTAGAGGTCGAGCCGGACCGCCTCGTCCCAGGAGAGGTCCGAACGGCCGGAGACCTGCCAGAGCCCGGTGATGCCGGGGCGGACCAGCAGCCGGCGCCGGACGTCGCCGAGGAAGTCGCCGTCGTCGGCGGGCAGCGGCCGGGGGCCGACCAGGGACATCTCGCCCTTGAGCACGTTGATGAGCTGCGGCAGCTCGTCCAGCGAACTGGCCCGGAGGAACCGCCCCGCGGGGAAGACCCGGGGATCGTTCTTGATCTTGAACAGCAGTCCGTCGGTCTCGTTCTGGTCGATGAGGCTGGCCAGCCGCTGCTCGGCGTCGACGTACATGGTCCGGAACTTCCAGACCTTGAACGTCCGTCCCTCGTGCCCGACCCGCGGCTGCCGGAAGAAGACCGGTCCGGGGTCCGAGATCCGGATCGTGATCGCGATCGCGATGAAGAGAGGGAAGAGCAGGACCAGTCCGACCGCGGCGACGAGCCGGTCGAGCAGGTTCTTCGCCAGCAGCGCCGGCCCGGACAGCGTCGGCTCCTCGACGTGCAGCAGTGGCAGGCCCTCGATCGGCCGGATGTGCACCCGAGGGCCGGCGATGTCGGTGAGCTGGGGCGCCACGATCAGGTCGACGCCGGAGCCCTCCAACTGCCAGGCGAGCCGGCGCAGCTCGCCCGGTTCCGCGCTGGCCGAGCCGCAGACCGCGATGGTGTCGGCGCCGACCTCCCGGACCAGCGACAGGAGGTCGCGCCCGGCGTACACCGGAATCGGGGTCTGGACGCCCCGGGCGGCGGCGTAGCCGTCGGTGAGGTGGATCGCCACCGGGACGAGCCCGGCCGCCGGGCTGCGGCTGACCGCCTTGTAGACCTGCAGCGCCTCGGGCAGCGTGCCGACCAACACCACCCGTTGGGTGGCCTGGCCGCCGTGCCGGCGCAGCATGTGCAGGACCTTCCGGGCCAGGTAGCGGGCGAGCAGGATCAGCAGCATCGCGCCGAGCAGCACGGTGCCGACGGTGAGCCGGGAAAGGGCCGTCTTGGTGGCGAAGGCGAGGAAGGAGACGCTGGCCGCGACCGCCACCGCGGCCCGGGTCACCCGCTTGAACTCGTCGGTGCCCAGCCCCAGGTAGCGCCGGTCGTACGCGCCGTTGGCCCACAGCACGACCAACCAACCCAGCGGGAGGAGCAGGTAGGCGACGGTGTTGAACCAGGTGGCGTCGTCGTCGGTGATGTGGAAGCCGGCCCGCGCCTGCTCGAACCGGGAGATCGAGATCCAGCTCGCCAGGACCGCCGCGCCGAAGTCGAGCAGCAGGAGCAGGGAGATGTACGGGCGGTGCCAGCGGGACGCCCGACGACCAGCCCGTGTCCAGGCAGAACGCGGGACACCGTTGGTCTTCGGCGGGCTCGGCGGCTGGACCTCGAAGCTGTCGACGTGGCGCAGTGAATCCGGTCGGCCCGCGTCGCGTACCGGGCGCTCGAGGCTCGTCGTCACCTCTGCCACGTCCTCCCGCATGACACGTGCCGCCCAATCGCCATGAGGGCTTGGGTCGCCCACCGTCACAGTCTCTCCCATGCAGGCCCCACGGGGACGCCGACCCGAGGGACAGTACGCCGCCCGCTCCGCCGGCAACAACTGCCGGCCGCCTCGGAGTCGCGGACCGGGCCACTATACCGATGAGGAGGAGCGACAGTAGAGCCCAGAGCCGGGCGGTTCATGACCTGCTGGGCGGATTTGCCCGCCAGCAGGCCGTGACTACTCACCGTACAGTCAGGATCGCACAACAACCAGGCGCGGTGCGTCACCACCGGCGGCGTGGTCGGCGCGACCGGCGGCGGTTCAGCGGACCAGCCGGGACAGCCGGCGGTCGGCCAGCGGCCTCCCCCCGGTCTGGCAGGTGGGGCAGTACTGCAGGCTGGAATCCGAGAACCAGACATCACGGATGGTGTCGCCACAGACCGGACAGGGCAGCCCGGTTCGGCCGTGCACCCGCAGCCCGGCGCGCTTCTCGCCCCTGAGCTCCGCCGCCCGCTGCCCCGTCGACCGCGCGACCGCGTCGCCGAGGACCTGCCGGGTCGCGGCGTGCAGCGCCGCCACCTGGTCGTCGGAGAGCCGGTTGGTCAGCGCGAACGGCGACAGCCTCGCCGCGTGCAGGATCTCGTCCGAGTACGCGTTGCCCACCCCGGCCAGCACCTCCTGGTCGGTCAACACCCCCTTGACCTGCCCGCGGCGGCTGCGCAGCCGCTCGCGGAACGTCGCCAGGTCGGCGGCGAGCGCGTCCGGCCCGAGCCGGCCCACCCCGGGCACCAGCGCCGGATCGGTGACCAGGTACGCGGCGAGTCTCTTCTGCGTACCGGCCTCGGTCAGGTCGAAACCGGACCCGTCGTCGAGGCGTACCCGCAGCGCGACCGGGCCCCTCCCCGGTCGCAGCGGCGCCGCGGAGGCGAACGACTCGCGGTGGTGCAGCCATCCGGCCCGGGCCAGGTGCACCACCAGGTGCAGGGGCTCCCCGGCCGCGTCGTCGGGGCGGTCGAGGCGGACGTCGAGGAACTTGCCGTGCCGGCCGGTGTCGGCGACGATCCGGCCGGCCACCGCCGACACCGGCGGGTCGTAGGTCTTCAGGGCGCTGACCGCGGCGATCTCGACCCGGTCCACCCGGCGCCCGACCGCCCGCTCGCGCAGGTAGCCGGCGAGGGCCTCCACCTCCGGTAACTCGGGCACGAGACAAACGGTAGCGTTCCAACCCGCGGGCGCCGCCGACACGTGCCCCGGCGCAGCCGCGGTCAGGCCGCGAGAAAGGACGACCGGCGTGCGGGTGATCGTCGCGCACAACCGTTACCGACAGGCGCAGCCGTCCGGAGAGAACACCATCGTCGACCAGGAGATCGACCAGCTCCGGGCGGCCGGGGTGGAGGTCGCGCCCTTCCTGCGCTCCTCCGACGAGATCGCCCGGTTCTCCGCCGTGGAGAAGGCGCTGCTGCCGCTCTCCCCGATCTACGCACCCCGGGCGCAGCAGGAGCTGAACCGGCTGATCACCGAGTTCCGGCCGGACGTGCTGCACCTGCACAATCCGTACCCGCTGCTCTCCCCGTGGGTGATCCGCACCGCGCACCGGCACGG
>CALGAM010000040.1 GCA_937951935.1 uncultured Micromonospora sp. | reverse complement strand
CAGGCCGCGATCAGGTGGTTGGCGAGGTAGCGGGCCGCCGCGACCAGGAAGGCTGCCGAGCCCATCGCGATGTCGGCGACCTTGAGCGACAGGATCTCCTGGCTCGACTTCGGCTTCCACTGTGACCTGTCGGCGGTCTGCAACGGGCCAGGCTCGTAGACCAGCGGCTCCAGGGCCCCCTCGACCACCTGTTCGGCCAGGTCGCGCGGGGTGTAGTGGGTGCCGGTGTTCTTCCTCAGCGCGGACTCGGTGACGTAGAGCGCCCCGGGCAGGATCACCACCGGCAGGCCGCGCAGATCCTCCCGAATGATCCCGACATACGGCAGCAGCCGCTCGGCCAGCGGATAGTCCCCGCCGGTGACCGCGAGCAGCTTCTTGCGGGCTTCTTCCCGCTCGATCCCGTCCAGCGGGACGAGCTTCTTGACCAGCGCCGCCGTCGAGCCGATCTTCGAGTCCTTGTACGTCTCGGCGAGCAGCCTGGCCAGCGCCGGAACGTCGCCGCCGGCCCGCTCGGCGAGCGCCTCCAGGTCGGCGAGCAGGACCTCGGCTTCCAGTCCTTCCTTGCCGATCAGCCCGACCGTGACATCCTGCGCCCGGAAGCCCTCGAACGACAGCAGGCCCTCGTAGACGTACCCGATCTGTTCGACGTCAAGGGTGCGGAAGCTGAGCCGGCGGCGTTCGCGGGACCGGCCTGTGCCGATCTCGACGTACTGCACGGCGCGGAGCATGTGCAGCACGGTCCGGTCGTCGATATTCAGTGGCAGCCAGGGGTACGTCTCCGGGTCGAAGAGCGAGCCGTCGTGGCCGTGCAGGGTGAGCCGGGGGTGGTTGATGCCCCGGTGAACGGCGGTGAAGAGGGCGAGCAGCCGGTGCCAGGCGGCGGTGCTGTGCTCCAGGTCCTCCTCGGTCCCCTCCAGGGCCCGCTGTTCCAGCTCGGCGCAGAGCTGCCCGGCCGAGTACGCCATCGCATACAGCTCGTTGTCGGCTGGCAGCAGTTTGCGCTCCTCGGCGAAGAGCAGGAAGACGATCCGCATCATCACCGAGACGGCCGCCCGGTACACGTCGTGCGCGTCGACCTCCTGCAGGCCCGTGCCGCCCCGCTCGCGGTCCCGCACGTCGGCCCGGCCGAACGCGGCGACCAGTAGCTCGACCGCCCTGCGGACCTGGACGCCAAGCGCCTCGGTGATCTCCTCCTGGCTGTCCATGCTGGTCCGCAGCAGCGGCACCAGCCGCTCCGGCTCCGGCACGGCGAAGAACCGGCGACGGTGCAGCAGCGACACGAAGGCGCGGACCACGACCCGCTCGGCCGCCTCCGGCCAGGAGATCGCGTCAAAGACCGCGGTGGTGGTGTGGCCGCGCGGCGCCCATACCAGCGCCCACCAGCGCCCGTCGGTGACCAGGCCCAGCTCGACGCCGTGGTGCCGGCACAGGTGGGCGAGCCGGTCGGCCGGGGTGGCGGCCCAGGCCGACCCGGGCACCCGGGCGGTCGGCTGGCTGTTGGGCGGGCAGATCAGCCCGAGCAGCCGTACGCTGTCGGGCTTGACCTCCTCCCCCGGCTCGACCAGGGCGAACGACGGGCGGATCTCGGTGTCGTGCTCGGCGACCTCGATCGCGAGCGTGTCCAGGCCGGTCTCGTGCAGGGCGTCGCCCCAGCCGAGCAGCTCGGCCAGGACGTACCGGATCCAGGTGCGCTGGCCGGTGGCGGGGTCGGCCTGCCAGGTGGCGTGCGCGACGCGCAGCCGCTCACGGGTCTTCTTGTCGAGCGCATCGAGGGTGGGCCAGGTGGCCCGCAGCACCGGCAGGCTCAGGAACGGGCCGCTGGTCTCGACCAGGTCGAGCCAGTCGCGGTGCTGCTGGGCGCCGTCGGGCGCGGGAGGCCGGTTCCGGAGGGTGCGCGGACGGCTCATCGGGTCGCCTCCCGCTGCGGCACGACGAAGACCACGGCGACCGGGAAGCGGTGCGACTGGGGGTCGCGGTAGCGCTCGGCCACCGCCTCCAGTTCACGCTCCCGCTCGGCGTCCAGGCTCTTCACCCGTTCCTCCCACGACTTACGGTCCCTGCGGTACTGGTCGAGTTCTTCCTTGCTGCGCGCCTCGATCCGGCTGATCAGGGCGTCCTGCTCGTCGCCCTCGTCGAGCTTGCGCTGCAGTGTGGCGGCGAACTGGGCGAAGTTGTCGACGATCCGCCGCTGTTCGGCTTCCCTGCGTTGCGCGAGCTTGCGCTCCAGCGACTCGCGGCGGGTGGCGGTGCGCCAGTCGATCGCGGCGAGCAGGCCGTCGGCGATCCGGGGCCAGCGGGCGGCGAGCCGGGCCTGGACCAGCCCGGAGGCCGGGGTGCCGCTGGTGAGCGCCCGGTCGAGGATCGCCTTGAGGGTGCCGAGGTTCTCCAGCCGGCGGAACCGCCCCTGCGCCGGAGCCCAGCCGCCGGCGTAGAGGACCTCTTCGTGCAGGCGTACGCCGTCGGTGCCGACCAGCACGAAACGGGAGTACGCCCCGACCAGCACGTCCTCCAGCGCCGGGTCGTTCGAGACGACCGCGGTGACCCGGTGCAGCCCGATCTCCGGGTTGGAGACGGCGGCCCGGAGCAGCCGGGTCGACATCGCGACCAGCGGATGGTTGAGATGGGCGAGGACCACCCGGTTGTCGTGCCCTCTCGCCACCTTTGGGTCGAACGTGATCGGGAGCTGGCGCGGTGGCTCGCCCTCGCGGTGCAGCTTCTCGGTGAGGCCGACCGTCGCCCGCTGCCACGAGCCGGTCAGCGGCGGTACGTCGTAGAGGTCGCCGCCGAGAATCCTGTCATCGACGCGCCGGCGCAGCGGCTGCTGGCGGGCCAGCTCCAGCGCGGTGTCGACGACCCGCTTGACCGCGTCCGGCGTGATCCCCAGCTCCCGCACGGTGTCGTCGATGGTGCCGCGGAGCCGAACCACCTGCTCGCGGACGTTCGACTCGGTGGGCAGGGCGGCGGCCGGCGCCTTCTCGGTGGCGTCGTCGACGTCGACCTGCTCGCCGAGCATCCGGCGCTGCACGGCGTCGGCGAGAACGGCGTTGACTGAGCCGAGGTCGGCCTCCATCCTGGCAACCTTGGTGGCGACCCGGGACAGGAACTCCAGGTCCGCCTCGTACGAGTCGACCGCGTGCCCCCAGCCGGTGCCGACGAAGTGCCGCACCTCCGGGGTGACGGTCTGGCCGTACCGGTCGATCCGGCCGATCCGCTGCTCCAACTTGTTCGGGTTGAACGGGATGTCGTAGTTCACCAGCCGGTGGCAGTAGTCCTGGAGGTCGATGCCTTCGCTGGCCGCGTCGGTGGCGAGCAGGATCCGCACCGGGTGCTCGGCCGGGTCGGTCTGGAAGGCGAGCCGAATCTGCTCACGTTCGTCCTGCGGGGTGGCACCGTGCAGCAGTTCCAGGCCGTCGCCGCCAAGGCCGTGCTGCCGCAGCAGGTTGGCCAGCCAGAGCTGGGTGTCGCGGTATTCGGTGAAAACCACAACCCGCTCGTTCGTCCAGTGCTGGCCGTCCGGCTTGCAGACCGCCGTCAGGTAGTTGATCAGCTCAGTAGCCTTGGCGTCCGGCTGCGCCTCGTGGGCCAGCGCCCACTGCTCCATCCGTTCCAGCAGCGAAATCTCGTCGTCGGTCGCGTCCGGCTGCATCGGCCGGGTCCGGCCGAGCGCGTCGTCCTCGGCCTCGGCGAGCTGTTCGTCGTCGTACGTCGCGACGTCGTCGAAGAAGTCCGCCAGCCAATCCGGTACGTCGTCACCGGCCGGCGGGGTGGCCGGGGTGCTGCGGCTGCGCAGCGTCTCCAGGTAGACCGCGACGGTGTGTGCGAAGGCAGCCGGGCTGGAGAAGAGCCGCTTCTTGAGCAGCAGCGTCACCAGGTCGGCAGCCTTGCGGCCTCGCTGCGAGGTGAGCCGCTTGCGGCGCAGCGCGGCGAACTGCTTGAGCAGGCCGTGGATTTCCCGCTCGCTCTCCGGGTAGCTCACCGGCATGGCGATCGCGTGCCGTTGCGGGAACTTCGGTCTGCCGGACTCGTCCACAACGTCGCGCTTGAGTCGACGGACGAGGATGTCCTTCACCGCGGCCTCGTCGGGCTGTACGCCTCGGAGGAACCGCTGGTTGTCGAGGATCTCCAGCAGGGCGGTGAACGACTCGGGGTAGCCGTTGTGCGGGGTCGCCGAGAGGAACAGCCGGTGGGTGAAGTGTGGGGCCAGCCGCCGGATCAGCTTGGTCTGCTGCGAGTCGACCGCGTAGACCTGCTTCGGCGCGGCCGGGGCGACGTGGTGCGCCTCGTCCAGGATCAGCAGGTCGAACTCACGCTGGATGCCCGGCCCGTCTGGCGGCAGCACCTCGTCGAGCAGGCGCTGCGCCTTCTGGCCGCGCAGCCAGGGAAGGCTGACGATGCACAGTGGGTAGACCCGGAACGGGTTCGCCGCCGAGCCGTGGGTACGCCGCACCATCGCGCACCGCTCGGTGTCGATGACGGTGAAGTCCAGACCGAACTTCTCGGCCATCTCGTCGCGCCACTTGATGGTCAGGCCCGCCGGGCAGACGATCATGATCCGTCGGGCGCGGTGCCGGAGCAGCAATTCCTGGGCGACCAGACCGGCCTCGATCGTCTTGCCGAGGCCGACATCGTCGGCGAGCAGCAGGTTGACCCGGGGCGCATCGACCGCGCGGGCGACCGGCTCCAACTGGTAGTCCTCGATCGCCACGCCCGACCGGAATGGCGCCTGGAGTGTCTTCACGTCGGCGGAGGTGACCGCCGACCAGCGCACCGCGTCGAGGAAGGCGGCCAGCCGCTGTGGCGGGTCGAACCCACCCTCGGTCACCTGCGGCAGCGAGCCGCTTGGCAGCACCTGCCGGCCGGCCTCGACCTCCCAGATGACGTCGAGAGTGTGGCCGTAGCGACCGTCTTCGACCGACTGCAGGCTGACCAGGTTGTTATGCTCACCGGGCTGGATGTCGCTGACTACCCACCGTTGACCGCGCACCGCGACCAACGCCCCGATCCGCAGCTCATCCTTGGTTGCGCTCCGCACCGCGCTCCCCTCATCGGCCGGACTGACTCGAAGGTGCGGCAGAACACTACGCTCTTCGGTGACATAAGTCGAGTCCTCGAAAGTACCTGTGTGCACGATTCACAGACGGGTCGCTGCTCCCCCGCTTCGCGTGACTCGCCCTCGGCCTCGGAGTGGGACTACCCCGCCAGCCCGGCCGGTGTGGCGGTGCCGGGCCACCCCCAGGCGTTGTATCGGCGGATTCACGGAAGGCGTCACGAGCGACAAGTCGTGCTCATCGAAAAAATCGGCCTGAAAGTGCCGGCAGCAGCGTAACCTTGCAACCAGTCTTGGCAGAGGCAGCCGCTAACCTGTGACCACCTCTCCAGGGAGGCACGGGATCCCCATCCCGGAGGTGATCAAGGATGGCCCGCATCGAAGACGTCGCCGCGTACGTCCTCGAGAAGCTTGGCCCCATCACGGCGATGAAGCTGCAGAAGCTCTGCTACTACGCGCAGGCGTGGCACCTCGTCTGGGAGGACCGGCCGTTGTTCGAGGCCCGCATCGAGGCGTGGGCGAACGGCCCGGTCGTCACCGACCTCTACCGCATGCACCGTGGCCGCTTCAACCTCAGCCCTGGCGACATCCCAGGAGATGCCGGCGCGCTCACCGTGGACGAGCGCGAGACGGTCGATGTCGTCCTCAGCTTTTACGGCAGCATGAACGCCCACCAGTTGTCGGATCTGACGCACCGCGAGCACCCATGGCAGCAGGCACGGCAAGCCGCCGGGCTGGCACCGATGGAGCGGGGCACCGCCGAGATCACGACTGCGGCAATGCACGAGTACTACCTGACCCTCGCAATGTCCGAACAGGAGTAACCTCCCGTACGTGGGCAAGGGAGGCTCAAAGAAGCAATTGCCGATGAGGAGGATCACCACAGACCCTCCTCGCAAGGCGGTTCCCGCCATCGCCGCCCGTCCCGGGCCCGGCTTCACCGCCATCGACCAGCGCCTTTTCCGAGTCCGCTGGAACAAGTTCGACTATCACGGGCCGTGGTGCATCGGCCACTCTCCATCCAGTCTCCTTGTTGATCTCATGACTCGCATCCGAGACATGGAGCAGATGACCCCGCTTCAGGTCTTCTCCGGCGATCCGGGCAAGGACTACGGCGATCCGGCGGCGCTCCCCAACAAGCAGGCGCGACGGCGGTTGGAAGAGATCGGCCTGAGCGACGAGACCAACATCAGCCGCCTCCGGATCGGCCAGAAAGAACGCCTGTACGGGTTCCGGCGCGATCCAGAGTTCTATGCGGTGTTCTGTTCTGGCCCTGACGCCGTCCCATTGGCTCGGACTCCGTGCAGCCGAACCGCGGCGGCGGCCGGAGACTACCGGGCGGTCGACGCCGTGGCCGGCGCCGGGTACGTCGGCAGAGCCGCGGACCGGTCGGCGAGCAGCGGACGGAGGTTCCCCTCCAGCAGCGCGTGGTCGTCGTCGGTCAGCCGCAGCAGTGGCCGCCGCAGGTAGATGCTCCAGGCGTGCGGCTTCGGGAACGCGGCCAGTCGGGGCACCAACGGCTGCAACTCCAGTCCGCCCGGGTACGGCACGACACCGGTGATCTCCAGACGACAGCCGGAGTGGAAGTCGCGACCGGCGATCTCGATTGGCTGGTCGAACGTCCGCACCGAGCTGGCCGCGCGGGCGGTGGCGATCACCCGCCCCCGGTCGCGCGTGGGGTTGTGCCAGGCCCCCCGGGTCGCATAGAGCAGGAGTCGGTCGCCGGGTGCGAGCGCGGCGACCTCGGCCCGGGGCGTGGCGGGGAACGCCATCCGCTGTTCCTCCAGCACCCACCGGATGGCGGTGCGCTCGCCGAGCACGACCAGATACGCGGCACCCACGGCAGCACCTTACCCAGCCGGGCGTGGCCGGGGTAACTGCCCGGAGCGTCCGGCGGTGTCACGGCCCGAGGCCCTGCGCGCTGTTCGCCCTGTTCACCGTGGTAGCGCTCCCGGTGGGCGCACCGTACTCCCGCCCCGTGGTCGATGGACCCACCAACTTTCTGAGGCGCACCGGCTCGCCTGCCGGTCCGACGTCTTCCTCGGTTGCGACCACTCGCCCGGCTTCGATATTCATCTGTGGCCAACATCACATCAGCATCGGAGCGAACCGTGGTGACCTGCGAGTCCACCCTTCCTTGACACCTCCAGCACATCCCAGGACGCCAGTTCACACAGACACCGGAGAGTTTCTCTGTTGCTCCGATTCACAGAGAGTGGTTCCCTTGACGTCGGCATCATGTCAAGGAGGAACCATGCGCAAGATCGGCGTTTTCGGCCTGATGCTCGCGGCGGCGCTGGCGCTCGGCTGCGGTGCCGGCGCCGCCGACCAGGAGAGCGCCACCACCGCCGGAGGCGTGACCAGCTCCACCGGCACGAGCGACGACACCGACGGCAAGGACAAGGACGGCGGCGAGGACGACACCGACAAGGCCAAGACCGCGAAGATCGGTGACCCGGTCCGGGACGGCAGGTTCGAGTTCACCGTCAAGTCCGTGAAGTGCGGCGTCCGTAGGGTCGGTTCCGACCTGCTCGGCGCCACGGCGCAGGGCCAGTACTGCCTGATCACCGTCAGGGTGAAGAACATCGGCAAGAAGCCACAGTCGTTCGCCGACAGCAACCAGAAGGCGTACGCCGCCGACGGCACCGAGTACTCCAGCGACTCCGAGGCGGGTATCTACGCCAACAAGGACGCCGAGACCTTCTTCAAGGAGATCAACCCGGGTAACGCCATCACCGGCGTCCTCGTCTTCGACATCCCCAAGAAGGCCAGGCTCGCCAGGCTCGAACTGCACGACTCGCTCTTCTCCGGCGGCGTCACCGTCCAGCTCGACTGAGCGCCACCATCCGGCTGGGCGCAACTCACCGGTCCGCGTTCGACCGAGCGTGGCCATCCGGCCACTCGGTCACGGCCCCATCCCTCGCCCTCCCCCGCTCCCCCGTTCCCCCTCCGGTAGGAGTCGCCGTGCGCCCCGACCAGTTCAGCAAGGCCCTGCCCCTGTTCCCGCCCGCTGTGGCGGAACGCGCCCGCCCGCTCCGCCGCTTCCTCTCCAGCCGGCACTGCGAGCAGTGCGAGCAGGTCGCCGACGCGCTCCAGCTCGCGGTCGTCGCCGCCCGCTACCACGAACCCGCGGCGGCGGCCCGGTTGGTCGAGACCGCCGAGCGGCTCGCCGCCGAGCACGACACCCCGCGGCCCCGGAGTCTGCGCGCTCCCACCGACCTGGCCGGCCACCGCCGGCGTACGCGGTCTGGTCACGCGCTGGCTCCGGGCGGGTGGTCCGCGGGTCGCCGCCACCGGCGCGAGCTGGAAGGACCGGAGGGCCGGCATCGCGTACGTCGTCAGCGACGGCCGCTTCGGACTGCGCGGCCGCATCTCCGGCCGGCTCGACCCGACCGGCCCGGCCCGGGTCCTGATCAACGAACTCCGGGCGGTCGAGTTCCTGCTCTCCGACCCCGCCCTCGGCACCGAGCCGGTGACCGTACTGGTCGACAGCACCGGTGCCCTCTCCTACCTGCAGTTGTGGCGCAACGGCGACACCGACAGCCTGCCGCCGGGCCACGACCTCCGGCGACACACCCGGCGGGACCGGCTGACCCTGGTGGCGCTGGCCGAGCGGGTCGCCGCCCTGCCGCACGTCACGTTCCAGCACGTGGGCGGCCACGCCGGCCGCCTGCTCGTCGAGGCCGCCACCGCGCTGTCCGGGATGGCCCGGCGCCGGCTGCGGGAACACTTCGACCACCGCACCCGGGCCCACGACCTGGTCGACACCTTCCTGGCCGAGTGGCACACCACCGGCTCACCCTCGTCCGGCTGACCACCACGTCCGTCGACGTCCGCCGCTCCGGGCCCACGGGGATCCGGGTCCGGGCCGGTCGGCGCCGGCCGAACCCGGCTAGACCAGTTCCGCGTCGTGGACCAGCAGCGCCACCTGGACCCGGTTGTTCAGCTCCAGCTTCGTCAGCAGGCGGGAGACGTACGCCTTGACGGTGGCGACGCTCATGAACAGCTCGCGGGCGATCTCGGCGTTCGACCAGCCCCGGCCGATCGCGACCGCCACCTCGCGCTCCCGCTCGCTGAGCGTGGCGAGCCGACGTACCGCCTGCTCCCGCCGCAGGTCCGCGTCCCGCCGGCCGGCGGTGCCGGAGCCGGTGACGTGGGCGATGAGCCGCCGGGTGACCGCCGGGGAGAGGGTCGCCTCGCCCGCGGCGACCCGACGTACCGCCTGGATGATCTCGGCCGGTGGGGTGTCCTTGAGCAGGAACCCGCTGGCGCCGGCCCGCAGGGCCCGCAGCACGTACTCGTCGGCGTCGAAGGTGGTCAGCACCAGCACCTCGGGTGGGTCCGGGAGCTGCCGGACCGCCGCGGTGGCGGCGAGCCCGTCCACCCGGGGCATCCGGATGTCCATCAGCACCACGTCGGGCCGGCACGCGGCGACCGCGGCCGGGACCTCGTCGCCGTCGGCGGCCTCCCCCACCACCCGTACCTCCGGGGCGCCGCCGAGGATCATCGACAGGCCGGCCCGGACCAGCGCGTCGTCATCCACGATCAGCACCCGCACCGGGGACGTCCCGGCACCGTCCGACGCCGGCCCGGCCTGGTGATCGCGTGTCACGACGGCCACGGTAGCCAGGCCGCCAGCCGGAAGTCACCGGTGTCCGTCCGGCCGTGCTCCAGCCAGCCGCCGAGGAGCGCGGCCCGTTCGGCGAGCCCGACCAGGCCGGTTCCGGTTCCGGGAAGCTCCGGCTCCGCCGGCCGTCCCACCGGCCACCGGTTGCGTACCTCGACGCTCAGACCGAGTCCCGGCCGGCCGCGCGCGGTCACCGTGACGACCGTCTCCGGCGCGTGTTTCCGGGCGTTGGTCAGGCCCTCCTGCACGATCCGGTACGCCCCGCGCCCGGTCCCGGCCGGCACCCTCTCCGCCTCGACCAGCTCGGTACGCAGCTCGACGCGCATGCCCGCCGCCCGGCACTCCGCCACCAGCTTCGGCAGGTCGGCCAGGGTGGGCTGGGGTCGCTCCGGTCTCCCCGGCTCCGCCGCCGACCGTCCCGGCTCGCCGGTGGACACCGTCGCCGGTTGGCCGCCGGACGCCGACGAACCGGTCGGCGTGGTCGCGTCCGCCGGCGGGTACGGCACCGGCGGGTAGGGCGGGTCGGGGCCGTACCGCAGCCACACCGCCGCGTCCCGGGCGGAGGTCGGTCCGGCCGGAGCGCCCCGATCCGGCTCCGGGACCGTCTCGGCCGGGTCCTCCTCCCGAAGTACGTTGATCACCTCACGGAGCTCCTCCAGTGCCTGGCGGGCACTGGTCCGGATCACCCCGGCGGCCCGGCTGATCTCCTCGGGGGGTGCGTCCGGTCGGAACTCCAGTGCCCCGGCGTGCAGGCTCAGCAGCGAGATCCGGTGCGCGAGGACGTCGTGCATCTCCCGGGCGATCCGGGTCCGCTCCATCCGTCGGGCCGCCTCGACCCGCAGCCGCTGCTCCGCCTCCGCCCGGATCGCCCGGTCCCGCCAGGCGAGCACGAGCTGGCGCCGGGCCCGGACGAACATGCCCCAGGCCAGTACCGATCCGGTGAACATCGCGCTCATCAGCACGCCGGCGGCAGGACCGTCGACCGGGTCCTGGTGGCGGAACTCGTAGATCACGGCGGCGACGAAGTGCGCCAGCAGCAGGGGACCGGACACCGCGAGCCGCCGGTGCACCACCACGGTCAGCAGGATGATCAGAATGGCGATCGCGGACGGGGTGGAGAAGACCGCCAGCGGAAGCGCCACCACGGCGAGCCAGACCGGCCAGCGGCGGCGTACCCACAGGCTGAGGCACAGCGCGGCGGTGAGCACCATGTCGATCGCGACCGCCAGCTCCGAGTGGGGCCGGTCGATGGTCGGCTCGGGGCCCAGCGCGTCCCGGAAGGCGAACACGGCGTAGCCGCTGGCGACCAGGAAGAAGAACGTGTCGACGGCCCAGTCCCGAGGCGACCGACGGGGATGGGGCGCGGTGCTGGTCGGATCCGCCGTCAGGCTCGCCGGCAGCAGCCAGGGGTGCTCGGGCCAGGCCCGGGGGGCGCTGCTCACACCCGCCATGCTAGGAGCCGTCCCCGGCGCCCGAATACCTACCAAAGTCGACGTCCACCGACAGCCGAAGGTCGACGCGAACAGCCACCCGACGGCCCGCCCGGACAGACCACCGGCCAGCCGGGATGAACCGACGGCCGCAGCGCCACCGCCGCCCGTCCCGGCACGCTCATGGGCATGATCACCGTCGAGCACCTGAGCAAACGGTACGGCGGGCGCACCGTCGTCGACGACGTCTCCTTCACCTGTCCGCCGGGCACCGTCACCGGTTTCCTCGGCCCCAACGGGGCCGGCAAGTCCACCACCATGCGGATGATCTGCGGCCTCACCCCGCCGTCCTCCGGAACGGCGACGGTGTGCGGGGGCGACTACCGCCGGCTGCCGAACCCGGGCCGGGAGGTCGGACTGCTACTCGACGCCGGGGCACAGCATCCCGGCCGGACGGGCCGGGAGGCGCTGCTGCTGTCGGCGCTGGCCATGGGCGTGCCGAGGCGCCGGGTCGACGAGTGCCTGGACCGGGTCGGGCTGAGCCCGGCGGCGGCCAGGCGCCGGGTACGGGGGTACTCGCTGGGGATGCGCCAGCGGCTCGGCCTGGCACAGGCCCTTCTCGGCGACCCGCGGGTGCTGATCCTCGACGAGCCGGCGAACGGGCTCGACCCGGAGGGCATCCTCTGGATGCGCGGCCTGCTGCGTGACTTCGCCGACCAGGGTGGGACGGTGCTGCTCTCCTCGCACCTGCTCCGTGAGGTGGAGGCGGTCGCCGACCGGCTGGTCGTCATCGGCGGCGGCCGGGTCGTCGCCCAGGGGAGCAGGGACGAACTGCTGGCCGACTCCGGTGCCCTCGTCCGGGCCCGGGACCCGCAGGCGCTCCGGGCCGCCCTCGACCGCGCCGGGCTGCCGGTCCGGGCCACCACCGACGGCGGGCTGCTGGTCGGGGCCGAGCCCGGTGCCGTCGGGCAGGCCGCCGCCGACGCCGGGGTGGCGCTGGTGGAACTGCGGCCGGCGGAGAGCGCCGGACTGGAGCAGATGTTCCTGACCCTCACCGCCGGTGGGGATGTCCGAAAGGATGGGAAATGACCGTCGACAGCACCGTCCCGCCCCGCGCCACCGCCCGGACCTCCGCCGGCCGGAGCTCCGGTACCGCCCCCTCGGACCACGGGCGCCCGTCGCTGCTCCGGCTGACCGTGGTCGAGCTCCGCAAGCTCACCGACACCCGCTCCGGATTCTGGCTGCTGGTCGTCATCGCCCTGCTCTCGGCCGGTATCGTCACCGTGTTCGTGCTGTCGGTTCCGGACGGCGACCAGCGGTTCGACAACCTTTTCGCGGCGGCCCAGATCCCGGTCGGACTCCTGCTGCCGGTCCTGGGCATCCTGCTGGTGACCAGCGAGTTCTCCCAACGCACCCTGTCGACGACCTTCGCCCTGGTGCCCCGGCGGCACCGGGTGGTGCTGGCGAAGCTGGCGGCGGGGGTGCTGGCGGCCCTGGCCGCGGTGGTGGTGTGCCTGGCCACGACGACGGTCGGCACCCTGCTCGCCACCGGCGACGGCGCCACCCCGGGCGCCTGGTCGACCAGTGCCGCGGCGATACTCGGATCGGCGGTGTTCCTGGTGGTCAACATGCTGATGGGGATCGCGTTCGGTCTCATGCTGCACAGCACCCCGCTGGCCATCGTGCTCTCCCTGGTGCTGCCGGTCGCCTGGTCCGTCCTCGGCGAGCTGGTGACGCGGCTGCGGTCCGCCGCCGAGTGGCTGGACATCGGCACCACCACCGCCGTGCTGGTCGAGCCGCCGGCGGCCGGCGACCTCACCGCCGGTCAGTGGGCCCGGCTCGCGGTATCGGTCGCGGTCTGGGTCGGGGTGCCGCTGGTCGCGGGGCTGGTCCGGACGGCACGACGCGAGGTCTCCTGACGATGCCCACGACGGACGGTACGGCCGGCGGGCGGCAGCGGACGGTGGTGGCCGAGCCGGCCGCCGTGGTGGTGCTGACCTGGATCCTGTTCCCGTCGCTCGGCGCCGCCGGCGGCTGGGTGGTGCAGTGGTCGGCGGGGTGGATCGCCTCGCTCCGTTACGTGCCGTGGCGTGGGCTCTTCCGGTTGGTCGACTCGGTCGACGAGCCGTGGGCCAGCATCGGCGCCCTCCTCGTCGGCGCTGTCGTCGGGTTGTTGGTGGCCGCCGCCGCCGCGCGGGAGCGGCTCACGGTCACCGTCGCCGACGACCTGGTGCTGCTGGTCCGGGGCGACGTGACCCGCGAGCTCCGCCGGGAGCGCGTCGGGGGTGTCTTCCGGGACGGCGCGCAGCTCGTGCTGCTGGACACCGACGGCGGCGAGCTGGCCCGGGAATCCTCCGACCTGCCCGCCGACCGGCTGCGGGCGGCGTTCGAGCGGCACGGCTACCACTGGCACGCCGACGGCGACCCGTACCGGGACGAGTGGCGGCGCTGGGTCGGGGATGATGCCGACCTGCCGGCCGGGGCCGGCCCGCTGCTGCGGTTCCGCCAGCAGGCCGTGGAGCGGAACGACCGCCGGGACATGGCAGAGCTACGCGCCGAACTGGCCCGGCTCGGCGTCGTCGTCCGCGACGAGCGGAAACGTCAGTACTGGCGCACGGTTCGCCGCCCCGGCGGTTGACCGGGGCGTCCGGCCGGCCCGTGGTGCCGGCCGCGTCGGGCCGTCTGCCGCACCCGGGCACGGTACGCCGGGCGGCCCGCCCTTCGGGGCCGTCCGGCGGACCGGACGAGCCGACGGACCGGCCGGTGGCGGCTCGGCTGCTCGGGGCGGACCGGGGACGCATCAGCTGTGATGATCACGACTGGCCGGATCGTTGCCGCGATCCCGGCCCGGACGTACGGTGCGGCAATGAGCCTGCAACGCACCGTTGACCCTGGTCAGGTCGGGTTCGATTCGGCGCGGCTGGCCCGGATCGACACCCACTTCGCCCGGTACGTGGACACCGGCCGGTTGGCCGGCTGGCAGATCGTGGTGACGCGGCGCGGCGAGGTCGTCCACGCGTCGACGTACGGCCAGCGGGACATCGAGGCCGGCCGGCCCGTCGAACCGGACACGCTGTGGCGGATCTTCTCGATGACCAAGCCGATCACCTCGGTCGCCGCCATGATCCTCTGGGAGGAGGGGCGGTTCCAGCTCACCGACGAGATCAGCCGCTGGCTCCCCGAGTTCGCCGACGTCCGGGTCTACGAGCGGGGCTCGACGCTGCAGCCGTACACGGTGCCGGCGATCGAGCCGATCCGGATCTGGCACCTGCTCACCCACACCGCCGGGCTGACGTACGGCTTCATGCAGACCTCGGTGGTCGACGGGCTCTACCGCTCCGCCGGGTTCGACCTGTACCCACCGGCCGGTCTCGACCTGGCCACGGCGACCGCCCAACTGGCCCGGCTGCCGCTGCTCTTCCAACCCGGCACCGCCTGGGGTTACTCGGTCGCCACCGACGTGCTCGGTCGGCTGATCGAGGTGGTCTCCGGCCAGCCGCTGGACGTCTTCCTCGCCGAGCGGATCCTCGAACCGCTCGCGATGACCGACACCCGCTGGTGGGCCGAGGGCGCCGACGCGGAGCGGCTCGCCGCCTGCTACGCCCCGCACCCGGCCACCGGCCAGGTGGTCCGGTACGACGAGTTCGGCCGGTACGCGCTGCAGAAACCGGACCTGCTCGCCGGCGGCAGCGGGCTGCTCTCGACGGCGGCCGACTACCACCGGTTCACCCAGTTCCTGCTGCGCGACGGGGAGCTCGACGGGGTACGCCTGCTCTCACCCCGCACCGTCCGGTTCATGACCCGCAACCACCTGCCCGGCGGGCGGGACCTGGGGCAGCTCGCCACCGGCGGTTTCACCGAGACCACCCTGGAGGGCATCGGTTTCGGCCTCGGTTTCGCGGTGGTCGAGGATCCGGTGCCGGGCCGGCTCCCCAGCAGCGTCGGCGAGTACTACTGGGGCGGGGTGGCGAGTACGGCGTTCTGGGTCGACCCCGTCGAGGAGATCACCGCGCTGTTCTTCACCCAGCTGGTTCCCTCCAGCACGTACCCGTTGCGGGCCGAGCTGCGGCAGCTCGTCTACGCCGCCCTGGTCGACTGACCCTCCCACCGCCGTGGCCGCGCGGAAGGGCCGGAACCGGTCCCCGCGCCGGGTGTGGGCGGCAACCGCCCCGACCGGCGCCCGGTGCCGGCGACCGGCCCGGGGCGCCGGGCGTGACGGGCCTCGGGCGGGCGGGCCCGGGGCCCCGCGCGCGACGTCGGCGACCCGGGGCCGGTACGGTCGGCGCGGCGGCCGGCCGCCCGGTACGCCGACGCCCCGCGACGTGACCGTCAGCGTGCCGCCTGGGGCGGCACCGCCGACGACGGCCGTCGCCGGCTGAGGGGCCGACGCGGCGCCGGGATGGTCAGCCGTGGGATCGCCGGCGGCGTGATCGCCTCCTGCCAGTGGGTCAGCATCGGTTGTCGTGCCCACCCGACCTCGCGCAGCCGTGACGCCGCGGTGGCGCAGCGGGCCTGCCAGCTCCGCTGGCTCAGGTGGACCGAGGGGCCGACCAGCTCCGTACGCAGGTCGAGCAGGATCTCGGCCGAGTGCCGGAGCGCCAGGTGGGCACGGGCCGGGTCGGGCTGCCCGATCAGCCAGGCCAGGCTCCGGCCGGCGCACGTCGAGCAGGTGCAGTGCCACATCCCGTTGTCCGGGTGCCGCCGCATCGCGGCCTCGACGCGGGGCAGCGGCTGGTACGACAGGCACTGCCGGATCAGCACGGACGGCTGCCCGGCCCCCCACGGCCGGGGCCGCTCCGGACGGCCCGGGTCGGGGTCGCCCCACACGGCCCCGGTGCCGACCGCCGCGGCGGCCGCGCCGGAGCTGAGTGCCCCGAGCGCGGAGAGGTCCGCGCTGAGCACGATCACCGGTACGGCGCAGCCGAGCAGCCGGAGCAGGCCGCGCAGGGTCTCGACCGGGTCGACCGGCGCAACCGTCCGTTCGAGCACGACGGCGACCGGTACGCCGACCACCTCGACGTACCGGACGAGGTTCCCCCGGGCGTGGGGGTCGGCGAGCCAGTACGGGTGCATCGGCAGCAGTGCGATGGCGTCCTCGCCGAGCCGGGCCGCGCGTTCGAGGATGCCGAGGCAGCCGGCGGTGTCGTGTGGGGCGAGATAGCCGGAGTCGGTGAGTACGGGAAGCCCGAGCTCCCGCTGTCCCTCGATCCACCGCTCGTCGAAGCTGGCCGCGGCGCTGCGGCGGTCGTCGCCGGCGTACCGCGCCGCGTCGAGCAGCACCGGATGACGGTAGTGACCCGCCTGGCGCAGGTGTCGCACCTGGTCGAGGCAGCCGGTCAGGTCACCGCGCTCGACGGTGACGACCAGGCCGCCGCCGGCCCGGTTGGCGGCCTCGGCCGTCTGGCGCACCTGGCCGGTCCGGCATCGGAGCAACAGGTGACGGTCGAGTTCCCCGACCCGCCGTGCGCTGTCGGTCGGCTGTCCGTCCCCACCCTGCGCCACGCCCCTCACCCCGCCGATCAGTCATGATATTGATGACCATCAGTGGTCGGATCGTAACTGCACGCATTGCCGAGGTTGACGGCGGGTCACGGGCTTTGGCAGATGATGGAAAGTGCCCTGGCGTCACCGACACCTTCGGTTGACGGAGGGCCGACGGTCCGATCCCACCGGAGGTGGTCCCCCGAACGACCGGGGACGGCGTGAATGGTACCGGATGCGCCCGGTCAGACCGGCATC
This sequence comes from uncultured Micromonospora sp., assembly GCA_937951935.1. Lineage (GTDB taxonomy): Bacteria > Actinomycetota > Actinomycetes > Mycobacteriales > Micromonosporaceae > Plantactinospora. The sequence goes on along the minus strand of CALGAM010000040.1, from coordinate 12,474 downwards.
TCGCGCCACCCGGGACGGCCACCGAGCCAGGCGTCGGCGAGGATGCGGGCCGATGTCCGGCTCGGGCACTGTTGCACCCTCGACCGCCCTCCGACACCCCCGACCCGAGCCTCGACCTCCCATCGCTCGCCGTCGGTGCGGATGTACACGTCGCGCCGCGACCGCGGACCACGATCACCGTTCCACCAGTGTCGCTCGACTCTCACCGGGCCACCGTATAGCACGGGCCGTACCGATGGACATCCGCGGATCCCTGAGCCGGTGGTCGCCGGTCACCGGGTCGGTTCCGGTGCCGGGCGGGCGGCGGACCACGTCCGTCGGCGCACCGTCGGGGGCGGCACCGGGGCGGGCTGGAGTAGACCGCCGGTTCGGGGGAAGGTGGCGGCCATGGGCGCGGGCACCCGCCCCGGTGCGCGGCAGGCGGCCACCGTGGGGTGGCGGCCCTCACCGGTCCGCCGCACACGGGTGGGCGGGGTCCCACCCGTGGCGGGTCACCGCGGCGAACCGACCGAAGAGAGCATGCCCCCGCACGGCGCGAACGCGTCGGACAACGGGTCCGACATGCAACGGGTCCGGCTTCGAGGAACCCTCCGGTCGGACGGAGCCCCGACCGACCGTCGACTACTCTCCGCTATGGTTACCGTGCGCAGCGATGCACTGTGGAGAGCAGCGACACATGCGGTGCAACATCGGTCGTATCGCCCCTATTCCCTCGCGGACAGGGCAACAGTAAGTTAGCTGCACAGGCAAATACCTGTCTTGCGAGATGCAACTTGCACTCCCGCGTGCCACTCTTCATGTGCAGGAGCACTCGCGGGGCAGACCGGCCGCCGTCCGACCGTGGCGGCGTTACGGGCAGTGAGAGGTTCACCGAGAATGGAGGCACTGTCAGTGGCGAACCACCACCCGATCCGGCTGCTGTGCTCCCGCGCGGGTAGACCCTTCCGCGACGACACGCCGATCCGGCCCGCCGGACCGGCATCCGCCGTCCACCCGCCCCGCCGGTTCACGGATTGAGGTCCGGCATGACCGAGTTCCGACGGCCCGGACCGGGCCTGACCATCGACCCGCTGCCCCGGCGCAGCCCTGGTGCCCGCCTCGACAGCGGCGGCGAGGAGGACCTCCCGCCGGAGGCGCTCGCCGCGCAGGCCGGAACCGACACATCGGCCCTCACCGGCCAGGCCGCCGTCCGGGCCGCGCTCGACTCGCTGCGGGACCGGGTGCCGGGCGTTCGCGGGGGCGTTCTGGCCGGCGCGGACGGACGGCTGATCAGCCACGACCTCATCACCGGACCCGAGCCCGAGGACCTGGCCGCGCTCGCCGCGACCACCTACGGGCTGGGCCGGCAGTGCGGGCTGACCCTCCGCCAGGGGCCGATCCGCGAGCTCACGGTCCACAGTGAGCAGGGCTACTTCATCGTGTACGGCGTCAACGACGAGGTTCTGCTCGCCGTGCTCGGCGACGACCAGCTCAACCCCTCCTGGCTGCACATGGAGGCGGGGCCGGTCGCGGCACGGCTCGCTGACCTGCTGCACGTCGGCGGCACCACGTAGCAGCACGGGCTGGTGGCCGGTGTCGGGCGCGTCCCGGTGCCGGCCACCCGCCGGCCCGTCGGGCACCGGATCCGGCCCGCGGGCACCCACGCTCAGCCGATCATCAGGAACCGGGTCACCACCCCGGCCGCGGCGGTGACCGCCTGTCGCACCGTCGCGACCGCGTCGACGATGCCGGCGTCCAGCGCCGACACGTACGCCCCGGAGACCACGTCGAAGGTCACGCCCGGACCACGGCACCGCAGGTCGGCCGGTCCGGCCCGGGGATCCCGGCCGGCGTTGCGCATCAGCTCCTCGTACGGAGCGACCAGCGCGTCGACCACCACCGCGTACCCGAGCGCCTCGTCACCACCGCGGGGCAGCCGGGCGCCGATCCGCCCCGCGACGGTGATCAACGCGGCACCGCCGCCCGGCACCACCCCCCACTCCACCGCCGCCCTCACGTTGCGCACCGCGTCGTCGATCCGACGCCGCCGCAGCTTCACCTGCCCCCCGTTCGACTCCCCCACCCGGAGCACCGCCACACCGCCGGCGAGCCGGGCCAGCCGTTCCCGCAGCGCCTCCCGCTCCGGGCCGGGCTGCTGCCGGTCCACCTCCTCACGGAGCCGCCGCACCAGGCGACGGATCGACTCCGGATCGCCGGCCCCGTCCACCAGGGTCGTGTCCCGGCGGGTCGTGATCACCCTGCGGGCGCCGCCCAGCACCGTCGCCCCGGCGGCGCCGAGCCCGCCGTCCGTCTCCTCCACCACGGTCGCCCCGGTCAGCAGGGCCAGGTCCGCCAGCACGGTCCTCCGCCGCGCGTCCGGGCCGGGTAGCCGGACCGCGACCGCGGCCCGGGCGTCCCGCTCCCGGCTGGCGATCAGTGCGGCCAACGCGGCGTTTCGCACGTCGTGGGCGAAGACGGCCAGTGGTCGTCCCTGCCGCCCGGCGGCGTCGAGGAAGGGCTGCAGCTCCGCGCCGCCGACCAGGCGCCGGTCGACGACCAGGATCGCCGGGTCGTCGAGCACCGCCTCGCCACCGTCGGGATCGGTGACGAAGGACGGCGAGACGTGGCCGGCCGGCACCCGCATCCCCTGGGTGAGCTCGAGTTCGAGCCCGAAGAGGTTGCTCTCCTCGACGATCACCACCCCGTCCTTGCCGACCCGCTCCATCGCGGTGGCGAGCAGGTCGCCGACGGCCTCGTCACCGGAGGCGATCGTCGAGACCATCCGGAGCTGCTCCTTCGTCTCGACCGGCACCGCGAGGTCGGCCAGTTCGGACAGGACGGCACGGGTGGCGGCCTCGATCCCCCGACAGAGGGCGACCGGATTGGCCCCGGCCCGCAGCGCGGCCGAGGCACGGTCCATCATGGCCTGGGCCAGCACCACCGTCGTCGTGGCCCCGTCCCCGACCTGCTGCCGTACCCCCTCCACCAGTTCCCGGACGTAACCGGCGCCGATCGCGTCGCGGGTGTCGTACGCCGTGAAGAGTCGGACGACGCTGGTCGCGTCCCCGAGTTCGTGGTACGTCCCCGCGGCGTCCTCGACCAGGACCCGGCGTCCCAGGGGGCCGAAGGTCCGGCGTACCAGGTCGGCGCCGGCCCGGAAACCGCGGGCGACGATCGCCTGGTGCCGGTTGTACGTCGTGGGCCGGGGCGCCGTCCCGCCCGCCGACTTGGCCGGCCCGCCCCGGACCGCGGCCGTGGCGCCGGCACCGGCGTGCGCCGGGACGGTGGCGAGGTAGATGTGCGGCTCGGCGTTGTAGGCACTCCACTTCGGCTTCTGGTCCGGCCGGCGGCGCACCACGCCGTCGTGGACGTACCGGAACAGCTCGTCGACCGCGATCCGGCCGTCACCGTCCAGATCCGCGCCGCCGGTGGCCAGTCCCTCCAGCAGGACGTCGGTGAAGATGGAGCCGCGCGGCGCCGACTCGACCAGGCTGTCGGACTCGAAGGCGTACTCGTAGCTGTCGCAGGCGCTGATCACCACGTATCCGCGGCCGATCTGACCGTCCAGCGCACCCTGCGGGTTGCCCTTGAAGCCCTCGGCGAACGCCCCGGCGAAGCAGCAGTCCAGGACCAGCACCTTGGCGGCGGCCCGGCACGCCTCGAGCTGCTCGTTGACGAAGGAGCGGGAGATGGCGGTGCTGGCCGGCCGGGTCCGGATGGTGTTGGTGGCCGCGAAGTAGAGCCGGTGGAACGGGTCGACGATGCCGTGGCAGGAGAAGTAGAGCAGTACCAGGTCGTCGTTGGTCCGGTCGGTGAGCAGGTCTTCTATCTCCCGACGTACCTCGTGGTCGGGCGCGTCGGAGAGGACCCGGACGGTGAAGTTGCCGATCGTGGGGTCCTCGAGCACCGCCGCCAGCCGCTCCACGTCCTGTTCCGGGGCCCGGAGCTGGTCCAGCGACGGGTCGTCGTACGCGCCGACGGCGACGAGCAACGCGTGACGACCGGCGGGCGGGTCAATCCGCACCGGACCCGGCACCGTTCCGCTGCGGCGGTACGCCCAGCCACTCCGTGACCATCCGCTCGGTCTCCTCGTCCGGGTCGCTGATGGTCAGGGTGCGGCCGCCGTCCCGCAGGGTGATCCGCCGGGCCGCGCCGCGCTGGACGAAGGCGATGACGACCTGCGCCAACGCGGTGACGGTGGTGGCCGAGAAGAGGCCGGTGACCACCAGTTCGGCCAGCGAGCCGGGTCCGGCGCCCTTGCGGGCGGCCGACGTACGGGAGTCCGGCACGTCGCCGCGGTCCACCTGCTCCGGCAGTCGGCCGGGGTCGGGCAGGGAGACGTCCGCGTCGCCGTCGGGCCCGCCGGTCACCTGGTCGACGTGCAGAATCGTCCGCGCGTGCAACTCCCTGAGCAGCGCGGATGCCGCCGCCGCGTCGCCGCGTCCGCTGTGTGGGGCCGGCCCGGTGACGACCAGGGTGATCGCACTGCTATTCATAGAGTAATGATGAAACTACTCTGAGTAATCATCTGTCGGGTTCGCGTCACCGAGCCGTCGGCCTGCCGACACGGGGCCGCCGACGCACGACGCCGACGGCGACGCGCGCGACACCGACGGTGGCACGGTGCCGCCGACGCGACGGGTCGCCCTCCGGTCGTCGTCACGACGAGGTCGACGTCCACGGGCCGCCGCCGCCCGGGTCCGCGTGGCGGGCCACCGACCCTCACACCGCGACGCCCGTCGCCGCGGGCTCGCGAACGTTCCGCCGGAGCAGCAGCGACAACAGCGCCGCGCCGAAACAGAGCGCACCGGCGGCGTACCACGCCACGGTGTACTCACCGAGCCGGTCGCGCACCAGCCCCGCCGCCGTCGCGGCGATCGCCGCGCCGACCTGGTGGGACGCGAAGACCCAGCCGAAGACCACCGCCCCGTCCGCGCCGAAGTGCTCCCGGCAGAGCGCCACCGTCGGCGGCACCGTCGCCACCCAGTCCAGTCCGTAGAAGACGACGAAGACCAGCAGGCTCGGCGCGGCCGCGTCGGCGAACAGGTCCGGCAGCACCAGCAGCGACGCCCCGCGCAGGGCGTAGTAGACGCCGAGCAGCAGGCGGCTGTCGAACCGGTCGGTCAGCCAGCCGGAGGCGACGGTACCGACGATGTCGAAGACGCCGATCAGCGCGAGCAGACCCGCGGCGGTGGTCTCGGCCATCCCGTGGTCGTGGGCGGCCGGGACGAGGTGGGTGCCGACCAGTCCGTTCGTCGACATGCCACAGATCGCGAAGCCGCCGGTCAGCAGCCAGAACGCCCGGGTCCGGGCCGCGTCGCGCACCACGCGCAGCGCACGGGCCGCCGCCCCGCCCCGCGGTGCCGGCACCGGCACCACCTCGGTCGCGCCGTAGGGCGGCAGCCCGAGCTCCGCCGGGTGGTCGCGGAGCAGCCACACCACCAGGGGTACGACCGCCAGCGCCGCGCCCGCGACGACCAGCGCGGCCGTACGCCAGCCGTACGCCTCGACGAGGCCGGCCAGCAGCGGCAGGAAGACGAGTTGCCCGGCGGCGCCGGCGGCGGTGAGCACGCCGGTGACCAGACCGCGGCGCCGGACGAACCAACGCCCGGTGACGGTCGCCACGAAGGCGAGCGCCATCGACCCGGTGCCGAGTCCGACCAGGACGCCCCAGCAGAGGATCAGCTCGACGCTGGTCCGCATGAGGACCGTCAGGCCGCTGCCGGCCGCGACCAGGACCAACGCGACCGCGGCCACCCGCCGGATCCCGAACCGGTCCATCAGCGCGGCGGCGAACGGCGCGGTGAGGCCGTAGAGCATGAGGTTCACCGAGACGGCGAGGGAGATGGTGGCCAACGGCCACCCGAACTCGGCGTGCAGTGGGTGCAGCAGCACGGAGGGGGTGGCGCGGAAGCTGGCGGCACCGACGAGCGCGACGAACGCGACGGTGGCGACGATCCAGGCGGGGTGTGGACGACGGAAACGGGTCACCGGAGCAGTCTGGACGACCCGGGGACAGGCCGGCGAGTGGCCGGAGAGCCATGATGCGCAAGAATCTGGCCATCACACGACCGCGTCCGAAAGGAACCGACATGGCGCGCACCATCGGGGCGGACCCGGGACGGTCCGCGGACGGCGCCAGCGACGTACCGGTGCCGGGCGCGCACCGGGTCGCGGTCCTCGCCGTCGACGGGGTGGTCGGGCTCGACCTCGGCACCCCCGCCCAGGTCTTCGGCAACGCGCGCGACGCCGACCGGCGGCGGCTCTACGCGGTCGACGTCTGCACGGCGGGCCGGCGCCCGATCCGCAGCTCCGCCGGTTTCCAGGTGCTACCCGACCACGGCCTGGAACTGCTCGATCGCGTGGAGACCGTGGTCGTGCCGGGGATCCACACCGGAGCCCCGCTGAGGGACGGCACCGTGGATCCCGAGGTCGGGCAGGCGCTACGCCGGGCACACGAGCGCGGAGTACGGATCATGTCGATCTGCACCGGCGCGTTCGTCCTCGCCGCCGCCGGCCTGCTCGACGGCCGCACCGCCACCACCCACTGGGCGTACGCCGAACGCTTCCGCCGGCTCCACCCCCGGGTACGTCTCGACCCGGACGTGCTCTTCGTGGACAACGGCGACATCCTCACCTCTGCCGGGGTCGCCGCCGGAATCGACCTCTGCCTACACGTGATCCGAACCGACCACGGCAGCGAGGTCGCCAACCGGGCGGCCCGCATCTGCGTGGTTCCGCCGTGGCGGGAGGGAGGCCAGGCCCAGTACATCGAACGGCCGCTACCGGCCGGCGGTGACAGCGGCACCGCCCGGACCCGCGAGTGGATCCAGCGCCGGCTGGCCGAGCCGACGACCCTGGCGCAGATGGCCGCGCACGCCGGGATGAGCGTCCGTACCTTCACCCGGCGCTTCCGTGCCGAGACCGGGCTCAGCCCGGGTCAGTGGCTGCTCCAGCAACGCACCGACCACGCCCGACTGCTGCTGGAGACGACCGACCTCGGGATCGACCAGGTGGCCCACCTGTCCGGGTTCGGTACCGCCGCCGCGTTGCGTCAGCAACTGCACCAGCGGCTCGGGGTGTCGCCCAGCACCTACCGCCGGACCTTCCGGCGCGTCGCCGGTGGCACCGGCGTGAGGACGGTCAGCCCACCGCGGTAGCCGAGACCGCGGGCCGGTCGCGGTCCCCGGATCGGCCGGTCTCTCCCGCCGCGGCTGGTGACGGACCGCAGGTGGGTGCGAGTCGGCGGCGGGCACCCGCGGGGCGGCAGCTCCTGTCCCGCCGTCGTACGCCGGACCCTGCCGACAGATCGGGTCGGGGTGGCCGCGTCAGGACGCCCGGCACGGGCTCAGCAGGCGGCCGGGCGCAGCCCGCGCAGCTCCCTCAGGTGCGCCGGCAGGTGGATCCGACCATGGATGTCGAGCATCCGCCCCCACGGCAGGGACTCCTCGACGAACACCTCCGTCCCCTCCCGGAGGTGGCAGTCCACCGGCGTCTCCGCCGCCGGCCCGAGCCGGTCGAGCAGCGCGCAGACCCGACCGCTGGTGGTCTGGAGCCACGCGACCAGCCCGGACAGCCCGGCCGGATGCGCCACCATGGCGTCCACCTGGGGCGGCAGGGTGGGCTGGGCGTCGTAGTACGTCCACGGCGAGCCGGCGAGCACCGCCTCGGTCACCTCGATCATCAGCTCGTCGTTGGCGGCCAGGTGCGCCACGATCTGGGCGACGGTCAGCCCGCCCGGCGGTGGTGGGCCGAACCCGCCCGCCGCCACCTCGGTGAGCAGGTCGTCGTACGCCCGGCGCAGCTCCGCCGCCTCCATTCATCCCAGTCTAGGCGCCACCCCCGCTGATCAGGGAATATCGCGGCAAGACACCCCGTTCGGCGACGACCTCCGGTCAGCGGGAGCGGGACCGGCGGCCGCGGCGGGCGCGCAGGTAGTCGGCGACGACGTACCGGCCGAGTTCCGTCGGCTCCGGGGTGAAGACCCGGCCGCCGCAGCGGCGGGCCACCGCGTCGACGAACCGGCGCAGCCGCGGGTCCTCGCCGAGCATGAAGAGGTTCAGCGTCGCGCCGTACCGGGTGAGCCGATCCACCTCCGCGACGGTCGCCACCACGGTCTCCCGGAGCGGCGGCCAGTGGAACACCCCGGCCCCGGTCTCCGGATCCAGGTGTGCCGTCGGCTCACCGTCGGTGACCACCAGCACCACCGGCTCCGAGCCGGCGTGCCGGCGCAGGTGCCGCCCGGCCAGCCGCAACGCGTGCTGGAGGTTCGTCCCCTGCACCAGGTCCGGCTCGACCGCGGCCAGCTCCTGCTGGGTCAGCGGCAGCGCCTCGCGGCCGAACCCGATGATCTGCAACGAGTCCTGCGGAAACCGGGTGGCGACCAGGTGCGCCAGCGCCAGGGCCGTCTGCTTCATCGGCCCCCAGCGCTCCTCCGCGAACATCGAGAAGGAGAGATCGACGCAGAGCGCCACCGCCGCCGACGCCCGGCGCTCGGTCTCCACCACCTCGAAGTCCTCGACCGCCAGCGTCACCGGCACCCCGGCACCGGCGCGCCGGATCGCCCGGGTCACCGTCCGCACCACGTCCAGCGGCTGCTCGTCGCCGTACTCCCAGGGCCGGGAGGCCCCGGTGACCTCCCCGGCGGCGCCCGCCGAGCGCAGGTCGTGTTGGCCCCGCCGGCCCGTCTCCAGCTCGGCGAAGATCCGGCGCAGCGCCGTGCCGCCGAGCCGGCGCAACGCCTTCGGGCTCAGCGTCAGCCCGTCCGCGCCCCGGGTCAGCCACCCCTGCCGGCGCAGCTGACGCTCCAGCTCCCGCAACCGGCGTACCTCGTCGGCCGCGTCCCTGCCCAGGTTGCGCTGCACCGACTCCACGTCGATGTCGTCCAGGGTCGCCCCGGGATGCTCCTGGCCGAGCTGGTCGAGCAGGTCGTCCAGCTCGGCGATCTCGCCGAGCACCCCGGTCGCCTCGCCGTACCCGAGCGGCCGGTCACCCCGGACCCGCTCCGCGCGGTCCCAGGCCAGGTCGGGGCGGAGCGAGCGCAGGTTGGCGGTCAGCGCCGCGAGCTGCCGGGCCAACTCCGGGCCGAGTGCGGCCTCCATCATCCGGGCCAGCTCCTCGCGCTGGTTCGGCGACAGCGACCGCATCAGCCGTTCCCCGGCGGCGGCCCGCCGGGCCAGGACGTCGACCAACTCGTCCACCGTCCGCGGCCGCTCCGGGAACAGGTCGCCGTACCGGCGCATGAACTCGGCGAACGCGTCGGTGGTGTCCTCACCCCGGTCGTGCCGGGCCAGCAGGTCGTTGAGATCGCGCAGCATCTGGACCGTCTGACGCTGCACGTCCGGGTCGGCCGCGGCGCGCATCGCGTCCCGCAGTCCGTGCAACCGCTGTTCGAGCACGTCCCGGCGCAGCCCGTCGAGGATCTGCTGGTACGTCGCCCGCGCCTCGTCGCTGGCCCACCGGTAACCGGAGAGCTCCTCGATCGCCCGCGCCGTCGAGGAGGGAAGGTTGTCCAGCACCGCCTCGGCGAACCGGGCCTCCTCGTCGTCCCGGCCGCGCAGTTCGTCGCGCTCGGCGGCGAGCGCCTGGTCGAGCAGGGCGCGTGCCCGGGTCACGGCACCGTCCAGGTTGCCCCGGCGCAGGGCCTCGCGGCGCAGCCGGCGGGCCCGCGCGACCAGGTCGTCGAGACCGCCCCGGCCCTCGGGGCCACGCCGGAGCAGGTTCCGCAGCGCCTCACGCAGGCTTCCCCCGGCCAACACCTCGGCGCCGATCGCGTCGACGGCGGCGCGGACGTCGTACGGCGGGGCGAGCGGGTCGGGGCCGCCACGCCACAGGCCGTATCGGAAACGATTGCCGGCGGCCACGTCAGTCCCAGTCGTCGTCGCGTCCCGGGCGACCGCCGCGCTCCCGGCCGTCCCCACCGCCGAGGTCCGGGCCACCGCCACCCGACCCGCCGGGACGGCCGCCGCGACCGGGACCGCCGGCCTGGCCACCGTAACGGGTCCGGCCCTCGTCGGTGACGTCCTTGGCCAGCCGTCGGGTCAGGTGCAGTCCCTCGAGCACGAACTCGATGCCGGCGGCGGCCTCGCCCGGGGTCGGCGCGTCACCGAGGCCCAGTCGGTCCAACACCTTGGCCAGCCCGGGCACGGTACCGACCTGCTGCAACAGCTCGGTCGCGCTGACCAGCTCACCGGTCTCGATCACCGCGCCCTCGGCGACCAACGCGGTGAAACCGGAGAGATCCAGCCCGGCCAGTCGGGCCCGGAACGTCTCGGCGGTCGCGGTCCGGAGCAGGTGGGCGAGGATCTCGATCTCCCGGCCCTCCTCGCCGCTCTCGAACTCGACCTTGCCGCGCAGGGTGCTGACCACGGAGACCGCGTCACCGATCCGGGCCACCGGCTCGATGTCGACCGGGTTGGCCGGGCGACCGTCGGCGGCCGTGGCGCCGGCCAGCAGACCGGCCCGGCGCAGCGCGGCGGCCGCCACGGTCTCGGCGGCGGCGATGGCGAACCGGGCGGAGACCCCGGAGCGGGAGTCGACCGACGGGGACTCCCGGACGGCGCGGGTGAAGCGGGCCAGCACCTCCAGGACGTGGTCCGGCACGGTGGCGACCAGATCCGCCTCCTGCCGGATCAGCTCCAGCTCCAGCCCCAGGTCCAACGGGTAGTGGGTACGGACCTCGGCGCCGAACCGGTCCTTGAGCGGGGTGATGATCCGACCACGGTTGGTGTAGTCCTCCGGGTTGGCGCTGGCCACCAGGAGCAGGTCCAGCGGCAGCCGGAGCTGGTAGCCACGGATCTGGATGTCCCGCTCCTCCAGCACGTTGAGCAGGGCCACCTGGATCCGCTCAGCCAGGTCGGGCAACTCGTTGACCGCGAATATGCCCCGGTTCGTCCGGGGCACCAGACCGAAGTGAATGGTCTCCGGGTCGCCGAGCGTCCGCCCCTGGGCGATCCGGATCGGGTCCACGTCGCCGATCAGGTCGCCGACACTGGTGTCCGGGGTGGCGAGCTTCTCGGCGTACCGCATCGACCGGTGCAGCCAGCCGACCGGCAGGTCGTCGCCGGCCTCGGCGACGGCGCGCCGGGAGGCCGGGGTGAGCGGGCGCATCGGGTGCTCGTTCAGCTCCGAACCCCGGATCACCGGTGTCCATTCGTCCAACAACTGTCCCAGTGCCCGGATCAGCCGGGTCTTGCCCTGGCCGCGTTCACCGAGCAGCACCAGGTCGTGCCCGGCCAGCAGGGCGCGTTCGACCTCGGGGAGCACGGTGTCGTCGTACCCGACGATGCCGGGAAAGCGGGGCTCGCCGGACCGCATCCGGGCCAGCAGGTTGTCGCGGATCTCCTCCTTGACGGACCGGTACCGGTAGCCGGCGGCGCGCAGTTCGCCGAGGGTGCCGGGCAGGTCGGCCGGCGGGGTGGGCGGGACCAGGGGAGTATCAGTCACCCACCTACGCTAGCTCCCGATCGGCCGAACGGACATCCGCGCGAAACCGCCGGGCCACGGGCCGCCGGGTCACGGGCCGCAACCGGTCACCCGGCGGACGCGCCGTCGGTCAGCCCGCGTGGCTGAGCGCCGTACCCGACTCCGGCTTCGACGCCTCGAAGAGTGCGACGCAGCCGCGTACCGTCACCCGGATGTCGGTGAACCGGGTGTCGAGCTGCCACCGGAGTCCGGCCAGGTCGTCCTCGGCGTTGTGGAAGAGGCCCCTGGCGTTGCAGAGGTCCATCAGCCGACGGGCCGGCGCCGTGACCCGCACCCCCGACGACAGGATGGTGCTGCCGAAGAGACGCCCGCCGGGGCGGAGCGCGGTCAGGGCGTTGTCGAACACCGCGGCCTTCTCCGCCCAGTTGCCCGGCACGCGGTGCAGCAGGAAGTTCGCCGCGACCGAGTCGAAGGTGCCGGCCGGCAGGCTCACCGCGTCGAACGGCAGCGGTAGGAGAACGTCGGCCCGGACGGTCGCCGGCCGGTAGCGCGCGATGCGGGACGCACTCACCTGCAGCACGGTCGGGTTCAGGTCGACCAGGGTCAGCAGCGGACGGGGCGTCGGAAATCCACAGTTGTCCAAGAAGTACGCCGTACCGGGGCCGAGCTCGAGATGCCGGGCGCCGACGTTGCGGTCGTAGCCGGCGAGAATGTGCCGCTTGGGACACCGCCAGATCAGCCGGCACGACAGGCCGAGCACGGAGACGTCGTACGTGGCGAGCGCGAGCCGGTTGTAGCCGACCGGTCCGGCGATCACCCCGTCAGTGGCTGGCATGAATGTACTCCTCGCGCATCGCCCCAGCTAACCGGGGCGGACGCGCGTGTCGCCACCCCGACTCGCGGGTGTTTTCACACATCGCGTTTTTCGCCCGCCGGCTGAACCGCCCGACGCGCCGCTCGGGACAGCTCCGGCGCCGGACCACCTCCTGCCGGACCACCCCCGGACCTTACACGTGAATTTTCCATTTTCTCTGGTACTGGCGAATTGCCGCGTCAGGGGACAGAATCCCC
>CALGAM010000039.1 GCA_937951935.1 uncultured Micromonospora sp. | reverse complement strand
TCATCGAGTACAACCCGAATTACCAGTACTTTCCGCAGTCTGGTGAGCCCGGGTACACCGCGGAGGCGACGCTGATCCACGAGCTGCACCACGAGGAGGCCGACGTGCGCTACCGGCACCCCGCAGACCGGAACCTGCGGGGGGTGAACTTTCATCTGCCGGGTCAGGATCCCGCCTCACCAACGCTGCGCGAGTCCTTTCAGCGGCAGTTCGAGAAGGTCGAGGAGAACTGGGAGCGTGTGCGGAAGGCACTGGCCGACGACAAACAGAAGGGTCTGATGCCCCAAAAATGGGTCGATTACATCAGGACACGGATCGAGTACGCCCAATTCTCGGCGAATGTTCACAACGAGTCTGTGGCGGCAGAGCTCTACAAGACCCTGAAGGAAGCCGGCCTGCACAACACCCAGACGGCTAGCCAGGTGAAGGCGATCCGCCGTGAGGCGGGGGAACGCGGGCGTGATGTGGGCGGAGAGGTGCGGGAGGTGCCCCTGGTCTCCAGGCCGGCGTCTCCGGTTTCCGGGCCTGCGGCCTATCTGCCGAGCCTCTTCAACCCCAACAACCAACAGGGCCAGGGAAGAAGGAGGTAACACCCGGTCGTGCCGGTCTCACCGGGCGTCTCGGCGTCGGCGGGCCGGCACCCCCGGGTGCGGCACTGACAGGCCGACGGGTACGGGGCCTGCCCTCGTCGCCGTGCTCGACGCGGGTCACGCCCGCCACCCCTCGCGAGAGAGCCCGTGCTCGGGCGGCTGACAGCGCACCTCGAGGACCGGCCCACGCCGCGGAATCACCGGTGTCCCCTGGCATGCGGGCTACTGGCGGTTGGCGCGGACGGATGGCGTCGCCGTCAGCGCGGCGAGTCGGGCCCGTCCGCGTCGGGGTGGTCGAGGCCGTCCAGGGCCCGCACGGCCTCGCACCACGCGGCGCGGGCGGGCCCGACGTTCCCGACGGCCCGGTGGGCGTGGCCGAGGTGCTTCCAGGACCAGGGCCTCTGGGTGTCGGTCGCCGAGTTCGCGGAACAGGGCCGGTGCCGCTCGTGGCAGCGGGCAGGTCGGCGTGCTCGCCCAGGTGGTGCGCGCACCCCGGGCCGTCCCGGGTGTTGGCCTGCCCGACGCGGTCGTCGAACTCCTGAGCAGCCGACGCGGTGCGGGCGTGTGCCCGGGCGAGGGCGCGGCGCGTCGTCGCCCGGGCGGCGGGATCGGCGCGTCGTCGGGCTGCGGCGAGGGCGAGCTGTTCGACGGTGACCCGCGCTTGCCTCGCTCGTCCCCGTCGTGCCCCATGGCGTCCCCAGCCGGTGGCTGCGTCGACGGGCCGGGCCTGGTGCGCCGTCCGCGCCCCCCGACAGACGTACGCTGATGTACGTCGATATCAGGCGGTGGACGGGAACACCCTCACGCGGGCGGACGGCACTGCGAGGTGGTGGCGAGCGAGGACGGCGGGCGGCTCCGGGTGCGGGTGTCCGTGCACGTGGCGCGATCGATCGCCGAGCGGTACGGCGGGCGGCCGGCCCGAGCGTGACCGGTGGACGCCGGAGGCCGACGGGCCTGTCCCGGACCGCCGGCCGGGGTGACGCCCGGGCCGGTCGCGCCAGGGGTCAGAACCCGATGGCCTCCCGGATCAGGACCACGGTGCCCCGGTCCGGGAACGCCTCCCGCTCGAGGATGAGAATCCGGCCGAGGAACGACGACTGTCCGTACAGCCGCTGGAGCCGCTCGTGCTCCCGCGGCAGGCTGTGGGTGCGGATCCGGCGGATCCCGGTCTCCAGGTCCGGCACGATTTTCTGCGCGCCCACCACCCAGATCGCCTTGCGGGCCCCGGAGGCGTACGGCGCCAACTGGCTGCCACTGGCCGAGCCGACGACCAGTTGCCCCTGCTCGGTGACGGCGTGGACGCTGCCGACCACGACGTCCGGCACGGCGCCGAGGCGGATCTGGTCGTAGACGTCGCCCGACGGTTCGCCGGCGGCCGCGCGGACCGACCGGAAGTCACCGGACTCGTCGAGGTCGGCGGCGATCCCGGACAGCCGCAGCGTCTCGCTGGTGGCGGTGAAGACGCTCTGGTCGCGCGGCACCAGGGAGGTGACGAGGGTGCGCGCCTCCGCGGCGGTGGCCACCACGTGGACGGTGTACCCGTTGTCGCGTAGCGCCTGTGCCGCCCGGTCCAGCCGTGCGGCGTCGACCGGGGTGGCGAACGACTCGTCGAGGGCAGGCGTAACCATTCTTGCTCTTTCCTATCGATTTGATTTGGTAACTGGGCCCATTCTGGGTAACCATGCGAGGGCGCGGAAGAAGGCACTTGTTTCTGCCTCGGTTACGTGGAGGTCACCATGGTCGCGGACAGGGTCTCCGACGTTTTCGCCGCCCGGGATTCCGCCACCTGCCGGGTCCGGGAGATCCTGGACCGGGTCGGTGACAAGTGGTCGCTGACCGTGATCGGCGAGCTGGGGCGGGGCTCCCGGCGCTTCACCGAGCTGAAGAACGCGATACCCGGAATCAGCCAGCGGATGCTGACCGCCACCCTGCGCGGGCTGGAGCGCGACGGCCTGGTCAGTCGTACCGTGCATCCGGTGGTGCCGCCGCGGGTCGACTACGCGCTGACCCCGCTCGGGCTGACCCTGCTGGAACCGGTGTGGACGTTGCTGAACTGGGCGCTGGAGCACATGGACGAGATCGAGGAGGCGCGCGGCGCGTACGACGGGCGTGGGTGAACACGCCGGACCGGGTTCCGTGGCGCCACCGTGGTGACCTGTTCGAGGGCCGCCTTGCCGGCGTGGCACGGGGCGTGTCGGGACCGCCAGCACGCGTCCGATGTGGATGTTGCGTGATCCGGTAGCCGTCGCGCACCACCGTGGCGGCCTCCACGGACCGCCAGCGGCGGAAACGTCGTGTCCACCGTCATCACCCGGTGGAACTCCCCGGCGGTGGTGTCGGCGATCCGGGCGGGCGGGTTGCTCGCGGCGTTGTCGACCAGGATGTCCTGGCCGTCGCGGACCGGTTCGAACATCGCGGGACGGTCGGCCGGGTTCGACGCCCGGGCGACCCGGACGGCGACGCCGCCGTCGAGCTGGCCGGGCCGGCTCCTCGGCCGCTGCCTGGTCGCGGTGGTGGGTGAACACGACCCGGGCGCCGGGCGCGGCGAGCAGTCGTACGACGACGGCCCGGTCGATGCCTCGGGGGCCGCCCGTCACGAGCGCCGTCCTGGCGCGAAGCGTCCTGCGCGGGATGGTGATGATCGACGGGCGGGGGTGCGTCCTCGGCCTTCGGCCCCCTGGCGGGCGTCCTCGGTGGACGGCCCCGTGGTTTCTCGACCCGCCCGACCGTCGCGGACCCGCCCGCCGGGCCCTGACCCGGCGTTGGCGCGGAGGGGATCTCACCGTTCAGCTGATATGAGGCTAATCCCACTAAAATCGGACTAGACAGCTATTCTCGCAATCATCTGACATCACGGGCCTCGGCCGAGGAAGCTCACGGGTTGGGTAGACATGCATGGCCACACCGAAGCGGTCGGCCGCCCTGCTGCGGAACCTGGAGGCTCCTCAGCGGGCGAGCTTCGTCGAGCTGCTCTTCGACGTGGTGTTCGTGTTCGCGTTCACCCGGCTCGGCGAGCGCCTCGTCCGGGATCTCAGTTGGCTGGGCCTCTACCAGGTGGTGCTGCTGGTTCTCGCCATGTGGTGGGTCTGGTACCGCATGGCGTGGACCACCAACCGGTACGACCCCCAGCGGCCGGTCATCCAGGTGATGGTCATCGCCACCATGCTCGGCACGCTGCTGATGGCGGCGGCGCTACCCGGGGCGCTGGACCGCAACGGTCTCGTCTTCGCCTCCGTCTACGTGGCCGTCCAGACGCTTCGGCACCTGTGGCTCGTCATGCTCGGGGGAGACCCGCGGGCCCGGCTCGTCAGTATCCGCATCCTGGCCTGGTCGGTCGTCTCCGCGGTGCCGTGGATCGTCGGGATGTTCAGCCACGGCGCCGCGCGTCTGGCGTGGTGGACCGTCGCCGTCGCCGTGGACTACCTGGGTGGCCTGCTCGACTTCCCGACACCGCGACTCGGCCGCGCCGGACTGCGCGGCCAGAAGGTCGCGGAGGAGCACCTGACCGAGCGATACCGGCAGGTCCTCATCATCGCGTTCGGCGAGACGGTGCTGACCTCGGGCATCCACTTCAGCCCGCACGCCTTCGAGCGCGACCGGACCGCCGCGCTGCTGGTGGCGTTCGCGATCACCGTGCTGATGTGGCAGATCTACTTCTACCGGGCCGGCGAGCTGCTCCCCGCCGCCATCATCGCCTCGAGGTCCCAGGCCCGGGTCGGCGAGGTGGCGTCGTACTCCCACCTGGTCATGGTGATCGGAGCGGCGGTCAGCGGGGTGGGAGACAGCCTGATCATCCGCGAGCCGCTCGGCCACGCCCCGCCGTCGTGGCCTCTGGCGATCGTCGGAGGACCGCTGATGTTCCTGATCGGCCGGGCCATGCTCGACTACTCCGTGTTCAGCCGCGTCTCCCTGTCCCGGCCGATCGGGGTGATCCTGCTCGTCGTCCTGGTGCCGACGGCGTCCGGGCTGGCCCCGATCCTGGTCGCCATGCTGGTCGCCGCGGTGCTGGCCGGGATCGCCATCGCCAACCTCCTGTCCTGGCGGCTCTTCCCCCGGCTGCCGTCCCCACCCTTCCGCTGAGCCGAACGGGCGCCGCTCGTCCCGCCGTGACGGGCAGGTGCTGGCCGGGTGTCGTCGTGCGGCCCCGGCCGCCGTGCCGCGCCGTCGCCGTGCCTTCGGGTACGCGGTGCGCGACGTGTCGCCGTACCTGAGACGTGACGTGGGTGTCGCCTGGAGAGGGCAGGGTGGACGCGCTCGTTCTGCTGGTGGTGCTGGGCGCCACCGTGCTCGTCGGGACCACCGTCGGTGGACGGTACCGGGTGGCGCCGCCGGTCCTGCTCATCGGCGCGGGCGCGCTGCTGGCGCTCACCCCGCCGTTCACCCACGTGGTGCTGGAGCCGGAGGCGGTGCTGCTGCTGTTCCTGCCGGCGATCCTCTACCGGGAGAGTCTGACCCTGAGCCTGCGGGAGATCCGCGCCAACCGCGAGGTCATCGCCCTGCTCGCTGTGGCGCTCGTCGGGACGACCATGGTCACGGTGGCGCTGGCCGCGCAGGCGTTCGGGCTCGCGCCGGCGGCGGCCTGGGTGCTCGGCGCGGTTCTCGCCCCGACGGACGCCGCCGC
Organism: uncultured Micromonospora sp.; assembly: GCA_937951935.1. Classification (GTDB taxonomy): domain Bacteria; phylum Actinomycetota; class Actinomycetes; order Mycobacteriales; family Micromonosporaceae; genus Plantactinospora. Next base: position 24,183 of record CALGAM010000039.1, on the reverse strand, counting down.
CGTTTCCGGACTGGCCAGACGGCTGCCCCGCCGGTTCCTCGTCGTCCTGCGGGCGGAGAGCCTGGTCAACGACGGTACGGCGTTGGTCCTGTTCGCGGTGGCACTCGAGGTGCTCGTCGGCAGCGGCGTGCCCGAGGCGGCGCAGCTCGCCGAACGGTTCGCCGTCTCACTCCTCGGCGGGATCGCCGCAGGTCTGGTGGTCGGCGGGGTGGTCGTCCTGATCCGCCGGCGGCTCGACGACCCGCTGCGGGAGGGCGCGCTCAGCGTCCTCACCCCGTTCGCCGCGTTCCTGCTCGCCGAACTGGTCAACGCCAGCGGCGTACTGGCCGTGGTGGTCGTGGGTCTGATGATCTCGTACGCCGCTCCCCGGGTGATCCGGGCCCGCTCGCGACTGACCGCCCTGGCCTTCTGGGACCTCGCCACCTTCCTGATCAACGGAGGGCTGTTCGTGCTCCTCGGGATGCAGATTCCCCGGGCGGTGCGCAACGAGACCAGCCTGTCGTTGACACGTGCGGTGGTCATCGCCCTGGTCGTGGCCGTGGTGATCCTGGCGACCCGGATGGCGTGGGTCCACCTCTCGACGGTCGTGCTGACCCTTCTCGACCGCCGACGCCCGGTGCTCGGCCTGCGTACGGGGTGGCGGGTCAGGACGGCGGCCGGCTGGGCCGGGTTCCGCGGCGCGGTCTCCCTGGCGGCGGCGCTCGCGGTCCCGCTGACCACCGCCGACGGGGGACCGGTGCACGAGCGCGACGTCATCATCTTCTGCACCGCGGTGGTGATCGTTGTGATCATGCTGGTCCAGGCCACCTCCCTTCCGCTGGTCACCCGGTGGGCGGGTATGAGCGGCGACCAGCGCCGTCCCGAGGACGTGCGTCAGGCCCGGTTGCGGGCGGCCGAGGCCGGGTTGGCGATGCTGCCGCGGTTGGCCCGCGACCTCGACGCGCCCGACGACCTCGTGGAGCGGATCCGCGCCGACTACCTGGCCCACATCGAGGACGTCCGCCAGGAGGGCGACGGCCGGGCGCCCACGCGCGACCGGGACCTCGAACGCCGGTTGCGGCTGAGGGTTCTCGAGCACATGCGCCGGGAGGTGACCCGGCTGCGTGACGCGCACGAGATCGACGACGAGGTGCAGCGGGAACTCCAGGCCGCCATGGACATCGAGGAGATCCGGCTGCTGGGCCCCGCGACACCCGACTGACACCGCACGCGCGCCGCCCCGGGTACGGCCACGGCCGCCGGCGCACGGTCGGGCGCGACCGAGGCGGCGGCGCTCACGGCCCCGGGTACGGCCCGCCGCGGACGCGGGCGCCAACCGCGGCGGCGGGGCCGGGCCCGGCAGAGGGGGTCAACCGCAGCAGAAGGGATCGTGGCAGGGCTGGCCGACCTCGCTGCCGTAGGCGACGAAGGCCGACACCGGTGCCAGGACCCTCCCGGCGACACCGGGCTCCAGCACCGGAGCGGACCGGTCGGCCGGCCACCCCCAGGACGGGGGCACCTCGTCGAGGTCGAACCGGGGCAGGCCGTCGACGAAGAGCGTCCAGAGCGGGTGGTCGGGAAAGCTGTTGAGTCGCAGAACCCACCACCGGTCGTCGACCAGTGCCGCGACCGGGAAGCGGGCGTTCCCGGTCTGCCGCCACCGGGGACGGGCTCGCAGTTCGGGGCGCGGCATCCTCCCAGTCTCCCGGCTCCGGCTCCTGATCGCCATGCGCGTCCCCGCCCGTCGCCACGGTGCGGGCGCGCGCTCGCCGATCCCCCGCGGACCGACCGTCGCGCGTCACGCGGGCCGGGCGAACCCGTGCCGCCGCCGGTGCGTGGGCGTCCGGCGCCGGTCGGGTCGGAGGGCCGGGTGCGACCACGGGTGGCAGAATCCCCGGCATGGACGCCCCGGAGCTGGTGCTGGTGCTGCGTTACCGCAAGGCGGTGACCTACGGCCTGCACGTCCTGCTCGGCGCGCTGGAGCAGCACGAGACAACCACGCGGTACGAGGTCCGTTTCGGCGAGACGCCGGAGGCGACGGCGGCGCAGATTCGGTGGGCGCTGGACGCCTCGGCGACCCGGGTGCTGGTGCTGTGGTCGTTCTACTCGCCGGACGCCGAGGCGCTGGCGGGGGAGCTGGCCCAGGTCCGCGCGCTGGTCGAAGCCCCGAACGTGACGCATGTCGCGGGCGGTGTGCACGCCACGGCCGAGCCGGTGCAGACCCTGGACGCGGGGTGGGACGTCGCGGCGGTGGGGGAGGGCGAGACGACGCTGTTGCGACTCGTCGACGCGGTCGGCGACCCGACCGGCATCCCCGGCCTCGCCTACCGCGACGCCACGGGCGCGATCGTGCGGACCGGGCGTGCGGAGCGTCGGCCGCTGGACGAGTACCGGGGTTTCTCGCTGCGGTGGAACCGGTTCAACGCCCTGGAGATCACCCGTGGCTGTGTCTTCTCCTGTCGGTTCTGCCAGACCCCGTTCATGTTCTCGGCCCGGTTCCGGCACCGCAGCGTCGAGAACGTCCGCTGGCACGTCGACGTCATGCGGCAGCGCGGACTGCGCGACGTGCGGTTCATCACCCCGACCGCGCTGTCCTACGGCAGCCAGTCGGACGAGCCGAACCTCGACGCGGTGGAGGAACTTCTCGCCACCTGCAGGGAGGGCATCGGCCCGAACGGCCGGGTCTTCTTCGGCTCCTTCCCCAGCGAGATCCGGCCCGAGCACGTCTCCCGGGCGGCGCTGCGGCTGATCCGGAGGTACTGCGCCAACACCAACATCATCGTCGGCGCGCAGTCCGGCTCCGAGCGGATCCTCGCCGCCGCCAAGCGTGGCCACGGCGTCGAGGAGGTGAGACGAGCCGTGCGGCTCGGGGTGGAGGAGGGCTTTCGGATCAACGTCGACATGATCTTCGGGATGCCGGGCGAGAACCAGGCCGACGTCGAGGCCTCACTGCGGCTCGCCCGCGAACTCGCCGAGCTCGGCGCCCGGATCCACGCGCACACCTTCATGCCGCTTCCCGGTACGCCGTGGCGGGACGCACCGCCGGGTGACGTGGCGCCGGAGACGATCCGGGAGGTGGACCGGCTCTCCCAGCGGGGTGCCCTCTACGGACACTGGCAGAGGCAGCGCGACCACGCGGCGAGGCTGGCGGCGGCTGCCGAGAGGTACCCGAGGCCCGGCCGTAGCCGCACCATCCTCCCGGTGGTGGATGGCTAGCCCGGCCGTCCGGCCACGCGTGGGCGGCTTGGGGAGGGTGGGTGTCGGGGCATCCCCGCATCGGCCGCGTTCACAGGTATGATCCGCCGGTTGCGCCCCTACGCCTGCCCCGAGCTGACCCGTCGGCACCGGGCTCGCGAACACCTGGAGGATGACGTATGTCCCAAGGCCAGGACTTCTTCGACCTCCCGCAGGACATGACGACGCGGCCGACCTTCGAGTCCGGACTGCGTGGCTACGACAAGCGACAAGTGGAGCAGTACGTCTCCCACGTCATTGGCGAGATCTCGAAGCTGACGACCGAGCGCAGCCAGGCGTACCAGCAGATCCAGAGCCTGACCGCGCAGCTGCAACAGGCGCAGGCGGAGCTGACCGAGCTGCGCCAGCGGCCTCCGCACGTGGACCGGGCGTCGTTCCGTGACCTGGGGCCGATGGTCGACCAGATCCTGGCTCTGGCGGAGAAGCAGGCCGAGGCGATCGTCAACGCCGCCGCGCAGCAGGCCAGCGAGCACCAGGCCGAGGCGGAGCGGATGCTCGCCGAGAGCCGCGAGCGGGCCGAGAAGCTCCGGGCCGACGGTGAGGCCGCACGGGAGCGCGCCGAGCAGGAGGCGCGGCGCATCAACGAGCAGAGCGCCCAGCAGATGGAGCAGGCCCGCTCGGAGGCCGAGGCGATCCTGGAGGCGGCTCGGGCGCGTGCCCACCAGGAGATCGAGACGGCGCGTACCCAGACCCAGCAGGAACTGACGCAGTGGAAGGCCACCGTCGAACGGGAGCTCGCCGACCGGCGGGCCGCGGTCGAGTCGGAGCTGGCCCGGCAGCAGAATCTGGTCGAGCAGGACATCGCGACGCGGAAGGCGGAGGCGCAGCAGTACGTCACCGAGTTGCGCCGGCACGCGGACGAGCAGGCGGCCATCCACCAGCAGAAGCTGACGGCACTCCAGGAGGAGATCCAGAGCCGGGAGCAGGCGCTGACCCAGCTTCTGAGCGCCCAGGAGACCGCCCAGCAGCGGCTCGCGCAGTCGCGGCAGGAACAGGTGGCGGTGGAACAGGAGATCGCCCAGCTCCGCCAGCATCTCGGTGAGGTCCGCCAGGACCTGAGCGACGAGCTGAACCGCCTGGAGGAGGCTCGGCGGGCGGCCGAGACGGCCGAGCGGCACGCCCTGGAGGTGCGTGCCCGGGTACGGCGGGAGGCGAAGCGGGTCGCGGATCGGGCCGCGGCGGCGGTGATGGCGGCCGCGGCGATCGGCGCCGAGACCGGCGAGTACCAGATGGTGGCGATCCGGACGGACACCAACCACCGCAGGCCCGAGAACACCGCCGCCAACTCCGTCGAGTCGACGTCGGATCTGTCGATCCCGACGGAGCGGGGTTCCACGGGGCCGGTCGTCGCCGAGCCGATCACCGCCGAGCCGCTTGCCGCGGAGCCGGTCGCCGCCGAAACCGGCGAACGGCCGGCATCGGTGGGCGACCATGCGGGTCGGTAGCCGGCGGTGCTGTTTCCCGGTGGGGATGCCCCCCGTCTGGTGCCCGGTGCCAACCGGTGGTGTCCGCCGGCAGGCAGCACCGTGGACGGACGGGGGGTTGCTGACGTTGCGCGGCAACGCCGGGTGCCATCTCTAGATCATCCTGTTGACTCTGTCAATATCCACTCTTCCGTATGTCGCGTCGTGGGATGTGCGGAGAGTGGTTTTCGTCGCGGTCGCGCGAACGCGCTCCGTGACGTCAGTGTGGCGGTGGCGTGGCACCGGCGGAGCTCGTGCCTACGTTCGGTGACGCCTGTCCTGAATCATTACTGTATGTAACAATCTGTGTATTTTTTGTGAAGATTGTCTCACTCGACAGGGACTGACGGAACACTCACGATATGTGAGAGATGTGGCTGGCGCGCCTGCGCCGACTGATCCGCCAGAGATGTTCCGTTTGGTGGATTCGCTGCCCTCCCAGGAGATCTGCCCGCTGTCTGCGCGGTGACAAGGGCCCGGAGTGGCAGACGCCTGACGCGCTTTCCCGGGCGGTGCACCGTGCCTTCCCGGCGCGGCGACGCCAAACCGGTCGAACCGAGAGGGAGAGGTAATGCACGGCTTGTCCCTTGTCGAGCACCTGAGCGGCCAACTGGCCCGCCTGTGCCAGGTCGCCGGGACCGATCCGGGTCCGCCGCTCGAGCTGTTGGCCGAGGTCCTCGGGCCCGCGGGCGCGCGTCCGCTGTCCGAACCTCCGGTGTGGCCGTCCAATGTGGCCGACGACCACACCCCCGTGGAGTTCTCCGTCGCCTTCAACCGGGACGAGCCGCCGACGCTGCGGATTCTCGCCGAGACGTTGGGCTCGCCCCCCGGCGGCGCGGCGAACCTGGCCGCCGCGTACGCGTTCGTCGACCGGCAGGCCCGCCGGTACGGACTCGCGACCGGCCGACTGGAGGCGGTCCGGGAGCTGTTCGACACCGACGACCCACAGGGCGAGTTCGCGCTCTGGCACTCGCTGGTGTTCCGCCACGGCCGCCAGCCCGAGTTCAAGGTCTACTTCAACCCGGAGGTCAGGGGAGTCGCCCGAGCGCCGGAGCTGGTCGACCAGGCACTGGCCCGGCTCGGTCTCGGTACGTCGTACCGGGCTCTGCTGGAGTACGGCGTCCGCCCCGGTGAACTCGGCCGGCGGGACCGGCTGACGTTCTTCGCCCTGGACCTGCACGACGCGCCGCACGCCCGTGTCAAGCTCTACCTGAGCCACCACGACGCCCAGATCCGCGACGTGGTCCGCGCGGCACGCCTGGTCGAGGGCATCGACGCGGCGGAACTGGCGGAATTCTGCGCCGTCGCGGGCGGAGACACCGTCATCTTCGACGGGCGGCCGCTGGTCAGCAGCTACACCTTCACCCGTGGCGCCGACCGGCCGGTCGGATACAGCCTGTACGTGCCGATCCGCAGCTACGTCTCCGACGACGCACAGGCACGGGACCGGATCGCCGCCGTACTCGCCCGGTACGGCTTCGACAGCACGCAACTGGACCGGGCGATCGCCGCGCTGACGTCGCGACCCCTGCGGGACGGCGTCGGCCTCCTCGCCCACGTGTCCCTGCGGCTGGGACCACCCCGCCCGGGGGTGACGGTGTACCTGTCCGCCGAGGCGTACCGGGTCCTGCCGCCCCGTCCCCGGACGGAGCGGACCGCCGGTGACCCGCTGACGCGGTCGACGCACCGCCCCGGACCACGACACGTCAGACCCGAGGAGTATGTGGTGTCCATCCCCCCACGCGTGACGCTGCCCCCGTACCGGATCAAGGTGGTCGAGGCGATTCCCTTCCTCACCGCCGAGCAGCGGCGACGGGCCCTGGAGGAGGCGGGCTACAACCCGTTCAACCTGCGTGCCGACCAGATCACCATCGACCTGCTGTCCGACTCGGGCACCGGGGCCACCTCGGCCGAGCAGGAGGCCGCCGCGGCGCGGGGCGACGAGTCGTACGCCGGTGCACGGTCGTGGTTCCGCTTCCTCGACGAGGTGGGCGACCTGACCGGCTACCCGCACATCCTTCCCGTGCACCAGGGTCGGGCCGGTGAGCGTGTCCTCTTCGGTAGCCTGCTCAAGCCCGGTCAGATCTGCGTCAGCAACACCCACTTCGACACCACGCGCGCCAACGTGCTCCTGGCCGGTGCCGAGCCGCGCGACCTGCCCTGCCCGGAGGCGGCCGACCTGGACAGTCCGGCACCGTTCAAGGGCAACATCGACCTGGCTGCACTGGAACGGCTCCTGACCGGGCCGGAGGGGCACCGGGTGGGACTGGTCCTCATCACCATCACCAACAACGGCCTCGGCGGGCAGCCGGTCTCGATGGCGAACCTGGAGGCCGTGCGGGACCTGTGCCGGCGTCACCGGGTGCCGTTCTTCCTGGACGCGGCGCGGTTCGCGGAGAACGCCTGGCTGGTCGGCCAGCGGGAGCCCGCCTACCGCGACTGGACACCCCGGCAGATCGCCACCCGGGCCTTCTCGCTGGCGGACGGCTGTGTGGTCAGCCTGAAGAAGGACGGGCTGTCGGCCATCGGCGGCTTCATCGGGCTCCGCGACGACGAACTCCACGCCGCGTGTGAGGCGAACCTGATCGCCACCGAGGGCTTCTCGACGTACGGGGGACTGGCCGGCCACGACCTCGAACGCCTCGCCCAGGGGCTGCGGGAGGTGGTGGAGCCGGCGTACCTCGCGTCCCGGGCCGCGGCGACCGCCCGGTTCGCCCAGATGATCGCCGATGCCGGGGTGGACCTCATCCAGCCGCCCGGCATCCACGCGCTGTATCTCAACGCGGGCCGGCTTCTGCCACACCTGTCCCCGGGCGACTTCCCCGGCCACTCACTCGGCTGCCAGCTCTACCTCGACGGTGGCATCCGCTGCGCCGAACTGGGGTCGCTGTATCTGGGCCACCTGGACGAGCAGCATCGGCTGGTGACCCCGGCGCCCTTCGAACTCGTCCGGCTGGCGATCCCGCGGCGGGTCTACACCGAGGCGCACTTCGAGTACGTCGCCACCGTTCTGGCCGACATCGCGAAGGATCCCGAGCGGGTACCGGGCTACCGCGTCGTCTCGTCGCCGCCGCTGCTGCGGCACTTCAAGGTGCGGCTGGCGCCCAAGACGGCGGAACGGGTCGCCGCCGGATAGGAGCGGGCCCGTGCCGGGCGGTCGGGTGCCGCCCGGCACGGGCAGGTCGCTCTGCCCCGGGCGGGCGTCGGCGGCACCCGACCGGCGGGGAACCCGGGCCGGGGCCGGTCAGCCCGCCACCGGGAGCCGGGACATGGCGTGCCGAACCAGTGCGATCAGAGCCTGCTTGCTCGACGCGCGGTCGCGGGCGTCACAGAACACCAGGGGCACGCCGGGGGCCAGCTCCAGCGCGGAACGGATCTCCTCCTCGCTGTAGAGGCACTCTCCGAAGAACCGGTTGACGGCGACGATGAACGGGATGCCCCGACGTTCGAAGTAGTCGATGGCGGGGAAGCTGGTGCCCAGCCTCCGGGTGTCGACGAGCACGATCGCCCCGACCGCGCCCTGCGCCAGTTCGTCCCAGATGAACCAGAAGCGGTCCTGTCCGGGCGTGCCGAACAGGTAGAGCACGACGTCGGGCGCGATGGTGATGCGACCGAAGTCGAGCGCGACCGTGGTGTTCGCCTTGTCCTCGATGCCGTTCATGTCGTCGACACCGACGCTGGCCTGGGTCAGGACCTCCTCGGTGGTCAGGGGTGGGATCTCGCTGACCGACCCGACCAGCGTGGTCTTACCGGTGCCGAAGCCGCCGGCCACGACGACCTTGACCGATGTACGATCCACGTTCTTTCAGAACCTCTCGTCTAGAGCCGTTCGAGACCAGCGAGAACCGTTTCCAGGAGCCGGCGGTCCGCGATCCTCTGCTGTGCCGGAGATCCGATGCCCAGGTAGCCCTGGTCGAGGAGCACGTCGACCATCACCTTCGTGATGGTGAGCGGGCGGTGCAGGTACGCGCCGATCTCGGCGACCGAGATCCACGTGCTGCACCTGTCGACGATCTCCCGATACTCCGGCTCCAGCCGGCTCGTGTCGGCCGGCCGGGCGATGACCTGGGTGGCCAGGTCCAACTTGGTGTTCCGGGGGCTCGTTCGACCATTGACCAGGATGTACAGCGGTACGAGCCGCCCCGCCTCGGCGTCGTCGCCGCCGTCCCACACGTCCTGACTCATGGCAGGTGCCCGGCCTGCCCGTTGACCGCCGGCGTGACCGAGCGGGCCTCGGAACCGAGGTACTCGCCGATCCGCGTCACCAGCCGGCTCATCTCGTAGGCGACCGTGCCCATGTCGACACCCTGCTGGCAGAGCACGGCCAGTCGGGCGTTCTTCCCCGCGGCGGCAACGAAGAGCGTGTGACCCTCGTACTCGATGACGACCTGCTGGACCGGCCCGCTGTCGAGACGTCGGCCTAGTCCAGCGGCCACGCTGTGCAGCGACGAGGCGCCAGCGGCCAGCAGCTCGGCGTGATCCCGGGACAGCGACGTGGACTTCTGGACGACCAGACCATCGGTGGACAGGACAACGGCATAAACGACATCGGGAATCTCTACCAGACCGTCCAACATCCAGGTGAGGTCGTTCTGGGATTTCGAGGTGCTCACGCTTTCCTGCCTTGATCGTCAGTGGATGCGGATTCCTTGGTGCCCGCCGCCCGGCCTGCCGCCCAGGCCTGCTGGTACTGGGCGAACCGGTCTCGCGCCTCTTCGGGAGACCGGGTCGGCTCGGCCGCGCTGCGCGAGCCGATACCCGCCGAGGTGTCGTCGCGAAGTTGGGGGACGAGGTGCTGTTGCGGCTGGCGGTGCGGCAGCGGCGGGCGGTTGTCCACCGCCGCTGGGCGCTCTGCGCCGTCGCGCGCACGCGTGGTGGCCGTCGTGCCGGTCGTGCCCGCGGCACCAGCGTCCGGGCGTCGATCCTGAGCTTCCGGCGCGGACGGGCGCGCGGTACCTGCCGCCGGTCCGGCGAGGTCCCGCGGCCCGGCGCCCGGCCGGAAACCTGCGGTGGGGGTGGTCTGCGGGGCGTGGCCGCCGTGTGGCGCGGGCAGATCGCCGCCGGCGGCCCGGGCACCGGAGGACTCCCGAGGGTGCGGCACCCGACGGTTTCCGGTGGGCTGTGGGGTGCCCGGCCACTGGTCGCCCAGGGCGCCGTTGGCACGGTCCGGTCCGCGCCCCGCACCGTTCTGGGAGTGCCGTGCCGCGGCCGATCCGTTCGTGGCCGGCAGGGTTCCCGGATTGGGAAGCACGGCGGCGGGGCGCAGGTCGGGGCGACCGTTGCGGTCCGGGGAGTGGTCGGACGAGGTGGCCGACGCCTGTCGGCTGCCCTTTCCGCCACCGCTGTCGGTGGCGGCGGGCATCGCGGTGACGATCTTCTGTGGCAGAAGCACGATCGCCAACAGACCGCCGTACGCCGAGGTGCGCAGGCTGACCTGGATGCCCTCCCGTTTGGCCAGCTCGGCCACGACGTACAGACCGATCTGCGCGCCGTCCTTCAGCGCCGTGACGTCCGGGGTGGGGGCGTGTGCCAGCAGGTCGTTCGCCCGCTCCAGGGCGTCCGCCTTCATCCCCACGCCGGCGTCCTCGATCTCGACGGCGACGCCGGCCTTCACCTCGTTGCAGGTGACCCAGACGGTCGTCCCGGGAGGGGAGAACGCGAGCGCGTTGTCCAGCAACTCGGCGAGGAGGTGGATGGTGCCGGCGACGGCGTGTCCCACCAGCGCCACGTCGGGCGCGCTGCGCAGCGTGATCCGCTGGTACTGCTGGGCCTCGGCGAACGCCGCCAGCATCACCCGGCGGATCGGGACCGGGTTGTGGAAGCGCCGGCCGATCTGTCCACCGGCCAGGATGACGAGGTTCTCCAGGAAGCGCCGGGTCTGGGTGAGCTGGTGGTTGATGTCGAAGAGCTCGGTCAGCAGCTGTTCGTCACCGATGCGGTTCTGCAGGTCCTCGATGATTCTCAGCCCACGCTGGAGTGGACGTTGCGGCCGACGGGCGACGCCCATCAACATGGCGGTACCGGCCGCCCGGGTCTTCGCCTCGTCGACCGCGGCCCCGGCCGCGGCCTTGAGAGACCGGTTGATGACGTCGGCGACCTGACCGATCTCGTCGCCGCCGTAGTCCTTGGTCGGTAGCTCGGCCGCCAGGTCCACCTTCTCGTGACGTCGCAGTCGGTCCATGATGGCGGGCAGCCGCTCGTCCACCAGCGTGGCGGCGTCCTTGCCCAGCTGCGCCAGACGGACGGACAGTGCCTGGTCGACCAGCACCTGCGACTGGCGGATCGCCCAGACGATCGCGGCGACCGCGATCGACAGCGCGATGAGACTGCCCAGCGAGGCGGTGAGGAGCTGGTTGTTACCGGTGCGGAGGGTCTGCGCGGAGACCCGGTCCGCCTGGATGATGGTCACCTCGACGAGGGCCTCGGAGACCTGCCGGGTGGCCGACTCCCACCGGGTGCGGCTGATGCTGCCGTCGCGCGGCGGTCCGTCACGCCACGCCCCACCGCTGATCAGGGCGTTCTCCATCGCGATCAGTGACTGCCAGGGGCCGCTGGCGGTGAGCTCGTCGTACCGTTGTCGTGCATCCGCCTGCAGGTGCCCCGCCACGTTCTCCAACGCCGAGCGGTAGGCCCCGACCAGGCTCACGAACTCGAGGTGGTCCTGCTCGTCGAGGGCCCGCGATCCGAAGGCGGCGTCGATGATGGAGCCGGACCGCGACATCAGGTCGCTGACGCGGAAGGCCTCGGTGGCCGCGATGCCACCCTGGGCCGCCGTGACGTCGGGAACTATTCGGGCCTGGGTGTCGAACAGGTCGGTGGCGGCGTCGAGGAGCTGGTTGTAGAACTCGTAGACCTGATCGCCGCTGGTCGAGCGGGAGTCGATGGTGCTGCGTACGCTGGCAAGCCGGTCCAGGAACTCGGTGAGCTTCCTCCACCGGGTCGCGATGGACTCCGGTGCTTTGCCCAGCGCCGTGTCGGCAACCGAACGCAGCGCCGACAGACGCTGGTCGGTCAGGCGTCGCTGCTCGATCAGACCCTGCAGGTCGTTCGAGCGCTGGGCGAGGTAGGCGACACTCAGCCGCCGTTCCTGCTGGATCGAGCTCAGCGCCGGCACCGCCGGAATCGACACCTGGCGGACCCCGTTGGCGACCTCTCGGTTGTAGTACCCCTGGAAGACGAGGTATCCGGAGGCCGCGAGCCAGATGAGCACGGCGACGACACTGGGGATGAGTACCAGCCGGACGACCCGCCGCTTGATCGTTTGCTGTCGGCCGCGACGCCGGATGGCCACGGTGGAGTCACCTGAGGTGTCCGGAGGGTCGGGGAGCCTGGTCGCGCGGTCGGCCTGATTGTGCGCCAACTTCCATCCAATCATGGGCAGCCCGAGGGAATCGGCGGGCGATCACTGCTGCCAACGCCGATGCGCGCCAACTCTACTGGTCTGTCCGCTCTCGCACTACCCCTCCCGACCTGCGGGTATATTCGTATATCTATTTATGCCGTCGTGTCGGACCGAGAACGGTGGGCCGGCCGCTCCGTTCGCACACCTGTGCGTTAACTTCTGCCTCTGGTCGTACCGCCAGGACAGGAGAAGCTCAGGCATGGGTAAGCGGACAGTTCACGTATCCGACTTCAGCGGCAAGGTGCTGCAGAGCGCCGACGAGGCGGTGCGGATCGTCGTGCTGGAGCATCCGGACCTGGTCGCGGGACCGGTACAACTGGAGGCCGAGCCGAGCGAGGTCGAGAGCATCGACGACGCGGCGCTCGACGTCGCGATCCTGGAGATCCACGACGACCCTGACGGCGGTGAGCCGCGTCGGGTCGTGCTCAACGCCAGCGAGTTCGACGCGCTGGCCACCGACGTGCCGATGGCCCAGTTGCTGCGGACGGCCGAACGGGTACGCCCGGCCAAGTCGGTCCGCAGGAGCGAGCGAGTGGACTACGCCACACTCGAGCATGCCGGAAAGCCGCACCGGGGCCGGGTCACCGAGGAGGAGGCGCGGTTGGTCCGCGACCACCTCGACGAGATCAACAAGCGGCTCGCCGACGAGGGACTCCGGCAGATCGACCCGACCGACCCGGAGCACGCCGCCCGGTACGGCTTCCCGACCCCGGCCTAGCGGGGCCGCCCCGACCGGCCGACGCCGGCCGACCCGAGCCGACGACCGGGCCGCCGGTGGTCCACCGCGCCGGACCGGTCGGACCGCGGCCACGGCCGGGTGAGGTACGCGGCGGGGTGTGCGTCGCCCGCGCACCCCGCCGCCGGCGGACACGGCACGAATCAGCGGTCGGCCGGTGGCCGGGTCGCCGGTACCAGGGCCAGGGCCGGAACCAGCAGGAGCGGGACGACCAGCAGGGCCCGCAGGACCCCCACCCGGTCGCCGAGCAGCCCGACCAGCGGCGGCCCGGCGAGAAAGGCGGTGTAGCCGATCGTCGCGACGACGCTGACCCGGGCCGGAGCCCGCCCCTCGTCGTCGGCGGCGGCGCTCATCCCGACCGGGAATCCCAGTGACGCGCCGAGTCCCCAGAGGACGACCCCGGCCAGCGCCACGGATCCGGACGGAACGAGGGTGGTGATCGTCACCCCGATGACGGCCAGCCCGATCGTGACGAAGAGCACCGGTACCCGGCCCCAGCGGTCGAGTGCCACCGTGCCGACCGTCCGGCCGAGGGTCATCGAGGCGACGAACACCCCGAAGACGGCGGCGCCGGCCGCCTCGCCGAACCCGTACCCGTCGACGAAGGCCAGCGCGATCCAGTCGTTCGCGGCGCCCTCGGTGAACGCCATCACCAGGACCAGCAGGCCGATGCAGAGGGTGCGCGGCTCCCGCCAGGCGCGCAGCGTCCCGCTGTCCCGGCCGGACCCGGTCTGTGCCGCCGCCCGCCGCGCGGGGTCTTCCTCGCCGCCCGCGCCGAGGAAGAAGCGGACGGCGAGCAGTGTGCCGAGCAGCACGCCGAGGGCGACGACCCCGAGGTGGGCGGCAACGGGGAGCCCGACCTGCACGCTGCCGGCACCGAGGCCGGCGCCGGAGACGGTGCCCAGACTCCAGGCGGCGTGGAACCGGGGCATGACGGTCCGGCCCAGCCGCCGTTCCACCAGCGCCGCCTCGACGTTCATCGCCACGTCGCACAGACCGGAGCCGTACCCGAGGGCGGCGAGCCCGGCCGCCACCAGCGGGACGGACGGCCAGGCGCCGACGCCGACGCCGAGCATCACCAGACCGACCGCGGCGAGGCCGGTGGAGCCGGCGGTGGTCCGTGACGGGTTGAGCCGGTGCACCACGCTGCCGGCGGTCGACATCGCCAGCAGCGAGCCGGCCGAGAGCGCGAGCAGCAGCAGGCCGAGCCGGCCCGCGCTGAGCCCGAGTGCCTCCCGGGCGGCGGGAACCCGGGCGAACCAGGAGGCGACGGCGAGCCCGTTGAGGCCGAAGACCACGGCGACGGCGTTGCGGGCGGCCCGGACGTGACGGGGCGGCGCGGACGGTGGGCCGGGGGCGGCGGTGCCGGTCGGGCTCGGTGGCACGGCAGACTCCTCTCGCGCGGAGGCGGCGGCGCGAAAGAACGCTCCCTGGGAGCGCTACCACCGCGGTCTCGGCTGAGAACATAGCTGGTGGGGCCGTGTGGCGTGGGTCGCCCCGGGCCCGGGTACCCCATGGTGAACCGCCGGGATGGGCGGCGCCACCGACGTCGCGGGCGGCGGACGCGGCCCAGGGACGCGGCAGGGGCGGCGGCGTGGCGGCGGTCAGCGCCGGTGCGACGCCCTCGCCGTCGCACCGAACACCAGCCGGACGTCGTGCAGCCGCACGGTCAGCAGGGGACGGCGACCGGCGAGGTGACCGAGCGGGCTGGCCGGCTCGACCTCCCAGGTGGCGTCGGCGGTGGCGAGGCCGGCGCGACACCGTACCGGGGTGCTGCGGGTTCGCGCCCCGAGCTGCTGGACGACCGTGAACCGGATGGGCCACCGTCCGGGCAGCCGGTGCCTCGGGCGGAGCAGCGCGCGGGCCACGGATCCCGCCGCCGTCCGCGCCGAGACCGCCGACGTGTCCCCGTCGACCGTGACCGTCAGCTCCGCCGGTTCCTTGGGGATTCCCCACAGCTCGCGCCCGCCGTCACGGGCGACCGGGCTGTCGACCCAGGCGTGGGTGACGCTCACCCGGGGTCGAAGCCCGGCGCGGACCAGTACCGCGGCGAGCACCTCGCGGTAGTGCAGCACCCCGCCGGGCTCGTACACCGCCCAGGTGACGCCGAGCAGACCCCGGCCGCCGAGTGTCACGGGTCGGATCGTTCGGGTCGGTCCCGCGGGTAACGGCGGCAGGGCCGCCCGGGGCACCGCCCACACCGAGACGTACGTCTGGCCGTGCAGGATCCACGGCTCGGGAGGGTGGGTCACGCGGCTGCCGGTCCCGTCCGTCCACCTCGACGGTGGGCGCCCCGGCCGGCGGCGGGAACGTCCTGGTGGCCGGGCCACCAGGCGGTGTGGCCGAGCAGCGCGGTGATCCCGGGGGTGAGGAGGAGCGACATCACGAAGGCCACCACGGCGATGCCGACCGCGGTCGCGAAGCCCAGTTGGGTGAGGGTGCTGTTGTCGGCGAGCATGAGCGAGGCGAAGGTACCGGCGAGGATCAGTCCGGCGGCGGCGACCGTGGGCCCGGCGTGCCGGACCGCCAGCGCGGCGGCCTCCCGCGGGGTACGCCCCTCCCGTGCCTCCTCGCGCAGCCGAGCGACCATCAGGATGTTGTAGTCCGTGCCGAGGGCGACGACGAACAGGTACATGACCACCGGCAGGATGAAGATCAGACCGTCCTCGCCCAGGCCGGTCTGGAAGACGAGCACGGTGGCACCGAGGGTCGCGGCGAAGCCGAGACCGACCGTGGCGATCAGGTACCAGGGAGCGACGAGACTGCGCAGCAGCAGTCCCAGGATCACCATGATCAGGAGGGCGGCGACCGGGAACACGACCGCGTAGTCGCGATTGACCGCGGCCCGGATGTCGACGAACACCGCCGTGACGCCGCCGACGAGTCCGCTCGTTCCCTCCGGTGCGGCCGCGTGTGCGGCGGCGCGCAGTGGGCCGCGTACGGTGCGCAGGGCCGCCGCGGACTGCGGCGGGTCGGCCAGGGTCACCTGGAAGTTCGCCACGGTCCGGTCCGCGGACAGCGTCGGCGGGCCGACCTGTCCCACCCCGGGCACCCGGGCCAACTCGGCACGGTACGCGTCGAGCCGGTCGGCCGGCAGCGCCGTGCCGGTGTCGGCGCGGAGGAGGACGTACGACGGTTCGGTCGCCCCGGCCGGCAGTCCCCTACGCAGCTCCCGGCTCCAGACGGAGGACTCCGACCCGGTCGCGGTCGAGCTGCCGCTGAGGTCGAAGTTGGGGTGGAACCCGAGGGCGAAGACGGCGAGGACGACGAGCGTGGCGCCGGAGGCGGCCGCGTACCACGCGGGCCGCCGGCCCAGTGACCGCCCGAGCGCGGCGAACCGGGCGTCGCGCGGTTCGCGCCGCCAGGCGTTGGACGGCCAGAACACCCTCGTGCCCAGCAGTGACACCACCGCCGGGACCAGGGTCAGCCCGGCGACCAGGGTGGTCGCGACGGCGATCGCCAGTGCGGGTCCCAGGGAGCGGAACAGGCCGAGCGTCGAGAGGGTCAGCGCGAGGAAGGCGATGACGACCGCCCCGGCGGCCGAGGAGATCGCCTCTCCGGCCCGCTCGACCGCGCTGGTCATGGCGGCCCTGGGGTCCTCGCCGAGGCGCAGCCGCTCCCGGTAGCGGAACATCAGGAACAGGATGTAGTCGGTGCCGACGCCGAAGAGGACGACGATCAGGATCGCGCTCACCGAGCTGTCGGCCCTGAGGTCGAACGCGTCGTTGGCCCAGGCGATCAGCCCGGTCGCGATCTGCGAGATGACCCCGATGGTGAGCACCGGGAGCAGGGCGATGATCGGGCTGCGGAAGATGGCCAGGAGCAGGGCGAGGATCAGTCCGATGGTCGCGGCTCCGATGATCGTGTTCGCCCGGTCGCCGGACCGCTCGGCGTCCAGCGCCTGCGCGGCCGTACCGGTGACGCCGGCCCGGAGGTCGGAGTCGACGAGCTGGCCGCGCAGCGCGTCCCGCAGCGCCCGCACCGCCCGGGTCTGGGTGCGGTCACCCGGGTTCCGCTGCGCGGTGAGCTGGACCGCGACGACCTGGATCTGCCGGTTGGGCGACGGCGGCGTCGGGGTCAGGGCGACGACGCCGTCGATCCGCCGTGCGGCCAGGCCCTGACTGATCGCCGCCACCCGGCTGACGTCGGCGTCGGTCAGCGGCGCCGTGTCCCGGCGCGCGAACACGACGAGCGCCGCCGGGGTGGTCGCCTCCGGGAAGGCGTTCCGCTGGAGTTCGGCCGCGCGGACCGACTCGTACCGGGCGGGGAGGAACGACACCTCGTCGGTGGTGGTGGTCAGCCGTGGTGCGGCACCGAGGACCGCGGCCGCGACCGCGACCCACGCCAGAATCACCCACACCGGGTGGTGGACCACGAACCGTCCCACCGCGGAGAACATTCCCAACCCCCCGTGCCGGCCCACCGCCTCTCTCCGCCTGAACCTAGACGCTCGGCAGCCCGTGGGTGGGACGAATGAGCTGACCAGGGTGGGTCGAGGGCTCCACCGCCGTCGCCGAACCGGCGGGCGCTCCCGCCGGCCGTCGGCGCCCGCCCCGGCTCACCCGCCGCCCTGGGGGCGGGGCCGCGCCGGCTCGGGCTTCAACGGGTACGGGATGAAGGTGCTCCGGTTCTCGTCGAGGTCGAGCTCGCGGCCGATCGGCGCGGCGGCCCGTTGCGGGCAGGTCAGCCGCTCGCACGTCTTGCAGCCCGGGCCGATCGGGGTCGCCGCCTCGGTCGCCTCCAGGTCCCGGCCGGCGGAGTAGACGAGTCGCCCGGCGTGCCGGACCTCGCAGCCGAGGCCGATCGCGAAGACCTTGCCCGGCTGGCCGTACCCGCCGTGGTGCCGGGTCACCGTACGGGCGATCCAGAGGTACCGCTGGCCGTCCGGCATCACCGCGACCTGGGTCATCACCCGGCCGGGGGCGCTGAACGCCTCGTAGACGTTCCACAGCGGACAGGTGCCGCCGGAGCGGGAGAAGGGGAAGCCGGTCGCCGACTGGCGCTTGGACATGTTGCCGGCCCGGTCGACCCGGACGAACGAGAACGGCACCCCCCGTGCCCGGGGCCGCTGCAGCGTGCTCAGCCGGTGGCAGATGCTCTCCCAGCCCATCGCGAAGCGGTTGGTGAGCAGCGCGATGTCGTACCGCATCCGTTCGGCGGTGTCGAGGAACTCCCGGTACGGCAGGATCAGCGCCGCGGCGAAGTAGTTGGCCAGCCCGACCCGCATGAGAATCTGCGTCTGTACGTCGTAGATCCGCTCCTCCTCGATGATTTCGTCGATGACGTCGGCGTATTCGAGCAGGGCGATCTGGGCACCCATCCGGATCGCCTCCTGTCCGGGCCGCAGCGACGTCGACAGGTGCAGCGTGCGGGTCTGCGGTCGGTACCGGTGCAGGTCACCGGCGAGCGAGTCGGTGTCCTGCCGGACGATCCGCACCCCGTGCCGCTCGGCCAGCCGCTCGGACAGCACGGCCCGGGTCTCGCCGCGTCGTACCCCGATCTCGGCGGCCAGCGCCTCGGCCGCCTCGTCCAGGTCCGGTATGTAGTTCTGCCGTCGGTAGAAGAAGTCGCTCACCTGGTCGTGCGGACTGCGCCCGGGAATCAGCTCGCGGTCGCCGACCACCTCGGCCAACTGGTCGTTGACCTGCCGGTAGCGGCGGTAGAGGTCGATCACCGCCTCCGCCACCTCGGGCATCTTGCTGGCCAGTTCGGTCAGGTCGGGCAGGCCCACCCGGGTGGGCAGTGCCTCGCGCAGTTCGGCCACCAGCCGGGGCGTGTCGTGCGGTGCGAAGTAGGCGGTGTCGACGCCGAAGACCTCGGTGATCCGGATCAGCACCGGCACGGTCAGCGGCCGGGAGTCGTGTTCGAGCTGGTTGAGGTAGCTGGGGGAGATGCCGAGCCGCCGGGCGAGTTCGATCTGACTGATGCCGTGCTCCTCGCGCAGCCGGCGCAGCCGCGCGCCCGCGAACATCTTGGCCATGGCGCCCTCCCTCACGCCTGGAACCGGGACACATTAACACATCTGTGAAGTAGTTCATTTGCAGCTTCGCAAGATTAGGACTCCAAATTTTCAATAATTCGCTGTTTCCGTGTCTCGACCCCGTGATCGGGGTCGTGCCATGGTTTCTGGCATGCGCCGGGAGCACAGCGCGTAATCGATTGACCCCGAAGGAGGATCGCATGGGTATCCAGGTCGCGCTCCGGCCCGGACACGTCGGACAACCAGGCACCGAACATCCGCGGGACGCCGCCGAGCGGTTGCGGACCGAATGGGCCACCGACCCGCGCTGGCGCGGCGTGACCCGGCCCTACCGGCCGGAGGACGTGGTGCGGCTGCGTGGTGTGGTCTCCGAGGAACACACCCTCGCCCGGCGGGGCGCCGAGCGCCTCTGGCACCTGCTGCACACCGAGGAGTACGTGCCCGCCCTCGGCGCGCTCACCGGCAACCAGGCCGTCCAGATGGTCCGTGCCGGGCTGAAGGCGATCTACCTGTCCGGGTGGCAGGTCGCCGCCGACGCCAACCTGGCCGGGCAGACGTACCCGGACCAGAGCCTCTACCCGGCCAACTCGGTGCCGGCGGTGGTGCGCAGGATCAACAACGCGCTGCTGCGCGCCGGGCAGATCGAGATCATGGAGCGACTCGGCGCGGCGGCGGAGGCCGACGGCGGGGGCGTCGACTGGCTGGCGCCGATCGTCGCCGACGCCGAGGCCGGTTTCGGCGGGGTGCTCAACGCGTACGAGCTGATGACGGCGATGATCGTGGCCGGCGCCGCCGGGGTGCACTGGGAGGACCAGCTCGCCAGCGAGAAGAAGTGCGGCCACCTCGGCGGCAAGGTCCTGGTCCCGACCGGCCAGCACGTGCGGACCCTCACCGCGGCCCGGCTCGCCGCCGACGTCGCCGGGGTCCCGTCGGTGATCATCGCCCGGACCGACGCGCAGGCCGCGACCCTGCTCACCACCGACACCGACGAGCGGGACCGGCCCTTCCTCACCGGGGAGCGGACCGCCGAGGGCTACTACCGGGTCCGCAACGGGCTGGAACCCTGCATCGCCCGAGGACTGGCCTACGCCCCGTACGCCGACCTGCTGTGGATGGAGACCAGCACCCCGGACCTGGAGCAGGCCCGGCGCTTCGCCGAGGCGATCAAGGCCGAGTACCCGGACAAGCTCCTCGCCTACAACTGCTCACCGTCGTTCAACTGGCGTCGGCACCTCGACGAGGCGACCATCGCCCGGTTCCAGCGGGAGCTGGGACACATGGGATACCGGTTCCAGTTCATCACGCTGGCCGGGTTCCACGCCCTCAACTACGCGACGTTCGAGCTGGCCCGCGGCTACGCCACCACCGGGATGCCGGCGTACGTGTCGCTGCAGGAGCGGGAGTTCGCCGCCGAGGCGGACGGCTACACCGCGGTCAGGCACCAGCGGGAGGTCGGCACCGGCTACTTCGACCTGATCAGCACCATCCTCAACCCCGACGCCGAGACCACCGCCCTACCCGGCTCGACCGAGGAGGAGCAGTTCCGATGAGCATCCAGATCACCGGCCCGATGCGGGACCGGTACGACGAGGTCCTCAGCCCGAAGGCGCTCGACTTCCTGGTCGCCCTCGACCGCGAGTTCGCCGCCCGCCGGGTGGCCCTGCTGGACACCCGCCGGGCCCGCCGGGCCCGCTACGCCACCGGCCAGCTTCCCGGATTCCTGCCCGAGACCGCGGCCATCCGTTCCGACCCGAGCTGGCGGGTGGCACCGCCGGCCCCGGGGCTGGTCGACCGCCGGGTGGAGATCACCGGTCCGCCCGACCGCCGGATGACCGTCAACGCCCTCAACTCCGGGGCGCGGGTCTGGCTCGCCGACTTCGAGGACGCGCTCGCCCCGACCTGGGACAACGTCATCGGCGGCCACCTGAACCTGATCGACGCGATCGACCGGCGGATCGACTTCACCGACCACCGGGGCAAGCGCTACGTCGTCGGCCCCGACCCGGCCACCATCGTCGTCCGTCCGCGCGGCTGGCACCTGGTGGAGAAACACCTCGTCGTCGACGGCCGGGCCGTCTCGGCCAGCCTGGTCGACTTCGGGCTCTACCTGGTGCACTGCGCGCAGCGGCAGCTCGACGCCGGCAGTGGACCGTACTTCTACCTGCCGAAACTCGAGGACCACCGGGAGGCGCGGTTCTGGAACGACGTGTTCTGCTTCGCCCAGCAGTACCTCGGCCTTCCGAGGGGGACGATCCGGGCCACCGTGCTGATCGAGACCATAACCGCCGCCTTCGAGATGGAGGAGATCCTCTACGAGCTGCGGGAGCACGCCGCCGGGCTGAACGCCGGCCGCTGGGACTACATCTTCAGCGTCATCAAGAACTTCGGCTACCGGGACGACTTCGTCCTGCCCGACCGCGCCGAGGTGACCATGACGGTGCCGTTCATGCGGGCGTACACCGAACTGTTGGTCCGGACCTGTCACCGGCGCGGGGCGCACGCCATCGGCGGGATGGCAGCCTTCATCCCCAGCCGCGACCCCGAGGCCAACGCCACCGCGCTCGCCCGGGTCCGCGCCGACAAGGAGCGGGAGGCGGCCGACGGCTTCGACGGCTCCTGGGTCGCGCATCCGGGGCTGGTCGAGGTGTGCCGGTCGGTCTTCGACTCCGTGCTCGGTGACCGTCCGCACCAGCTCGACCGGCGGCGCGACGACGTCTCGGTGACCGCCGACGACCTGCTGGCGGTCGACCGGACACCGGGGCGGGTGACCCGGGCCGGACTGCGCGGCAACATCGCCGTCGCGCTGCGCTACCTCGACGCCTGGCTCGGCGGCACCGGCGCCGCCGCCATCTTCGGCCTGATGGAGGACGCCGCCACCGCCGAGATCGCCCGTTGCCAGGTGTGGCAGTGGCTGTATCACGGCACGCCGCTGGCCGACGGGGGCCAGGTCACCGCCGACCTCGTCCGGTCGCTGCTCGCCGAGGAGGTGGCCGCACTCGCCGCGCAGCGTCCGGCCGCCGACCGGGAGCGGGTCGCCCGTGCCGCGGAGATCTTCGAACGGATCGCCCTCGTCGACGACCTCCCGGCCTTCTTCACCACCGAGGCGTACGCCCGGTACCTGGTGACCCGGCGGTGACTCCGGCCACCACCGCGCGGGGGCGTTCACCTCGCCGCGACGTGAGACCGCACGGTCGGTGGCCGGCGGAGGTGGACCACCCGTCGCCCGTCGCGGTTGCGGCGTGGCGACGTCGTGGCGCCCGCCCCGCCGCCGTGCGGCGGCTGCCGGTGTCGACTCACCAGGTCGGCCGTGACCAGCCCCGCGGTGTCGTACCGTTCGTGGTGTGCCCGGTCGTCGCAGGTCGGCGGCCCTGACCCGGCGGACGTGCCGGCCCCGGCCGTGACGGCGCACCCGGGGCCCGGGTGCGTGGGTGGGGTCGGCGCGCCGGCCCGAGGCGACCGGCCGGAGAGGATCGGTGGTGTGCGGATGGGACGGGTGACGAGTCGGCGCCGGGTGGTCCGAATCGTCGACGGAGCGGTCAGTGAGCCGATCGACACCCTGGCGGCCGAGGAACCACTGGAGATCCGGGTGAACGGCCGGTCTCTGGCGATCACGATGCGGACACCGGGCGACGACTTCGACCTGGCGGCGGGGTTCCTGGTCGGTGAGGGAGTGGTCCGGGCCGGTACGGACGTCGCCACCATCCGCTACTGCGCGGGTGCCACGGCGGAGGGGGTCAACACCTACAACGTCGTCGACGTCGTGCTGGCCCCGGGGGTGGCGCCGCCGGAGCCGTCGCTTGCGCGGAGTGTCTACACCACCTCCTCCTGCGGACTGTGCGGCAAGGCGAGCCTCGAGGCGGTACGGACCGTGGCGCCGTGGTCGGTGCGCGAGGATCCGGTACGGCTGGAGCCCGCCGTGGTCAGCACCCTGCCCGAGACGCTGCGCAACGCGCAGCGGGTCTTCGACCGCACCGGCGGGCTGCACGCCGCGGGGCTCTTCTCCGCCGACGGTCGGCTGCACTGCCTGCGCGAGGACGTCGGCCGGCACAACGCGGTGGACAAGGTGGTCGGCTGGGCGTTGCGCACCGGTCGGCTGCCGCTGCGCGGCAGCGTGCTGATGGTCAGCGGTCGGGCCTCGTTCGAGTTGGTCCAGAAGGCGGTGATGGCCGGGATACCGGTGCTGGCCGCGGTCTCCGCGCCCTCCTCGCTCGCCGCCGAGCTGGCCGACGAGGTCGGGCTCACCCTCGTCGGGTTTCTGCGCGGACCGTCGATGAACGTCTACGCGGGAGCGCACCGGGTCACCGGCCGAACGGACCCGCCGCCGGCGGGGTGAGCGACAGGCGGTCCCGCACCAGCTCCTGACCGGTCGCTGCACTAGGGTTGCTGGCCGTGGAAGTCATCAAACCGTGGCAGCTGCTCGTCTTCAGCGCCTGCTGCCTGCTGCCGCTGGCCGCGGTGACAGCGGGTGTGGTCTGGTTGGTCGTTCGCCGCCGTCGCTGACGGTGCGCCGCGTCCGGGTTCTGTGCCGGCTCAGGCCGTGGCAGGATGCGGCGGTGACCACCGACACCACCATCCGGCGGATCCGCGCCGCCGACGCCACGCTGACCCTGACCTCGGGTGGGACCGCGCTGGCCCACCATGACGTGGTGGTGGCGCAGCGTAGCCACAGCTTCCTCTTCGGCTGCACCGGGTTCGAGTTCGTCCCCCTCGCCAACGACGAGGCCGTCGCGTCGGACGACGGTCCGGAGCTGCCCGGTGAGAGCCGGCAGCCCTCGGCCGCCTCCCTGGCCGAACACTGGCTGGACCTGTTCAACTTCGCGACCCTGCCGTTCTACTGGGGCTGGTTCGAGCCGACCCGCGGCCGTCCGGACACCACGCGGCTGCGCAACACCGCGCGCTGGTTCACGCAGCGGGGGTGTGTGGTGAAGGGACACCCGCTCGCCTGGCACACCCTGGCGGCGGACTGGCTGCTGGGTCTGACCAACGAGGAGATCGTCCGGGCGCAGGTGGACCGGATCCACCGCGAGGTGACCGACTTCGGCGGCCTCATCGACATGTGGGACGTGATCAACGAGGTCGTCATCATGCCGATCTTCGATCGGTACGACAACGGACTCACCCGGATCTGCCGCGAGATGGGGCGGATCCCGCTGGTCCGGACGGTCTTCGACGCCGCCCGCGAGGCCAACCCACGGGCGACCCTGCTGCTCAACGACTTCGACATGTCCGCGGCGTACGAGTGCCTGATCGAGGGGGTGCTGGAGGCGGGAATCCGGGTCGACGCGCTGGGCCTGCAGAGCCACATGCACCAGGGGTACTGGGGTGAGGAGAAGACCCTCGCCATCCTCGACCGCTTCTCCCGGTACGG
>CALGAM010000038.1 GCA_937951935.1 uncultured Micromonospora sp. | reverse complement strand
AGCCCCGACGAGATCCCCCGGGTGCTGGCCGAGGCGTTCCACCTGGCCTCGACCGGCCGACCCGGACCGGTGCTGGTCGACATCCCCAAGGACGTCCTGCAGGCGCAGACCACCTTCAGCTGGCCGCCGACCCTCGAACTGCCCGGCTACCGGCCCACCCTGCACCCGCACGGCAAGCAGATCCGGGAGGCGGCCCGGCTGATGACCAGCGCCCGGCGTCCCGTGCTGTACGTCGGCGGCGGTGTGCTCAAGGCCCGGGCCACCGACGGGCTGCGCCGGCTGGCGGAGCTGACCGGGATCCCGGTGGTGACCACGCTGATGGCCCGGGGTGCCTTCCCGGACTCGCACCCGCAGCACCTGGGGATGCCGGGCATGCACGGCACGGTGGCCGCCGTCTACGCGCTGCAGAAGGCGGACCTGATCGTGGCCATCGGCGCCCGGTTCGACGACCGGGTCACCGGTCGCCTGGACTCCTTCGCCCCCAACGCGACGGTGGTGCACGCCGACATCGACCCGGCCGAGATCGGCAAGAACCGGACGGCGGACGTGCCGATCGTCGGCGACGCCCGGTACGTCATCGACGAGCTGGTCGAGGCGGTCCGCGCCGCCGTCGGGCAGTCCGGCCGGACCGCGGACCGCACGGAGTGGTGGAACCAGCTCAACGACCTGCGCGAACGCTACCCGCTCGGGTACGACGAGCCGGCCGACGGCACCCTCGCCCCGCAGTACGTCATCCAGCGGCTGGGCGAGATCGTCGGCCCGGACGCGATCTACGTGGCCGGGGTGGGCCAGCACCAGATGTGGGCGTCGCAGTTCATCTCGTACGAGAAGCCGTACACCTGGCTCAACTCCGGCGGTCTCGGGACGATGGGGTACGCTGTGCCGGCGGCGATGGGCGCCAAGGTCGGCCGGCCGGAAACCACGGTCTGGGCGATCGACGGTGACGGCTGCTTCCAGATGACCAACCAGGAGCTGGCCACCTGCGCCCTGGAGGGGATCCCGATCAAGGTCGCCGTGATCAACAACGGCAACCTCGGCATGGTCCGGCAGTGGCAGACCCTCTTCTACGGCGAGCGCTACTCCAACACCGAACTCGGTACCCACAAGCACCGGATCCCCGACTTCGTGAAGCTGGCCGAGGCGCTGGGCTGCGTCGGGCTGCGCTGCGAGAGCAAGGCCGACGTGGACCGGACGATCAGGACGGCGATGGAGATCGACGACGCGCCGGTCGTGATCGACTTCGTGGTCGGCAAGGACGCGATGGTCTGGCCGATGGTCGCCGCCGGCACCAGCAACGACGAGATCATGTTCGCCCGCGGGGTCCGTCCGATCTTCGACGACGACGAGCTGTGAGGGCTGCGCAGAGATGAGCAAACACACCCTGTCCGTGCTGGTCGAGAACAAGCCCGGGGTCCTGGCCCGGGTGAGCGGGCTCTTCTCCCGCCGCGGCTTCAACATCGACTCGCTCGCGGTCGGAGAGACCGAGAACCCGGAGGTCTCCCGGATCACCATCGTGGTCAACGCCGAGACCTCGCCGTTGGAGCAGGTGACCAAGCAGCTCAACAAGCTGGTCAACGTGCTGAAGATCGTCGAGCTGGACCCGGCGGTCTCGGTGGCCCGGGAGCTGGTGCTGGTCAAGGTCCGGGCCGACCGGTCACAGCGGTCCCAGGTGTTGGAGACGGTGAACCTGTTCCGCGCCCGGGTGGTCGACGTCGCCCCGGACACCCTCACGATCGAGGCGACCGGCACCGCGGACAAGCTGGACGCGCTGCTGCGCGACCTCGAACCGTTCGGAATCAAGGAGATGGTGCAGTCGGGTCTGGTGGCCATCGGGCGCGGGTCCCGGTCGATCACCACCGGTACGGCGCTGCGGGTGGCCTGAGCCGGTCGGCGCCGTGACCTGCGATGAACGTCGGCGGGCCATGTCAGGCCGCTGCGGGAAAGGAAAGTCATGACCGTTGAGGTGTTCTACGACGACGACGCCGACCTGGCGCTGATCCAGGGCAGGAAGGTCGCGGTCCTCGGCTACGGCAGCCAGGGCCACGCCCACGCCCTGTCGCTGCGCGACTCGGGTGTCGACGTCGTGATCGGCCTGCCGGAGGGCTCGAAGAGCCGGCCCAAGGCCGAGGAGCAGGGGCTGCGGGTGCTCACCCCGGCCGAGGCGTCCGCCGAGGCGGACGTGATCATGCTGCTGGCGCCCGACACCGTGCAGCGCTCGCTCTACGCGGAGGCGGTCGCGCCGCACCTGACCGAGGGCAAGGCGCTGTTCTTCGCCCACGGCTTCAACATCCGGTACGGCCTCATCACGCCGCCGGCCAACGTGGACGTGGCGATGGTCGCGCCGAAGGGCCCGGGTCACCTGGTCCGCCGCCAGTACGTCGACGGCAAGGGCGTGCCCTGCCTGGTCGCGGTGGAGCAGGACGCCACCGGTAACGCGTTCCCGCTCGCGCTGGCGTACGCCAAGGCGATCGGCGGCACCCGGGCCGGTGCGATCCGCACCACCTTCAAGGACGAGACCGAGAGCGACCTCTTCGGCGAGCAGGCGGTCCTCTGCGGCGGGGTGTCGGCGCTGGTGCAGGCCGGGTTCGAGGTGCTCACCGAGGCCGGCTACGCGCCGGAGATCGCGTACTTCGAGTGCCTGCACGAGCTGAAGCTGATCGTCGACCTGATGTACGAGGGCGGCATCGCCCGGATGCGGTACAGCGTCTCCGACACCGCCGAGTACGGCGACTACTCCCGTGGCCCGCGTGTGGTGGACGCGCGGGTCAAGGAGGAGATGCGCAAGATCCTCGCCGAGATCCAGTCCGGCGAGTTCGCCCGGGAGTGGATCGCCGAGGACGACGCGGGCCGGCCGAACTTCACCAAGTGGCGGGCCGAGTCGGCGGCGCACCCGATCGAGGAGACCGGCAAGAAGCTGCGCGGCATGATGAGCTGGGTGGACCGGCCGATCACCGAGACCGCCTGAGCCGGGCGCCCGCGCGTCCCGACCCGAGCCGCGGGTCCGGTCGGAGCCGACGGGGTGTGCCGCACCGTCGCTCCGGCCGGGCCCGGCCACGGGCTCGTCGTGCGGGGGTCCCGCCGTCGCGGCCGGTGCCCCGGTGGTGTGACGGCGGGCTCGTCCATCCCGTGCGGGCGGGCCGGTGTGCGCCACGGCAGCGATACGGTCAGTGAAGTGTTGCCGGGACAGCGCCACTCACGTTACCGGGCGATTGCCAATTGGCGTCCGGTTGTTGCCGCCGCCGACCCCGGGATGAAATGCGCGGTGGTTACGGGCGGTTAATACGCGGGCTCGGGTAGGGTCGCCGCATGCGACTGGAGCAATCGCACCGTACTGAACGTTTCGGCGCCGTTCGTATCCACGAACTTCAGCGCGTCATACAGTTGGACTCGGGCGATGCCACCGGAGCGACCGGTGAGGGCATAGTCTCGCAGGAGGCGATGCGCGCCATCGAGCGGCAAATGGTCATCGTCATTCCCTGCATGAACGAGACACGCAGAGTAATCGAGGGTGTGCTCTCGGGGATTCCACACGACTGTCTGATCGTGCTCGTCTCCAACAGCGCGCGGCAGCCGGTGGATCGTTACGAAATCGAGGCGCAGACGCTGGAGCAGTTCTGCCGGGCGGCCGAGCGGCCGGCGATCATCGTCCACCAGCGGGACCCGGGGGTGGCCGCCGCGTTCAAGGCCGCCGGCATGCCGGAGCTGATCGACGACCACGGGCTGGTGCGCTCCGGCAAGGGCGAGGCGATGCTGATCGGCATGGCGGTCGCCGCGCTGACCGATCGCACCTACATCGGATACATCGACGCCGACAACTATGTACCCGGCGCGGTCCACGAGTACGTCAAGGTCTACGCCGCCGGTCTGCACCTGGCGGCCAACCCGTACGCGATGGTCCGGATCTCCTGGCACTCCAAGCCCAAACTGCGCGACGGGCGGCTCTTCTTCAGCCGCCGGGGCCGCAGCTCCGCGATCACCAACGAGTTCCTCAACCGGCTGGTGGCGGAGTACTCGGGCTTCGGCACGGAGGTGATCGCCACCGGCAACGCCGGGGAGCACGCGCTCAGCCTCGACCTGGGGCTGCGGATGCGGCTGGCCGGCGGGTTCGCGGTGGAACCGTTCGAGTTCGTGGAGCTGTTCGAGCAGTTCGGCGGGGTGCTCGACACCGCGCACCCGGAGGTCATGGCCAGTTCGGTGCCGGTGCTCCAGATCGAGACCCGCAACCCCCACTTCCACGACAACAAGGGCGAGGAGCACGTCCAGGGCATGCGCATGCAGGCGCTGAACGTCCTCTACCACTCGCCGATCACGCTGCCCGCGGTCCGGCAGGCGATCCTCGACTTCATGATCGCCCAGAACGCGCTCGCCCCTGGTCAGGAACCGCCCCGGGAGCGGATCTACCCGCCGGTCGGCTCACTCGCCCTCGACCTGCTGCGGGACGCCCTGGAGAACGAGGCGGACACCTTCCGGCAGCTCGGCGCCAACGTGCTGGTGGCCAGGCCCCGGCGGGTGCTACCGGAGCGGGAGGTCGTCACCTCGGCGTGAGCCGCGGTGACCGGTACCCGGGTCGGCCGGGGATGCGCGTTTGTCGTTGTGAGGCCGCTCACGTGGGTCCCCGGCGCGGTCCGGCATCCCGCCGCATACGATCGGCAGGTGGGTGCGTTCGCACCGTGGGGACGACCCTGACTGGCGGAGCGCGGAGCGCAGTGCGGCGCCCACGTGGCCGCAGACCTCGCCCGGACGACATATACGAGGACCCATGACCCCCGTCGTACTCATCGCTGAAGAGCTCGCTCCCGCCGCCCTCGACGTGCTCGCGCACGACTTCGACGTACGCCACGTCGACGGCACCGACCGCCCGGCCCTGCTCGCCGCCCTGGCCGAGGCCGACGCGGTGATTGTGCGCAGCGCCACCCAGGTCGACGCCGAGGCCATCGCCGCGGCCCACCGGCTCAAGGTGATCGCTCGGGCCGGCGTGGGGCTGGACAACGTCGACGTGGCGGCGGCCACGGCCCGGGGTGTGATGGTGGTCAACGCCCCCACCTCCAACATCGTCTCCGCGGCCGAGCAGGCCGTCGCCCTGCTGCTCGCGGTCGCGCGCAACACCGCGAGCGCCAGCGCCGCCCTGAAGGCGGGGGAGTGGAAGCGGTCCAAGTACACCGGGGTGGAGATCCAGGGCAAGACCGTCGGTGTGATCGGGCTCGGCCGGATCGGGGTGCTCTTCGCCCAGCGGATGGCGGCCTTCGGCACCCGGCTCATCGCGTACGACCCGTACGTGCAGCCGGCCCGGGCCGCGCAGCTCGGCGTCCGGCTGGTCGGGCTGGAGGAGCTGCTCCGGGAGAGCGACTTCATCTCGATCCACCTGCCCAAGACACCGGAGACGGTCGGCCTGATCGGTGAGAAGGAGCTGGCCCTGGTCAAGCCCGGGGTGCGGATCATCAACGCGGCCCGGGGCGGCCTGATCGACGAGCAGGCCCTCGCCGACGCCCTCGCCGAGGGCCGGGTCGCCGGCGCCGGGCTGGACGTCTTCGCCAAGGAACCCTGCACCGCCTCGCCGCTGTTCGCCTTCGACAACGTGGTCGTGACCCCCCACCTGGGTGCCTCGACGGTCGAGGCGCAGGACAAGGCGGGGCTCGCGGTGGCCCGTAGCGTGAAGCTCGCGCTCCAGGGCGAGTTCGTGCCGGACGCGGTCAACGTGCAGGCCGGCGGGGTGGTCGCCGAGGAGGTCCGGCCGCTGCTGCCGCTGGCGGAGAAGCTGGGCAAGGTCTTCACGGCGGTCGCCGGCGGTGTCGCCGCCAGCGTCACCGTCGACGTCCGCGGCGCGGTCGTCGCCAACGACGTCTCGGTGCTCAAGCTCGCCGCCACCAAGGGGATCTTCGCCTCGGTGGTCGAGGAGCAGGTGACGTACGTCAACGCGCCGTTGCTGGCCGCCGACCGCGGGGTCACGGTGGAGCTGACCACGCAGACCGAGACCACCGAGCACACGAACCTGGTGACGGTGCACGGCGCGCTGCCGGACGGCCGGACGGTGCGGGTCAGCGGCACCGTCGCGTCCAGCGGCACCCGGGACGTCGTCAAGCTGACCGAGGTCGACGGCTTCGACCTGGAGCTGAGCGCCGACGGCATCCTGCTCTTCTTCCGCTACGCCGACCGGCCCGGGGTGGTCGGCACCGTCGGAACGATCCTCGGCGAGGCGGGCGTCAACATCGCCGCCATGCAGGTGGCCCGTCGGGAGGCCGGCGGCGAGGCGCTGATGACCCTCACCGTCGACTCGGCGGTCTCCGCCGACCTGTTGGGCTCGGCGGCGGAGGCGATCGGCGCGGTGGCGACGAGCGCGGTCGACCTGCGCGACGAGCTCTGACGAGGGGATCCCCGACAGCGGGGAGTCCGCGGGGCGGACCCCGGACCCTCGGGCGAGGTCCGACGACGGGAGTCCTCACGGAACCCGCCGGGCGGGTCCACAGGTGACCGGCCCGGCGGAATCCACGTTCGAACGGTGGGCCGACGGCTGACCGGCGGCCGTCGGCCACCGACGTCAACCGGACACAGTGGTCGGCGGCGGGTAGACCGAGCCGTCCTGTGCGTCGAGCAGGATCAGGCCGTGCTCCCCGGCGAGGCGTTCGATGTCGAGCAGGACCTGGTCCGCGCAGGATTCGTCGAGGTTCATCTCGATGTGGTCGGTGGCGACGTGCAGCGGGGTCACCGCCCAGGGGGTCGACGGTCCCGGCCGGTCCGGGTAGTCGGCGGTCACCGCGCGGTAGAAGGCCGAGATGCGTGGCTCTGGGTCACCCGCGACGTGGTCGCCCCGCCGGCACCGGTCGGCGGCGGCCCGGACGTCCGCTGCCGAGGCGCCGTGCCCGAGGGCCCACACGCTCAGATCGAAGGTCACGGTCGTACAGGGTGCCATCCCGCGCGGGAACGCCGACACACACCCGGCCGGCACGCGTGGCCGTGGCGCCTGCGGGCCGTCGCCCACGGTGGACGGCGTGTCGGCCCGTGGCCGGTCCGGTGCCAGCCGTCCGGCGGTCAGCGAACGGGGACGGCGAAGAGCACCCGGTAGCCGTCCGCGGTGGGGAACCAGTCGAGCCCGGCCCGGCCGGCGGCGCACAGCGCGGTGGCGTAGCCGTCGGCGACGGTGAGGTCGGGGCCGGTCACGGTCGCCGCCAACAGCCGGTTCGCCGGCTCGCCGGTGTGGGGGTCAACGACGTGGCCGCGGCGGCCGGCGAGGCCGGAGGTACCGATGGCACCAGAGGTCATCTCCAGCAGCACGGGCGGGCGGTACCCGTCGGCCGGGTGGTGCACCGCGATCCGCCACGGGCCGCCGTGCGGCGCGCACCCGCGTACCGTCAGGTCGGCGCCGCAGACCACGGCGTAGTTCTCGACCCCGGCGGCGCGCAGCCGCGCCGCCGCCCGCTCGACCGCCCAGCCGCCGAGCAGGCCGCCCGGGTCGAAACCGCCGGGGACCGCCCACGCGTCGAACCAGCCGTCGGTGGCGGCCCGCATCGTCGCGCACCGGGCCACGATGTCGGCCAGCGGCGGATAGGCGTCCACGCTGATCTCGCCACGGCGCAGCCGGGACACCAGGCTGGCCGGCCGGCTCGGGCTGTAGGTCAGGTCGATCGCCCGCAGTTCGGCGACCGCGTCGCGCAACGCCTCGCCGATCTCCCGCCGGCCGAGCAGGCCCGCGCCGTTGAGGATCATCGTGTACTCGGCGATCGAGGTCTGCACGGTGTGCTGGGCGACCACCCAGTCGTCCAGCCCCTTACCCGGTCGGTCGTGGCGGCGGCCGGCGCCCAGCCGGAGGTCGGGCCGACTCCGTCCGCCCGTGGGGGCCGGAAGTCCACCCCGGCGGCGTCGGCCGCGGCCGTTCCCCGGGATCCGCATACCCGTCCCCTGGAACCGCATCTCTCCCCCTGGAACCGCATTCCGGCCGCACCCTCCGGCCCCTCGCGGCCCACCATAGGGAGTGAAGATGGTTGCTTCATGAGTGCTACCTGAGAAGCTCCTGAGTGTCGGGAGCTTCCAGATCGTGGGAGGATCGTACCGGGAGACGGGACGGTCTCTTAACGTTCCCTAGACACGAACAAGGCAGCGAAGGAGCGGACAGTGGCGGTGGCCCGGATCGCGGTGGTGGCGGGAGACGGCATCGGGCCGGAGGTGGTCGCGGAGGCGCGCAAGGTCATCGACGCGGTACTGCCCGGGGTCGAGGCCACCGAGTACGACCTCGGCGCGGCACGTTACCACCGGACGGGCGAGGTGCTGCCCGACTCCGTACTCGCCGAGCTGGCCCAGCACGACGCCATCCTGCTCGGCGCGGTGGGCGACCCGTCCGTGCCGCCCGGGGTGCTGGAGCGGGGCCTGCTGCTCAAGCTCCGCTTCGACTTCGACCAGTACGTCAACCTCCGTCCCGCCCGGCTCTGGCCCGGCGTCACCGGCCCGCTGGCCACCGTCAAGCCCGGTGAGATCGACCTGGTGGTGGTCCGGGAGGGCACCGAGGGGCTCTACGCCGGCGCCGGCGGCACCCTGCACCGGGACACCCCCGCCGAGGTGGCGACGGAGGAGAGCCTGAACACCCGGCACGGGGTCGAGCGGGTGATCCGGGACGCCTTCGCCCGCGCCACGCGGCGCGAACGCCGCAAGGTCACCCTGGTGCACAAGACCAACGTGCTGACCCACGCCGGCTCGCTCTGGTCCCGGGCCTTCGCCGCGGTCGCGGCCGAGTACCCGGACGTCGAGACCGAGTACCAGCACGTCGACGCCGCCGCGATGTTCCTGGTCACCCAGCCGCAGCGGTACGACGTGGTGGTCACCGACAACCTGTTCGGCGACATCCTCACCGACATCGCCGCCGCCGTCACCGGCGGGATCGGGCTGGCCGCCAGCGGCAGCATCAACCCGGAGCGGACCTACCCGTCGATGTTCGAGCCGGTGCACGGCTCCGCTCCGGACATCGCCGGCCAGGGGGTGGCGGACCCGGTCGCGGCGGTGCTCTCCGCGGCGTTGCTGCTGGAGCACCTCGGCCACACCGACGCGGCCCGCCGGGTGACCGAGGCGGTCGCCGCCGAGCTGGCGTCCCGCAGCGCCGGCGTGTCGCGGCGTACCGCCGACATCGGGGACCGGATCGCCGCGCACGCGGCGGGCTGACCACCCGCCGGGTGGATTCACGGCCCGCGTCGGCGCGACCGACCCCGGGCGGTACGTGCGTGCGTGCCGGCCGGGTCCGCGCGCCGGCCGGGCCCCGTTCTCTCCCTCGCCGCCGTGTGGTGCGTGCCGTGCGGCCGGTCGCCGTGAAGCCCGACGGCTGCCGTGGCCGGGATCCGCGGTCGGCGCCGGTGTTCCGGCCGCGGCCGTCGGGCGGCGGGGGAAGGACCGGCGGTGCCCGGCACCGACCCGGGTGACGCCGGTGGCCGTGGCCGCCGGGTCGACGGTCCTCGCCGGGTCTGGGTGAAGGCGCACCTGGTGCGCCGGCCGACCGGAGGATCGAGGTTGAACGACCGTTCGGGGTAAGTTGCAGGCACGATTCTTCACTCCGGCACGCCCGACCCCGGGTGCCGGTTTCCATCGATGGAGGGTAGCGCGATGAGCGGTGGTGACAAGCTCGAATTCGAGATCCGTCCGAATCCTCAGCCGGTAGCCGCCGCCGAGCGTCAGGCGCTTCTGGCCAACCCGGGATTCGGCCGGATCTTCACCGACCACATGGTGACGATCAGGTACGCCGAGGGCAAGGGCTGGTACGACGCCCGGGTGGAGGCCAGGGCCCCGATCCCGATGGACCCGGCCAGCGCCGTGCTGCACTACGCGCAGGAGATCTTCGAGGGGCTGAAGGCGTACCACGCGGCCGACGGCGGGGTGACGATGTTCCGGCCGGAGGCCAACGCGGCGCGGTTCGCCCAGTCGGCCCGCCGGATGGCGATGCCCGTCCTTCCGGAGCAGGCCTTCCTCGACTCGCTCCGGCACCTGATCGAGATCGACCGGGCCTGGCTGCCGACCAGCGAGGAGAGCAGCCTCTACCT
Organism: uncultured Micromonospora sp.; assembly: GCA_937951935.1. Classification (GTDB taxonomy): domain Bacteria; phylum Actinomycetota; class Actinomycetes; order Mycobacteriales; family Micromonosporaceae; genus Plantactinospora. The sequence goes on along the minus strand of CALGAM010000038.1, from coordinate 246 downwards.
GCGCCCGTTCATGGTCGCCAGCGAGGTCTTCCTCGGGGTGCGTCCGGCGCGTGAGTACCTCTACGCGGTGATCGCCTCCCCGGTCGGGTCGTACTTCTCCGGCGGGGTGCAGCCGGTGACGGTGTGGGTGTCGCCGACGTACACCCGGGCGGCGCCGGGCGGCACCGGCGCGGCGAAGTGCGGCGGCAACTACGCCGCCTCGCTGGCGGCCCAGGCCGAGGCGATCGAGCACGGCTGCGAGCAGGT
>CALGAM010000037.1 GCA_937951935.1 uncultured Micromonospora sp. | reverse complement strand
GCGTTCTTGCCCACCTCGGGGTTGGCGCCGGCGCCGAGCCCACGGGTCAGCTCGCGGCCCACGTCGAGCTTGACGTCGGCGTCACTCATCAGCAGGGCCTGGGCGTCGGTGTTGATCGCGATGAACTCGACACCCTTGAGCCCGACCTCGATCATGCGGTTGACGGCGTTGACTCCGCCGCCACCAATGCCGACGACCTTGATGACCGCCAGGTAGTTGTGCGGAGGTGTCATCGGGGTCCTTTCCTTCGGTCTCGGCGGGGGGCGCCCACCCCACCCAGCGATCGGGCCGGGGCGAGGCCGACAACCATTCGGTACGAGGAGGCGAAGGGGTAACCCTCACCCTCTACTAGAGGTCTACAGTTATGTCAACTATTGATCCTCTCGGGGCAACGTATGCGCACGCGCGTCGGGAGCCAAGGACCTGCACGGCGTGTCGGCGCGCCCGCCGACAATCATCACCGACACCCGGCCGGCCGGCACCCGGCACCGTCAGCGGATGGTCACCACGTCCGGCGTACGAACGTCGATGGTGTGACCCGCGCGACTCAGCAGGGACGTCGCCACCTGAGCCTTGGCGTCGCTGCGCGACGCGTCGCCCCAGAGCACCGTACGACCCCCGTCCAGCCGGACCGTGATGCGCGCCGGTGACTCCACCGTCACCTCGAGCAACCGCTCCCGCAGTTCGGGGGTCAACGCCGCCAGCACCTCCAGCGCCGCCCGGGTCGCCGTGTCCTCGGGACCGGGCGTCGCCACCCGGATCAGGGGCAGCCCGGCCGGCCGGTCGGGTCGGGTCTGGAACACCACCCCGGTGGCGTCCACCACCGCGAACCGACGGTCCTGCGGCACCACCGCGGTCGGGGTCCGCTCGACCACCTCGATCCGCAGGGTGTGCGGCCACTGTCGGGTAACCGTCACCCGGGCCACCGGCGGCAGCTCGGCGACCCGGGACCGGACCGCCGCCAGGTCCACCCGGGCCAGCGGCGTGCCCTCCGGCACCGCCGCCGCCTGGCGGACCTGCTCGGGAGTGACCAGCGCGGCCCCGACCACCCGGATGGTGCGCACCCCGAGGACCCCGGTCCCGTAGGTGAGCCAGCCGCCGACGACGGCGAGCACCAGCACACCGGCGGCAACGGTCCAGGAGAGTGCGGCCCGGACCCGCCGCCGACGAGACCGCTGGGTGAGCCGGCGCACCGACGGCGGCACCGCGTCGCTGCCGGCCCGGACCAGCCGCCAACCACGCGCGGCCGCCGGACCCGCGCCGGACCGGGCCGCGCCCGGCCGCGTCGGCCCACCCGGGACGCCGTCGGCGCGAGCCCGCGGCACCGCGCGACCGGCCGACTCCGACCCGCCACGCCGGCCCGGAACCGCCGTCCTACCCGAGGGTGAGCCCGAACCGCCGTCGCCACCCCGTCCGCCCGGACCGCCGGAGCGACCGCCCGAGCCACCGGTACGACCCGCGCCGGCGCCACCGGGACGGTCACGGGACGAGCCGGGGCTCATTCGGCCTCACGGGGCGTCACGTCCGCTCCGGCGCCACCGGGCGTCACCGCCCGTCCCCGGCCACCGTCGGCGGGATGGTCGGCAAGTGCGGCGAGCAACTCGTCACCCATCAGCGAGATCGGCGGCGCCCCCATGGTCACCACCACGTCGCCCCGGCGGGCCCGCCGGGCGACCTCGGCGGGAACGTCCTCCCAGGAGGGCACGAAGATCTTGTGTTCGGGCGGCAGCGCGATCGCCTCGGTGAGGGCGGCACCGCCCTCACCGGGCGCCCTGACCTCGCCCGGCCCGAAGACCTCCAACACCACCACCTGGTCGGCGATGGCCAGCGCCTCCGCCAGTTCGTCCTGCAGATCCCGGGTGCGGTAGACCCGGTACGGCTGGAACACCACGATCAGCCGCCCGTCCCCGGCCACCTCGCGCAGGGTCCGCAGGGCCGCGGTCATCGAGGTCGGATGGTAGGCGTACTCGTCGTAGACCCGGATTCCGGCGACCTCGCCCTTGCGCTCGAACCGGCGGCGGACCCCGGGGAAGGCGGCGAGACCCGACACCACCGACTCCAGGGGAATCCCGAGCCTGCAGGCGGTCAGCACCGCGGCGGCGCTGTTGAGTCCGAGGTGTCCACCCGGAACCGGAAGCTGGATCTCGCCGAGTCGCTCTCCCTCCAGGAAGGCGCGGTAGCGCACCCCGGCGGCCGAGGAGACGACGTCGGTCAGCCGCAGGTCGGCGTCCTCGGCGGTGCCGTAGGTGTGGACCACCCGGCCCTCGGCGCGCAACGTCTCGGTCATCTGCCGGGTGCCCGGGTCGTCGGCGCAGGCCACCACGAACCCCTCGGGGTCGGTCAGCCGGGCGAAGTCGGCGAAGGCGGCCGCCAGGCTGTCGTAGTCCCCGTACGTGTTGAGGTGATCCCTGTCGATGTTGGTGACGATCGAGACGAAGGGGCGGTAGAGCAGGAACGAGCGGTCACTCTCGTCGGCCTCGGCGACGAAGTACTCGCCGCTGCCGTGGTGGGCGTTCGAGCCCACCTCGGAGATCTCGCCACCGATGACGAACGACGGGTCGAGGCCGGCCCGCTGCAGGACCAGGGTCACCATCGAGGTGGTGGTGGTCTTGCCGTGGGTGCCGGCGACCGCGATGGTGCGCCGCCCGGTCATCGCGGCGGCGAGTGCCTCCGAGCGGTGCAGCACCCGCAGACCGCGCTCGCGGGCCGCCACCAGCTCCAGGTGGTCCTGGGGGATCGCCGTGGAGTAGACGACCGTGTCGACGCCGTCCAGGTTGCTCGCCGAGTGGCTCATGTGGATGGTGCCGCCGAGCGCCCGGAGCCCGGCCAGGGCCGGCCACTCCCGCAACTCGCTGCCGGAGACCCGGATTCCCCGGGTCAGCAGCAGCCGGGCCAGGCCGCTCATCCCGACCCCGCCGACGCCGATGAGGTGCACGACGCCGAGGTCCTCGGCGGAGAGAGTGCCGACCGGACTGGACTGCGCGGTGTTCATGACGTCAGCCTTCCACTCACGGTCCGCTCGGACCGGGGCATCGGGGCAGCACCCCGCCGACGGGCCACGCTCACCGGGCCACCGCCTCGTAGACGAAGTTGAGCAGGGCCTCGTCGCCGTCCCGCCGACCGTACGCCGCCGCGGCGGCGCTCATCGCGGCCAGCCGCTGCGGGTCCCGGATCAGCGGGATGATGTGCTGTTCCACCCAGCTGGCGGTCATCTCGGAGTCGTCCACCAGCAGGCCGCCGCCCGCCTCCACCACCGGCAGCGCGTTGCGCTTCTGCTCCTGGTTGCTGTGCGGGTACGGCACGTAGACCGTGGGAAGCCCGACCGCGGCGACCTCGGCGCAGGTCATCGCCCCACCCCGGCCCAGCATCAGGTCGGCGGCGGCGTAGCCCAGCTCCATCTGGGGAAGGTACGGCAACGTCACGTACGGTACGGGCAGATCGCCGGGGACCGTGACCGGCTCGTTGCGGGCACCGATCACGTGCAGCACCTGCACCCCGGCGTAGGCGAGCGCCTTGGCCGCCCCGGCCACCGCGAGGTTGATCGAACGGGCGCCCTGCGACCCTCCGGCGACGAAGAGGGTCGGCAGGTCGGGGTGGAGCCCGAAGTATCGCCGGGCGGAGGCCCGTTGGGCCGCCCGGTCGAGGGTGGTGATCGCGCGGCGCAGCGGTACCCCCACCACCCGGGCGTTACGCAGCGAGTCCGCCTGCCGGGGCTGGTGCGGGAAGCCGACGGCGACGTGCTTGGTGAACTTCATGCCCAGCCGGTTGGCGATGCCCGGCGGCACGTTGACCTCGTGGATCACGATCGGCAGCTCGCGCCGCCAGGCGGCGAGGTACGCGGGCACCGAGACGTAGCCACCGAACCCGATGACGACGTCGGCGCGTACCTCGTCGAGCACCTTGCCGGCGGCCCGCGCCGCCTTCCACATCCGGTCGGGAGTACGCATCAGGTCCATGTTGACCGACCGGGGCAGCTGATACGCCGGGATATGCCGCAGATCGTAGCCGTGCGGGGGAATCAGCTCGTTCTCCAACCCTTTCGGTGTGCCGACGCAGGTGATGCGTACTCCCGGGTCGTGTCGCCGCAGGCAGTCGGCGAAGGCCAGCAACGGGTAGATGTGACCACCCGTGCCGCCTCCCGCGAGCACCACCGACCGCAGCGAACCCATCAGCGTCTCCTCTCGCCCGCCGTACCAGTGCGCCCTCTTCTCACCCGGCCACCCGTTGGGCCGGCTCTGGTCTCCCGCCGTCTCCCCGTCGGGGAAGCGTTTTCCCGTCCGGATCGCGCGGGCTGGACACCGCCCCGACGCGCCGGGGGAAGCGGCGGCAACGGGGCCCAGAGTAGCCGTACCCATCGGGGCGCCGGACGGGCGTGCAGGGCCCGGGCGGCCTCCGGCTCGGCGCGGGCGAAGGAGGCGAGCATCCCGACCGCGGCCAGCGTCACCACCAGGGCGCTTCCACCGTCGGAGATGAACGGCAGCGGCAGGCCGGTGATCGGCAGCAGGCCGACCACCCCGCCGATGTTGATCACCGCCTGACCGACCAGCCAGGTGGTCGCGGCGGTGGCGGCCAGGCGGCGGAACGGGTCCGCGACCCGCCGGGCGATCCGCAGCCCGGTGTACGCCAGCACCGCGAAGAGGGTGAGCACCACCGCGCAGCCGACCACACCGAGCTCCTCGGCGACGATGGCGAAGATGAAGTCGTTGTGCGCGGCGGGAAGCCAGTCCCACTTGAGCACGCTCTTGCCCAGACCGACACCGAACCAGCCGCCGTTGTCGATCGCGTACCGGGCCTGCAGGTACTGGTAGCAGCCGTCGAGCCCGCACTCCTCCGGCGGCGGCGGGTCGATGAACATGGTGAGCCGGGTCAGCCGGTAGTTCCGCTCGCCCGACTCGCCGGAACCCGCCCCGATCGAGGCGGCGGCGACCAGCAGGCCGACGCCGATCAGCCCGAGGACCGACAGGGCGGCGAAGAACCGCTTGCGGACCCCGGCCGCCCAGAGCAGTCCGACGACGACCGCGAGCAGGCAGAGCATCGTACCCAGGTCGTTGTAGCCGACCAGGACGAACAGCAGACCCACGGCCGGCAGGAGCGGGGTGGCCAGTTCCCGCCACCAGGCGAGCGCGGCGCCCTTGCGGGCGACCACGTCGGCACCCCAGAGAACGAGACCGAGCTTGGCGAGCTCGGAGGGCTGCACCTGGACCGGGCCGATGACCAGCCAGAGCAGCTGCGCCTCGATCGGTCCGATCGCGAAGTTTCCGGTGATCTTGCCCCACAGGTGCAACACGTCGAGTACGACCAGCAGCACCACGGCGACACCGAGCGTGGGCAGGCCGAGGGCGCGGAAGGTCCGCGCCGGCAGCCGCTGGCATATCCAGAACGCGACCAGGCCGAACAGGGCGAAGAGCGCCTGTTTGGCGAACATCGCGAAGGGGTTGCCGTCGGTGGCGGAGGACCGGACGCTGGTCGCCGAGAAGACCATCGTGAGCCCGATCAGCAGCAGCAGACCCGCGCTGGAGACGAGCAGGTAGTAGGAGGCGAGGGGCCGGGCCAACAGCCCGCGCAGCGCGGCGAGGCCACCGGCCAGGTCGAGCCCGGGGCCGGTGGCCCGGTACGCCGGCTGGCCGCCGGCCCGCGGCGGATCGCCCTCGGCGATCCGCCCACCCCCCGCCCCACGGGTGTCGTCCGTGCCCCGTGCGCCCGTCCGGTCACCGGGGCGGACCCGCACCGGGCCGCTGGTCTGCGCACGCCCACCGTCGGGGCCACCGTCCCCCGTCGGTCGCCGTGGCGCCTCGTCCGTCACCGCGCCACTCCTTCGGTCCTCCCGCTTCCGCGCCCATCATCGACGTTGGCCCGCACCGTCGCCGGGCAACCTCCCGACCGGCGTGTCGGCCCCGCTGCCCGGGACGGTCGGGCGGGCGGGCGTGCCGGAGGCGGAGTCGGTCAGCCGACCGCGGCGAGGAACTCGCTGTAGAAGAGTGCCAGGGCGATCGCCACCCCGATCCCCGCGATGATCCAGAAACGGACGACGATGTTGACCTCGCTCCACCCGGCCAACTCGAAGTGGTGCTGGAGCGGGGACATCCGGAACACCCGTTTGCCGGTGGTCCGGAACGAGATGATCTGGATCACGACCGACATCGTGATGATCACGAAGAGTCCGCCGAGGATCGGCAACAGCAGCAGGGTCCGGGTGGACATCGCCATGCCCGCGATCAGCCCGCCGAGGCCGAGCGCCCCGGTGTCGCCCATGAAGATCCGGGCCGGGGAGGTGTTCCACCACAGGAAGCCGACGCACGCCCCGGCCGCCGCCCCGGCGATCAGTGCGATCTCCAGCGGGTCGCGAACCGTGTAGCAGTACGCCCCTCCGGCGGCGTAGTCCTCGTCGGCGCACCAGTGCCGGTACTGCCAGAACGCGATCAGGCCGTACGCCGCCAGCACCATCACCGAGGCACCGGTGGCCAGACCGTCCAACCCGTCGGTGAGGTTCACCCCGTTGGTCGTCGCCATGACCACGAAGATGAAGATGATCACCGAGGCGACCTTGCCCACCTCGAGCGCGTCGATGTCCCGGATGAAGGACAGCGTCGTACTGCCGACCGTCACGCCGGCGGTGCTCGGGAAGTAGAGGGCGATCACCCCGAAGACCGCGCCGACCAGCATCTGGCCGAGCAGCTTGCCCCGCTTGTTCAGCCCGGCGCTGTTGCGCTTGCGGACCTTCAGGAAGTCGTCGAGGAAGCCGACCGCGCCGGAGAAGACCATCAGCCCCAGCAGCACCAGCCCGGTGATGGTCGGGGTGACCTGGGCGATCTGTCCCTCGGGCAGCGTGGTCAGGGCGAGGTGACCGGCGACGTACGCGATCACGGTGGCGACGATGAAGACCACCCCGCCCATCGTCGGGGTGCCCTTCTTCCCCTGGTGCATCACCGGACCCTCGGCACGGATCGGCTGGCCGGCCTTGAGCCGGGTGAAGACCCGGATCGCGATCGGCGTGGTGAAGAGGGAGATCAGGAACGCCACGAAGATGGCGACGACTACCGCCCTCACGCCGCGACACCTTCCGCCACAGCCGCCTCGCCGGTCCACGCCGGTTCGCCCGACGCCCGAACCGGTTCGCCCGACGCCGCCACCGGCCCGGTCGGGGTGTTCGCCGCGCCGCTCATCGCGCGCCCTCCTCGGGGGCGATCGCGGCCTCGCGCAGCGCATCCGCCACGTCCCAGGTGCGGTAACGCGAACCCTTCACCAGGACGACGTCGCCCGGCCGCAGCTCGCGCCGCAGCAGCTCGATCGCCGCCTGCTGATCCGTAACCAGCACCGACTCTCCTCCCCAATCCGCCACCGTCGCCGCTCCGTCCCGGATCGGCGCGGCCGGCTCACCGACGACCAACAACCGGTCGACCCGCAGCTCCGCCGCGAGCCGACCGACCTCCTCGTGTCCGCCCCGCTCGAACTCGCCCAGCTCGGCCATGTAGCCGAGGACCGCGACCGTACGCCGACCCCGGCCCATCGCGGCCAGCGCGCGCAGCGCCGCGCCCGTCGACGCGGGATTGGCGTTGTACGAGTCGTCGATCACCGTCACCCCGTCGACGCGGTCGAAGACGTCCATCCGCCGGGTCGAGGGCAGCGTGAGCCCGCCGAGCGCCTCGGCCAGCTCACCCGACGGCATCCCCAGGTGGTACGCCACCGCCGCGGCGGCCAGCGCGTTCCCGACCTGGTGCCGCCCGCTGATCCGCAGCCGCACCGGCGCCCGCCCGTCCGGGGTCACCAGGGTGAACGACGGCCGCCCCCGGTCGTCGAGGCTGACCTCCTCCGCCCGGAGCTGGGCGTCGGCGGCCTCGCCGACCAGCACCACCCGGGCCCCGGTGCGGGCCGCCATGGCGCGGACCCGGGGATCGTCGGCGTTGAGCACGGCCAGGCCGTCGGCCGGCAGCGCCTCGACCAACTCCCCCTTCGCCTCGGCGATCGCCTCGACCGAGCCGAACTCGCCGAGGTGGGACACCCCGACGTTGGTCACGATCGCGATCCGGGGCGGGGCGATCTCACAGAGGTAGCGGACGTGCCCGATGCCCCGGGCCCCCTTCTCCAGCACCAGGTAGCGGGTGTCGACGTCGGCCCGCAGCGCCGTGTACGGGTGCCCCAGCTCGTTGTTGAGCGATCCGGCCGGGGCGATGGTCGGGCCCAGCCGAGCGGTGAGCTGGGCCACCAGGTCCTTGGTGGTGGTCTTGCCGGACGAGCCGGTCACCCCGACCACGGTCAACGCGGGCAGCCGGTCCAGCACCACCCGGGCGAGCCGGCCCAGCGCGGCCCGGGCGTCCTCGACCAGCACCATCGGCACGCCGTCGACCGGCCGGGAGCCGAGCACCGCCACCGCGCCACCGTCGGCGACCGCCGAGCGCGCGAAGTCGTGGCCGTCGACCCTCTCCCCGCGGAAGGCGACGAAGAGCCCGCCGGGGCGGATCGTGCGGGAGTCGTACTCGACCGGGCCGGTGACGGTCAGCTCCGGGTCCTCGGCGGCGAGCCGGCCGCCGACGGCGGCGGCGATCTCGGCCAGGGTCATCGGGATCATGGGTGCTCCGCCATGCTGCCGAACCTCGCGGTCAACGCGTCGACCAGCTCGACCCGGTCGTCGAAGGGCTCGGTGCGGCCGGCGATCTCCTGGCCGCGCTCGTGCCCCTTGCCGAGGACCGCGACGACGTCACCGGGCTCGGCGAGCCGGACCGCCTCGGCGATGGCGGCCCGTCGGCCCGCCACCTCCAGGATCCGGGCCGGCGTGGCGGCCTCCTCCGCGCCCCGCCGCACCGCGGCCCGGATCGCCGCCGGGTCCTCGCTGCGCGGATTGTCGTCGGTGATCACCGCCACGTCGGCCCCCCGCGCCGCCGCCGCGCCCATCAGCGGACGCTTGCCGGGGTCCCGGTCGCCCCCGGAACCGATGACACAGATCAGCCGGTGGTCGGCGCCGGCCAGCTCGCGCAGCGCGGCCAGCACCGCCACCACCGCGTCCGGCTTGTGGGCGTAGTCGACCACGCCGCGCACCGGGCCGGGGGCGCTGACCAGTTCGAGCCGGCCGGGCACCCCGGGGCAGGCGGCGACCCCGGCCGCCGCCACCTCCGGCTCCACCCCGGCCGCGACCAGGGTGGCGATCGCCAGCAGCGCGTTGGCGACGTTGTGCCGGCCGGGCAGCCCCACTCCCGCCTCGACCGCCACCCCGTCCGGCCCGTACGCCGTGAAGGTCTGGGCGTAGCCGGAGTCCCGGATCGCCCCGGCCCGCCAGGTGGCGGCCGGGTCACCGGCGGCCGAGTAGGTGATCGTCTCCGGCCTGCGCAGCGGGCCCAGCGCCGGGTCGTCGTGGTTGAGCACCTCCACGGCACAGCGGCCGTCGAAGAGCCGGGCCTTGGCCGCGAAGTAGTCGGCGGAGTCGGCGTGGAAGTCCAGGTGGTCGGAGCCGAAGTTGGTGTAGCCGCCGACGCGGAACCGCACCCCGCCGACCCGACCGAGGGCCAGGGCGTGGCTGGAGACCTCCATCGCCACCGCGGTGACCCCCCGCTGCCGGGCGACGGCGAGCATGGCGTGCAGGTCGGGCGCCTCGGGGGTGGTCCGGACGCTGGCCACGGTGAGGTCGCCGAGCCGGGTCTCCACGGTGCCGATCAGCCCGGTGACGTGGCCGGCGGCCCGCAGCCCCGACTCGATCAGGTACGTCACACTGGTCTTGCCGGCGGTCCCGGTGATCCCGATCATGGTCAGTCCGGCGCTCGGGTCGCCGTAGACGGCGCTGGCGACCTCGCCGAGGACCGCCCGCGGGTCCGGGACCACCAGGGCCGGCAGTCCCGCCCCGGCGGCGGCGGCCGCCCCGGTCGGATCGGTGAGGACGGCGGCCGCGCCGGCCGCCGCGACGGCCGGGACGAACTCGGCGCCGTGCCGGCGGGCGCCGGGAAGCGCGGCGTACAGGTCACCGGGCCGCACCTCGCTGCTGGCGTGGGTCACCCCGGTGACCGTCACCTCGGCGACCTGCGGCGACAGTTCGGCGGCGACCCGCGCGGCGAGCTCGGCGAGCCGGCGCGGCGTCACGGCTTGGGGTCGGGGATTGCCGGACACGGCGTCAGACCCTACCCCGTCGGGGAGTCCACCCCGCACAGCCATCCCGGTGGTTTGCCCTCACCTACCGATGATGTCCCGTTCGGCCTGGTCACCGCGGATAGACCACGAACTTCGGCGGCGCGCTGCCGGTCGCGGGCACCCGATAGTGCCGCAGGGTGTACTCCATCATCTCCCTGAACGCCGGTGCGGCGATGTCCCCACCGCCGCCCTGGGGGGTGTACGCGAAGACCCCGATCACGTAGCGGGGCTGGTCCGCCTGGTCCATGCCGATGAACGAGGCGACCTCGCCCTGCGCGTACCGGCCGTTGACCACACGGGAACCGGTGCCGGTCTTGCCGGCGACCCGGTAGCCGGGGATGGCGGCCCGGGTGGCGGTGCCACCCTGGACCGCCACCGGCGCCTCCAGAAGCTGCCGCAGGGCGGCGGCGGTGTCCGGACTCAGCACCCGGCGGGTCTTCGGGGTGGTGCCGGGACGGGCCGGACCGTCCGGGGGGATGACCTCCCGCACCAGGTGCGGCTGCACCCAGACGCCGTCGTTGGCGATCGCCGCGTAGACGGCCGTCATCTGCAGCGGCGTGACGTCGACACTGTGCCCGATCGGCACCGACCCGTACGTCGACCCGCTCCACTCGGCCGGCTTGAGCACCCGGCCCGAGGCCTCGCCGAGCACTCCCTCCCCGGTGGGCTGGCCGAGCCCGAACCGGAGCTGGTACTCGTAGAGCTTCTCGGCGCCGAGCGCGTCGGCGATCCTGATCGTCCCGACGTTGGACGAGTACGCGAGCATCCCCGCGACGCTGATCTTGCGCCCCTGGGCCGGCCGGGTGTCCCCGAAGTATCGGTCGCCCTTCCAGACGCCGTTGGGCAGCGCCCAGGCGGTCTGCGGGGTGATCACCCCCTCCTCCAGTCCGGCGCCGAAGACGATCGCCTTGTGGACCGAGCCGGGGTCGATCACGAAGCTGGTGGCGGCGTCGTTGCGGTTCTCGGGCGGGTACTTCTGCCAGTTCGCCGCGTCGTACGTCGGATAGCTGGCCTGGGCGAGCACCTCGCCGGTGTGGACGTCGAGAACGATCGCCGCGCCGATGCTCCCGTTGGCCTGACGTATGCGCTCGCTGAGGATGCGCTGCACCACGTACTGGAGGTCCCGGTCGATGGTCAGCCGCAGCGAGCTGCCCGGCCGGGCCTTGGTGACCCGGTTGTAGCCGCCGGGGATCTCGGCGGCGAGCTCGCCCCTGCCGGCCTCGTAGACGCGTTTGCCGACCACCCCGCGCAGCAGGTCGTCGTAGCGTGCCTCCAGGCCCTCCAGTCCGGTGAGCTCCTCGCCGGTGAAACCGAGCAGGTTGGCCGCCAGGTCGCCACCGGGTACCTCACGGCGCTCGTCGCGGCCGGTGCCGATCCCGGGCAGGTCGAGCTCCATGATCTTCTCCGCGGTGGCGATCTCGACCCCGCGGGCGAGGTACTCGAACTGGGACATCCGCCCGTCGGGTCGCTTCCTCGGCTTCATCCGCTCGGTCAGCTCCGAGACCGGAATGCCGAGCAGCGGCGAGAGCGCGGCGGCGGTACCGGCCACATCCGTGATCTCGGTGGGGTCGGCGAAGACGTAGCGTGCCTCGACCGACCGCACCAGCGGCGCCCCGTACCGGTCGTAGATGGCGCCTCGCGGGGCCGGCAGGATGACCTCGCGGACCCGGCTGGCCAGACCGTTGCCGTCGTACTCCGGGGCGTCCACGACCTGCAGCGCCACCAACCGGATGCCGATGGTGGTGAACATGGCCAGCGCGAGCAGCGTGCCGAGCCGCAGCCGGCGCTGCGGGTCGGCCAGGCGCGGCGGCCGGCGGGGTCGGCGCACCCGGCGGGCTGTTCCGCCGTGCGGCGTGGCGTCCGTCGCGTCGGACGCCGGCCTGCGGGGCGGCGGCTTCGCGACCTCGCCGTCCCGGACCGGTCGGGCCGTGAGGGTCCGCCCGACCCCGGTCGTCACGGTGCGCCGGACGGTGCGCACGGCGCCGGCACGACCGCCGTCGAGCACCTGCAACACGGGTTGGAACACGTCACCGGACCTGCTGGTCCGCGGTGTCCGCCGAATCCGGCCCGGGTCGGCGGTGCCGGCGGTGTACCGGCGCCCGGCGGCCTCACCCGGGTCCCCGTGGGGCGTCCGGTAGCGCCGGGAGAGCTCGGGGGCGTCCCGCACGGTACGGCCCCGTGGGGTGTAGGCGCGGGCGTCGAAGATGGTGGAACCGGCCCCCCGCCCGCCGGGGCCCCCGTCGGGTTCCGGGCCGACGTCCGGGCGCGACGAGCCGCGCCGGGACACGTCGTCCCGGCGCGGCTCGTCAAAGCGCGAGGCCACCGGCTATTCCCCGGCGCCCTGCGGGCTGGTGATCGCGGGCTCGCCGCCGGCCGGCTGCGGCACGCCGATCACCTGGCCGTCCGGTAGTCGGATGAAGGCGGGTGGGCCGGCGTCGACCAGGCCCAGCTTGCGCGCCCGCGCGGTCAGGTTGCCGGGTACCTTCGCCTCGTCGATCTTCTGCTGGAGCTGCTGCTGCTGGATGTCGAGGCTGGACTGCTGCTGCTGCAGCCGCTCCAGCCGGAACGCGTTCTCGTTGACCTTGCTGTTCACCACCAGGATGCCGAGCATCCCGCCGACGACCAGAACCAGGATCAGCGCCACGAAGGAGACCCGGGGTCGCGCCACCGGCAACGGCGGCGCGACCGGTAGCCGGGTCCGCATCGCCGGCGGCGCCGGGATCCCCGACTCCGCCGGCCGCTCCGGCCGCTCGTCCGAGCTGTCCCAGACCCGCAGGGTGCGGCCGGGATCGGCCGGCTCCCGGTCCCGGGCCCGCAACGCGGCGCTGCCCTGCGTCGGGTACTCCTGTGCCCCCCGCACCCGACGCGGCGCAACGACCGTGGACCGTCCGCCACCCGTACGCCCGGCCCGCTGCACCGTGGTCCGGCCCCCCGACCGCGGTGTGCGCTGCCCGGCGCCGCGCGCCACGTCGGGGGTGTCCCGACGTTCGCGCCTGTTGACGTTCATGTTCCCTCCCCCTGTCGTGTCGAGCCGCGGTCGTCGGCCGACGACCGCGGCGGGTCGTGCGTCACCTCGGACCCGTCCGACTCCCCGGCGGCGGTGCGGCCGGGCCGCTCGCGGTCGGCCCTCCGCCCCGTCGTCGGGGTCCGGTCGTCGGTCGGGTCGATACGTTCCGCCGCTCGCAGCCGTGCCGAGGCGGCACGCGGGTTGGCCGCCACCTCCGCCTCGCCCGGCAGCTCGGCCCCCCGGCTGAGCAACCGCAGCGTCGGCCCACTGCCCGGCAGCTCCACCGGAAGGTCGATCGGCCCCGTCCTGCGGGCCCGGCTGGCGAACACCTGCTTGGTGATGCGGTCCTCCAGGGAGTGGTAGGACAGCACCACCACGCGACCGCCCACGGACAGCGCGTCCAGGGCGGCCGGCAGCGCCGTCTCCAGCGCGGCCAGCTCTCGGTTGACCTCGATGCGTAGCGCCTGGAACGTCCGCTTCGCGGGGTGCCCACCCGTGCGCCGGGCCGGAGCCGGAATCGACTGACGGACCAGCTCGGCCAGCCGGGCCGACGAGGTGAGCCGCGCGCGCTGCCGCTCCCGGACGATCGCCGAGGCGATGCGGCTGGCGAACCGCTCCTCGCCGTACACCCGCAGCACCCGGGCCAGGTCACCGTGCGAGTAGGTGTTGACCACCTCCTCGGCGGTGATGCCGGTGGTCTGGTCCATCCGCATGTCCAGCGGCGCGTCCCGCGCGTAGGCGAACCCGCGGTCGGGCGCGTCGAGTTGGAGCGACGAGACGCCGAGGTCGAACAGGACCGCGTCCACCTCGGCGTAGCCCAGCCGGGCCAGCACCTCCGTGAGCTCGTCGTAGACCGCGTGCACCAGGTGGACCCGGTCGGCGTACGGGGCGAGCCGGACCCGCGCGTGCGCGAGCGCCTCGGTGTCCCGGTCGAGTCCGACCAGGACGGTCCGGGGATGTGCGGCCAGCACCGCCGCGGCGTGTCCGGCGAGACCGAGCGTGGCGTCGACGTACACGGTCGTCCGGTCGGGTCGGTCCAGCGCGGGGGCGAGCAGCTCGAGACAACGCTCAAGCAGCACCGGCACGTGCGTACCGCGAAGCTCCCCCATCTCGACCCCCCAGTGACCCCTGACCCATCCGGACGTGCCGGTCTCCGTTGCTGTGCGTCGTACCGCCAGATCCCCAACCGCTCTGCTCCCCCGACCGTCGGGAGAGTCGCGCCTGGCACCGGGGAAGAGGCGCCAGGAACGTCGAGCGGGTGGAGATCTCGCGGTACGTCGGGCGCCGGCACGCCGCCCTACAGTCCGCCCGGCAGCACCCCCTCCTCGATGTCGGCGAACGCTTCTTCGCTCTCCGCGAGGTAGGTCTCCCAGGCGCGCTTGTCCCAGATCTCCACTCGGGTACTCGCCCCGATGACCACCAGATCCCGGTCCAGCGCGGCGTACTCCCGCAGGTGGACGGGGATGGTGACCCGCCCCTGCTTGTCCGGGATCTCGTCGTGCGCGCTGGCGAAGAAGACCCGGCTGTAGGCCCGGGCGGCCTTGTGCGTCATCGGCTGCTCGCGCAACTGCGCCGCGATCCGCTGGAACTCGGGCATCGGGAACACGTAGAGGCAGCGCTCCTGCCCTTTGGTGATCACGACACCTCCCGCCAGCTCATCCCGGAACTTGGCCGGAAGGATCAGCCGGCCCTTGTCGTCCAGGCGCGGGGTGTGCGTGCCGAGGAACATTCGGCCCAACCCCCTTGCCCTTCCAGCAGTGTTCGCGGCACCGCTGCCCCCCGGGCCGGCGGGCCCTCCTGGCCCCCCATCGCGCCCCACTCTACTCCACTTCCCTCCACCCGCAACCGGAATCGCCGGGAAGACACGCCTGTCGCCCGGAAGAAACCGCACGTCAACCGGGTTGGCTGAGGGTGGAGGGAATCGACGCTCCCCACCCGACGGTCCACAATCCGACAGGTCTTCACGGCTGCGAAATCAGCCGGCATGTCGGGTAAATCCGGCGCGTGCGAGGCTGGTCGCCGAACACGTGGAGGGAAGTGGAGGAAAACCGCCCGGGATTCACCGGCCCGGTGGAGGGAATCTCCGCGCGCTTTCTGCCCGGGGAGCGGGAACCGGACCGGCCGGTGCGGACCACGGGCCGGAGTGGACCACCCGGGCGGCGCGCCGGCGCCGCACCGACCGTCACCGGTGCACGGGGGGACCGGGCGACCGCAGCGTCGGCCGATCGGTCACGAGTTCCAGGGCGGCCCGGACCGGATCGCCGGCCCACCGGCTGGGAAACGCGTCGAGCACCGTCCACCCCGCCCGCCGCAACGCCCGGTGCCGTCGCAGGTGCGCCACCGCACCGTCCGGATGCACCCGGCAGACCAGCCCGACCGCCCCGGCGCCCGAACCGGCGCACAGGTCCACCGTCCAGTGCCCGACCGGGTAGCGCAGCCGCACCGGCACACCGATCCGGTGCAACTCGGCCGCCAGCGCGTCGGTCCACTCTCCACGGCCGGTGTCGGGCGGTCCGACGTACGGCTCCCCCCGCGGCCTCGGCGCCGCGTCCGCGTACCGGAGGTACTCCCCGAGCAGGCCGTCGGGCTCGGACAGGGAACAGAGCACCACCATCCGACGCCGGGCCCGGGTGACCATCACGTTGAACAGGTTGGGATCGGCCAGGAACCGCAGCCGACCGGCCGGCGCCGGGTCGCTCAACGCCAGCGAGAGCACGACCGTCTCCACCTCGCTGCCCTGGAAGGCGTGGACCGTGCCGACCCGCAGCCCGATCCGCTCGATCTCGGTCACCGGGAAGGCGGCGATCAGCGCCGCCTCCAGCGCCGACGCCTGGGCCCGGAAGGGGGTGACCACACCGATTCCCACCTCACCGGCGGCGGCCAGTCGGCGTACCTCGGCCACCGCCGCCTCCACCTCGGCCCGGTTCACCCCCGCCTCGACGGTGGCGCCCGGCACCCGTACCACGTCGATGACGTCCGCGGTCTCGTTGCCGGGGTGGCGGGTCGCCACCGCTATCCGGCCGGCGTAGAACCGGTGGGCGGAGAACTCGATCAGGTGCGGAGCGCTCCGGTGGTGCTCGTCCAGCCAGATGGTCGGCGCGGCCCCGGCGGCGAGGTCGAAGGCGCTGACCCGGCGGACGTCCACCCGGCTGTCCAGTCCGTGTCGCTCCAGTGTGGCCGTGACGTCCACGTCGGCGACGAACGAGACGAAGCGGAGCTGCCGGGGGTCGCCGACCACCAGCGCGCGACGGGCCCGGGCCAGCACCGGGGCGGCCCGGATCTGGTCGGTGTGCGACGCCTCGTCCAGGATGACCAGGTCGAACAGCCCGGGTACCGGGGGCAGGAGCTCCTCCACGTCGGTGACGGTGCCGACCCACAGCGGCAGGGCCCGGACCAGCGCAGCGCCGTCCAACCCGGCGATCAGCTCCCGCCGGCGGTGACGGCCCGCGCGCAGCGCCGTGCTCAGCGCCGCCGCGCTGCGGCGCGCCGCGCCGTCCCAGCGCGCGGCGCTGCGCGCACGGTCGCGCATCGCGGTCCCCACCGCCGCCGCCAGCGCCTCCTCCGCCGCCAGCAGCTCGTCGCGCAGACGGTCGAGGTCGCCCCCGCCGACGGTGGCGAGCGCCGCCGCGGCGGCCAGTGCCCGGGCCGCCTCGACCGCCTCGGCGATCCGATCCAGCGACACCGTGGCGGCGGCGCCGAGCCGTCGGCGCAGCCGGCGCCCCGGCCGGCCCGGCAGCCAGCGACGCCACCGGACGTCGGCACGGGCGTGGATCCGCCCGAGCGCCCGCGTCACCGCGTCGAGGTCGACGCCGGCCGCGAACACCCCCGGCACGTCGAGCCGCAGCCCGGGCAGCCGCGGCTCCCACCGGGGCACCGACTCCGCCAACCTTTCGAGCTCCAGCAGCCGGATCAGCTCCGCGGTGATCCGGTCCACCTCGACGGCGGCCCGCGCCACGGCCGCCTCGGCCGCGGCCAGGACGTCGTTTCCGACCACGTCGTCGGTCGGTCCCCGCCCCAGGATCTGGGCGATGGCCTCCCGCCGCTCCGCGTCGCCGAAGAGCACCGGGACCGGCCCGGGGTAGCGCTGCAACAGGTCGGCGAGGACGTCGGCGGCGTGCGAGGACTGGGTGACCACGAGGACGCTGCCACCCCGGTCGACCGCGTCGATCGCCGCCGCCACCACGGCGTGGCTCTTGCCGTTGCCCGGCGGGCCGGACAGCACGGTCAACGGCTGGTGCCGGACCCGGCGGATCAGCTCGATCTGGGTCTCGTTGAGCGGCATCGGTGACCGGACCGGCTCGGTCGCGTCGCCTCCGCCCCGACCGACCACCGCCCCGTCCGGGCCGGCGGCAGCGGCGGTGACGTCGGTGGACGGCACGGCCCGGTCGGTCTCCGACGTGGGGTCGGAGCGCAGGCCGTACACGGTCGCCAGCGCCGTCTGGTCCAGTCCCGGGCGGCCCGCCCAGGCCCGTAGCCCGTCGGCGAGGCCGACGCCGGCGACGTCCCGGACGCTGAACAGCGCCGTGGCGACGTAGAGCACCAGCCCGCGGGTCGGCAACGTGGCCGGACCGGCACGGACCGTCCGGTCGACCTCGGTGACCGGCAGGCTCGCCGCCTCGGCGACGGCACGCAGCCACTCCTCGGTGCCGGGCGCGGAGATCCAGTCCGGCGTACCGGGACCGCGGGCGGCCACCATCTGTTCCACCGTCTCCGCCCGCCGGATCTGCTCGACGCGCGCCAGCACCTCGAGTCGGGCGGCGTGTGCCCGGTCCTCGACCAACGGGGTGATCTCGAGGTCCCCCGCCGAGACGACGCGGTAGCCGCGGAGCCGCCGTTCCAGCCGGACCGGCTCGCTCACCAGCGGCAACCGGACCCGACGCCGGACGCCGTCGACCTCGATCGCCCCGGCGACCAGCCCCCAGGCGCGGCGCAGCGTCCGCTCGTCGGCGTGCAGCAGGTCGGCGGCGGCGAGCCGCTCCACCTCCCGGGAGGGAGGGCAGCGGTCCGGTTGGCTCAGCCAGATCAGCGGCTGCCCGGGGCGGGTGACGTCGAGCACCCGTCGGGGTGAGGCCGGGGCGAGGTCGGCGAGGGCCCGCAGGACGGTGGCGACGGTGGGGGTCATCGGCAGCCGAGACTAGACTCCCGGGGCGGGGAGCGTCGGTCTCCGACTCCGGGTGGGGCCGATCCGACCGCCTGCCGGCGCTGTCGCCCCCGGGGTCCGCCCGGGCGGTATGTCCCTCGTGCGCCGGCCGCCCGCCTCGCGCCGTCCGGTAACCTCGCTCGCGTGACGGACGGGAAGATGCCCCTTCGGGCAAGGGTGGCCAGCTCCGTGTCGCGGACCGCCGCGGCGCTGTCCCGGGCCGCCGGCCGAGGCGACGGCTCGGTGATCGGCGGATGGATCGGTCTCAAGATCGATCCCGATCTCCTCACACACCTGTCGGCCGGTCGCGCCATCGCCCTGATCTCGGGCACCAACGGCAAGACGACCACCACCCGGCTGGCCGCCGCCGCGGTCGGTGTCCTCGGCCCGGTCGCCACGAACTCGTTCGGCGCCAACATGCCCACCGGGCACACCTCCGCCCTGGCCAAGGCGGGCCACACCCCGTACGCCGTGCTGGAGGTCGACGAACACTACCTGCCCCAGGTGTTGGAGGCGACCGACGCCCGGGTGGTCGCGCTGCTCAACCTCTCCCGTGACCAGCTCGACCGGGCCAAGGAGGTGGCGATGATGGCGCAGCTGTGGCGGGCCGCGCTGGTCCGCCACCCGGGGGTGCGCGTGGTCGCCAACGCCGACGACCCGATGGTGGTCTGGGCCGCGACCCCACCGGCCAACCGCAGCGAGGCGGTGCAACCCAACCCGGTGACCTGGTTCAGCGCCGGCCAGCGCTGGCACGACGACTCGTGGGTCTGCCCGGAGTGCGGCTCGC
The DNA here is from genome assembly GCA_937951935.1 of uncultured Micromonospora sp. Lineage (GTDB taxonomy): Bacteria > Actinomycetota > Actinomycetes > Mycobacteriales > Micromonosporaceae > Plantactinospora. The sequence goes on along the minus strand of CALGAM010000037.1, from coordinate 6,120 downwards.
CGATCGAGCGGATGGCCGACCAGTGGTGGTGCACCGGGTGCTGGCTGCGCCGGCCCGAGCCGCACTGGGTGGTCGAGGACGACGGCGTGGTCGACCCCAAGGGCGCGTGGCACAAGGTGGTGCTCCAACTGCCGGGCCGGGTCAACCTCGGCAACGCCGCCACCGCGCTCGCCGTCGCGGCCGAGTTCGGCGTACGCCCCGCCGACGCGGTCTCCCGGCTGGCCGGGGTCGCCTCGGTCGCCGGTCGGTACGCGCAGGTGGTGCGGGACGGGCGGACCATCCGGCTGCTGCTGGCGAAGAACCCGGCGAGCTGGCTGGAGGCGTTCGACATGGCCGAGCCGGTGCCGACGCTGTTGTCCATCAACGCCCGGGATCCCGACGGGCTGGACACCTCGTGGCTGTTCGACGTGGACTTCTCACCGCTGCGCGGACGCCAGGTGTTGATCACCGGGGACCGCGCCTACGACCTGGCGGTGCGGCTGGAGGTCAACGACGTACCGTTCCAGCACGTGCGGACCTTCGCGGACGCGGTCGCGAGCGTCCCGCCCGGCCGGCTTGAGGTGATCGCCAACTACACGGCGTTCCAGGACATCCGAGCGGAGTTGGACCGTGTCAACTGACCGGACGTACCCGACACCCGCCGCCGGCGGGGAGAGCACGCTGCGCATCGTCTGGATCTACCCGGACCTGCTCTCCACCTACGGCGACCGGGGCAACATGCTGATCCTCGCCCGCCGGGCCCGCCTGCGGGGCATGCCGGTGGAGACCATCGAGGTCCGCTCCGACCAGCGGCTGCCCACCACCGCCGACATCTACCTGATCGGTGGCGGTGAGGACGGCCCGCAGGCGCTCGGCGCGCAACGGCTGATCGCCGACGGCGGGCTGCACCGGGCGGTCGCCCAGGGTTCGGTGGTCTTCGCGGTCTGCGCCGGGTACCAGCTGCTGGGCGCCTCGTTCTACGCCAAGGGCACCAAGTGCGCCGGCCTGGACCTGCTCGACCTGTACTCCGACCGGGGGCCGACCCGCGCCGTCGGCGAACTCGCCGGTGACGTCGACGCCCGGCTCGGGCTGCCGCCGCTGAGCGGCTTCGAGAACCACGGCGGCCGGACCCACCTGGGCCCGGAGGTCTCCCCGCTGGCCCGGGTCACCAGCGGGGTCGGCAACGACGGCACCACCGAGGGCGCCTGGCGGGGCAAGCTGCTCGGCACGTACGCCCACGGTCCCGCGCTGGCCCGCAACCCCGCCCTGGCCGACCTGCTGCTGCGCTGGGCCACCGGCGTACAGCAGTTGCCGCCGCTGGACGACACCTGGTCGGAGCGGCTGCGCGCCGAGCGCCGCGCGGCCGTGGCCGCCCGGACGTGACCGGTGGCCCCGGGCGGCCGCCGGCCGGCGCGGGTGTCGAAGGTCCGCGCCGACGGCCGGTCGCCCGGTTCGCCCTCCTGGTGCTGCTGCTCGGACTCTGCGGGCTGGCCCTGATCGTGGTACCCCGGCCCGAGCTGGCCGCGCTGCCCCGGCTGGTGGAGCGGCTGGGGCCGCTGGCACCGGTCGCCGCGGTGCTGGTGGGTGCGCTGTTGCTGCTCGCCCTGGTCCCCCGCACGGCGATCACCGTGGTCTGGGGAGCGCTCTTCGGGCCGCTCGCCGGGGCCGGCTACACGCTGGCCGCGGCGCTGCTGGCCGCGGCGGCCGGCTTCGCGGTCGGCCGGCTGCTCGGGCGGGACTTCGTCGCCGACCGGGTACGCGGCCGGCTGGCCCGGCTGGACCACTGGTTCACCCGGCAGAGCGTCCTCGGGGTGATCTCCGTACGGCTGCTGCCGCTCGGCGGTTTCGGGCTGGTCAGCTACGGCTACGGCACCACGGGTGCCCGACCGCTGCCGTTCCTGGTCGGCAGCGTCCTCGCCTCGGCCCCCTCGGCGTTCGGCTACGCCGCGGTGGGAGCCGCGGTGGTCGCGCCGGACGAGGTGAACTGGCTCGCCGTGGCCCCGGCCGGGTTGGGCCTGGCCGTCGTCGCCCTGTACGGGGTCCGGTGGTGGCGGGCCCGGCGGTCGTCGTCGGCCGCCGCCTGATCGCCGGGGTTCCCGTCGGCCACCCGTCACCACCCCCGGCGGTAGCCCGACCCGGGGCTGTTCACTCCTTCTGCGATGTACGCCCGATAGCGCCACTTTCGACGGTACGGTGAGGACGACACCCGCCGGCCGGACGACCACGCCGGGCGGGTGGGCAGCCGCCAGCGGGGGATGCGGGGGGACAGGTGACGTCGTACGCGGAGACGGCCGGGGCGGTGCAGACCGCCGACACCGCGGTCGTCCGGGGTCCACACGCGGTCGTGGTACGCCTGCACGTCAACGGCACGCCCCGCACCGTCCTGGTCGAGCCCCGGGTCAGCCTGCTCGACGCCCTGCGGGACCGGCTCGGCCTGACCGGCACCAAGAAGGGCTGCGACCAGGGCGCCTGCGGGGCGTGCACGGTCTGGGTCGACAGACGCCGGGTGCTGGCCTGCCTGACCCTCGCCATCGCCTGCGAGACCCACGAGATCACCACGATCGAGGGGCTCTCCGACGGGGTGGACCTGCACCCGATGCAGCAGGCGTTCCTCGACCACGACGCCTTCCAGTGCGGCTACTGCACCCCGGGGCAGATCATGTCGGCCGTGGCGTTCCTCGCCGAGGGACACGCCGCCGACGACGACCAGATCCGGGAGTGGATGAGCGGCAACCTGTGCCGCTGTGCGGCGTACCCGAACATCCGGGCGGCGATCCGGCAGGTCCGCGACGCGGCGACGAACCACCTGCCGGCCACCGCGGCCGAGGGCGGGTCGGCGCGGCCCGGCCCGGCGGGCGCCGGACCGGCGTCGGGGGGTGGGCCGGATGCGACCGCTTAGCTACTCCCGGGTGGCCGACGTCGCCACCGCGATCGGCACCGTCGCCGCCGACCCCGACAGCACCTTCCTGGCCGGCGGCACCACCGAGGTGGACCTGCAACGCTGCTCCGTCTCCCGGGCGCGCCGGCTGGTCGACATCAACGACCTGCCGCTGCGCCACGTCGAGGAGCTGCCCGGGGGCGGGGTGCGGATCGGGGCCCTGGCCCGGATGAGCGACGCCGCCCAGGCGTTGCCGGTCCGGCGCCGGTTCCCGATGATCTCCCAGGCCCTGCTGCTGGGCGCCTCGCCGCAGCTGCGGAACATGGCCTCGATCGGTGGGAACCTGCTGCAGCGGGTGCGCTGCGGCTACTTCCGGGACGTGGCCGCCGGCTGCAACAGGCGCGAGCCGGGCACCGGGTGCAGCGCCATCCCCGGGATCAACCGGGGACACGCGGTCCTCGGCACCAGCGAGTGCTGCATCGCCACCCACCCGTCGGACCTGGCGGTCGCGCTGGCGGCGCTCGACGCGGTCGTGCTGACCCAGGGCCCGAACGGACCCCGCCGGTACACCACCGACGAGTTCTTCCTGCTCCCCGGGGACACCCCGCACCGCGAGCACCCACTGGACCACGGCGAACTGGTGGTCGCGGTCGAGGTGCCACCGAACCCGATGGCGAGCCGGTCGCTGTACGTGAAGGTGCGCGACCGCGAGTCGTACGAGTTCGCGCTCGCCTCGGCGGCGGTGGCGGTCCGGCTCGACGGCGGCACCGTCGCCGACGTCCGGCTGGCGCTCGGCGGCGTCGCCACCGTGCCGTGGCGGGCCCGCCGGGCCGAGGCGACACTGGTCGGCGCACCGGCCACGGTGGAGAGCTTCGCCGCGGCGGCCCGGGAGGAGCTCGCCCCGGCGGTCGGGTACGGCATGAACGACTTCAAGATCGAGCTGGCGCGGCGCACCATCGTCCGGGCGCTACGGCTGGCGGTCGGCGACCCGCAGCTGCGCGACGGCAGGCCCACCGGGCTGCTCGGCGCGGACGGCGGCGGCCGGGAGGAGCGCGCGTGAGCCCGGCGATCGGCGCGGGCCTGGACCGGGTGGACGGCCGGGCCAAGGTGACCGGGGCCGCCCGGTACTCGGGCGACGTCCCGCTCCCGAACCTCGCGTACGCGGTGCTGGTCGGCGCCCAGGTGCCCAGCGGCCGGATCGTCGGGATCGACTGCGGCGCGGCGACGACGGCGGACGGGGTGATCGCCGTGCTGACCCACCTGGACCTGCCCCGGGTCGCCGTCCGACCGCGACTCTTCCCGTCCCTGGCCGGACTGGCCGCGCACGGGCAGAGCTTCTTCCCCATGCAGGACGACGTGATCCATTACGCCGGGCAGCCGGTGGCGATCGTCGTCGCCGACACCCCGGAACGCGCCGAGCACGCCGCCACCCTGGTCCGGGTCAGCTACGCGGAGACTCCCGCGCTGACCCTGCTCGACCAGGGGCGGGAGCAGGCGTACCAGCCGGAGACGATCTTCGGCGGGCTGGTCCCGGGACGGAGTCCGACCCGGGGCGACCCCGAGGCGGCGCTGCGGGACGCCGCGGTGACCCTCGACCTGACGTACCGGTTCGCGGTCAACCACCAGAACCCGCTGGAGCCGTCGACGACCACGGCGGTCTGGGACGACGTCGACCGGCTCACCCTCTACGACTCGACCCAGGGGCCGACCGCGACCCAGCTCAGCGTCGCCGAACTGCTCGGCCTGCCGCCGACGAACGTCCGGGTGGTGAGCCACCACGTCGGGGGCAGCTTCGGGGCCAAGGCGCTGGTCTGGCCGCACGTCACCCTCGCCGCGCTCGCCGCCCGCCAGGTGGGCCGGCCGGTCCGGCTCGCACTCAGCCGCGAGCAGATGTTCCACTCGTGTGGACACCGGGAGGAGCAGGAGCAGCGGATCCGGATCGGCGCCGACCGGACCGGGCGGCTGGTCGCCCTGATCCACGACAAGATCGGACTGACCTCGCAGGTCGACGACTGGGCCGAGCCCTCGCTGGAGTCGGCGGCGGTCACCTACGCCTGCCCGAACCACGCCGGCGGCTACCGCCTGGTCCGGGGAAACGTCGTCACCCCCACCTTCGTACGCGGGCCGGGCGAGGCGACCGGGATGTTCGCCCTGGAGTGCGCGATGGACGAGCTCGCGTACGCCGTCGGCGTCGACCCGCTGGACCTGCGGCTGCGCAACCACGCCGACACCGACCCGGCCAGCGGCAGACCGTGGTCGAGCAAGGGGCTGACGGAGTGCTACCGGCGCGGCGCCGAGCTCATCGGATGGGCCGACCGCGACCCCACCCCCGGCGTCCGGCGCGACGGGCAGTGGCTGGTCGGCACCGGCATGGCGACCGCGGCGTACCCGGTCGCCGCGCCGATCAGCCCGCAGCGGGCCCGGGCCCGGATGTACGGCGACGGCAGCGCGGTGGTGGAGGCCGGGATATCCGAGTTCGGCACCGGGGCGCTCACCGCGATGACCCAGGTGGCGGCGGACGCCCTCGGGCTGCCGGTGGCCCGGGTACGCTTCGTCGGCGGCAGCACCGACCTGCCCAACGTCGCCGCCGCGGTCGGGTCGGCCGGGGCGGGGGCGACCAGTGCTGCCGTACACCTGGCCGGCACGCGGCTGCGCGACCAGCTCGTCAGGCACGCGGTGGCCGACCCGGGCTCGCCGCTGCACGGCGCCGACCCGGAGGAGATCGTGGTCCGGGACGGCCGGATGTGCCGGCGGGACGCGCCCGAGGTCGGCGAGACGTACGCCGAGCTGATGACACGCAACCACCTGCCGGACGTCGAGGCCCTCGGCACCTGGACGCCGGTGCCGCCGGCGGCCAGCGACCACGCCATGCACACCTTCGGGGCGCAGTTCGCCGAGGTCGCGGTCGACGCCGACCTGGGGCGGGTCCAGGTACGCCGGCTCGTCGGGGTCTTCGCCCCCGGGCGGGTGCTCAACCGCAGAACCGCGCACGGCCAACTGGTGGGCGGGATGCTCTGGGGGCTCAGCCAGGCGCTGCTGGAGGCGACCCGGATGGACCCGCACACCGGTCGGTACGCCAACGAGAACCTCGCCGACTACCTGGTCGCCACGAACGCCGACGCCCCGGACGTGGTGGTGGAGACCATCGAGGTGCCGGACGATGTGGTGAACCCGCTCGGGGTGAAGGGCGTCGGCGAGATCGGCATCGTCGGCACCGCGGCGGCGATCGCCAACGCGATCCACCACGCCACCGGCCGGCGGGT
>CALGAM010000036.1 GCA_937951935.1 uncultured Micromonospora sp. | reverse complement strand
GGAGGGGTGGACGTTCCATGGCCGACGTGACGAGGCGGTTCTTCCTGCGGCACCTCCGGGGGACACCCACCACCTGGGTGCGGCACCACGTCGGAGGCCGGGTCAGGCACGAGGGCACCGGACAGTCCTTCTGGTACCGGCCGCTGGCGGGCGTACTGAGCGAGGTGCCGGTCGACGACCGGGAACTGCCGCTGATGTTCCACGCCCGGACCAACGACTTCGCCGACGTCACCGTGCAGGCCACGGTGACGTACCGGATCGTCGACCCGGCACTGGCGGCGAGCCGGCTGGACTTCTCGATCGACCCGCGCACCGGCGTGGCCCGAGGCCGCCCGCTCGACCAGATCGCCACGCTCCTGGCCGAGCTGGCCCAGCAGCCGGCGCTGGACCTGCTGGCCCGGGTGCCGCTGGCCGAGGCGCTGACCGACATCGCGGCGGTCCGCGAGGCGGTCTCGGCCGGACTGCGCGACGAGGCCCGGCTGGCCGACATCGGGGTCGCCGTGGTGAGCGCCCGGGTCGTGGCGATCCGCCCCGAGCCGGAGATGGAGCGGGCGCTGCAGACCCCGACCCGGGAGGCGGTGCAGGTCGAGGCCGACCGCGCCACCTACGCGCGCCGGGCCCAGGCCGTCGAACAGGAACGGGCGATCGCGGAGAACGAACTCCAGAACAAGATCGAGCTGGCCCGGCGGGAGCAGCAGCTCGTCGAACAGCACGGGGCCAACGCGCGGCGCAGGGTGGAACTGGAGGCGGCGGCGGAGCTGGCGGCGGCCCAGGGCAAGGCCGAGCGGGAACGGGTCGCCACCGCGGCGGCGGCCGAACGTGCCCGGGTGCTGGCCTCCGCCGAGGCGGAGAAGGAACGCACCCTCGCCGAGGCCCGGGCCGCCGGGGCCCGGGCGGTCGGCCTGGCCGAGGCCGAGGCGGAGGCGGCGAAGCTGGCCGCGTACCGGGACCTGCCACCCGGGGTGCTCCAGGCACTGGCCCTGCGGGAGATGGCCGGTCACCTCCCCGAGGTCGACCAGCTCACCATCACCCCGGACGTGCTGACCGGTCTGCTGGGCCGGCTCGCCCGGTGAGCGCGACCCTCGCCCCCCGCGTGGTCGTGGTGAGCCGGCGCAGCGAGCTGGACGAACTGCTGGCCCAGCACGGCACCCGGGCAGCCGCCGACCACTACCTCGGCCGACGGGGACGGAACCTGGCCGAGGTCCAGGCCCGCCACGACGCGTTGCAGGCCGCGCTGACCACGGTCGGGGCGGCCGTGCCCGCCGACTGGCGGCGCGGCTACGCCGACCGCGACGACCTCGCCCGCTTTCCGTTCGCCCCCGAGGACATCGTGCTCGCCGTCGGCCAGGACGGCCTGGTGGCCAACGTGGCGAAGTACCTCGACGGACAGCCGGTCATCGGCGTCGACCCGGAGCCGGGCCGCAACCCCGGCGTCCTCGTACGGTTCGCCCCCACCGCCGTCACCCGGCTGCTGCCCGCGGTGGCGGCCGGCCGGGCCCCGGTCCGGCACCGCACCATGGTCCGGGCCGTGCTCGACGACGGCCAGGAACTGTTGGGGCTCAACGAGATCTACGCCGGACACCCGGGCCACCAGTCGGCCCGGTACCTGCTCTCCACCAGCGACGGTCGGCGGGAGCGCCAGTCCTCCTCCGGGCTGGTGGTGGGGACCGGCACCGGTGCCACCGGCTGGTGTGCCTCGATCGCCCGGGAACGCGCCGCCGCCCCGGCGCTGCCGGCCCCCGACGAGCCGGCGCTGTGCTGGTTCGTCCGGGAGGCGTGGCCGTCCCCGGCGACCGGAACCTCGCTGACCGCCGGCCGGCTGGCTCCGGGCGAGACCCTGGAACTGGTCGCCGAGCGGGAACGGCTGGTCGTCTTCGCCGACGGGCTCGAACAGGACCACCTGGCGCTGGCCTGGGGGCAGCGGCTGACCATCGGTCTGGCCGAGCGACGCCTGCACCTGGTGGAACCCGTCGGCTAGCCCCGAGCCGAGCCACCCGGGCGGGCGCGGGGAAGCAACGGCCGCGGGCCCCACCGGGCAGAGGCGACGGTCACGCCCGGGCCTGTGCCCACGCCCGTCCGGGGTGCCGCCGGCGAGCGTGGGCGGATCAGGCGCGGCGCGGGTGGGCGGCGAAGAACCTCCAGATCAGCTCGGTGGCCACCACGCCGGCGTCCGGCGCCGCCATGCCGCCGGCGGTCGCCCCGGGCCAGGCGTGTCCCATCTGCTCGACCAGGTAGACCTCGACGTCGCTGCCGTCGGCGCAGCGGGCGCGGGTGAGCACGACCCCCGCGGCCGGTGGTGGTGCCGGTGCCACCGGCGCGCAACGTAGCCGCCGCTGCCACGCCTCGATCCCGGTACGGAAGTCGTCGACGTACCGGTCCTGGCCGCCGATGAACGTGATCACCGATACGGGCCGGGAGGGCGCGTAGTCGTCGGCCGCCGCCCGGTCCCCGATGAACCCGCCACTGACCACACCGATCGCGGCGAACCGGCCGGACGCCTCGACCGCCGCCCGGAAGCTCAGGTCACCCCCGTTGGACATGCCGGTCAGGTAGACCCGGTCCGGATCGACTCGCCAGGTGCTCACCAGGTGCTCGGTGAGCGCGGTCAGGAAGCCGACGTCGTCGGCCGTGCCGCAGCAGACGAGGGCGTTGAAGCCGCGGTTGATCCCGTCCGGGTACGCGACCAGGAAGTTCTCGCGTGCGGCCAGTTCGTCCAGGCCGACCATCCGGCTCAGGCTCAGCCCGTCGCCGGGATACGGATGCAGCGCGATCACCAGTGGGCTGGGCCGGTTCGGGTCGTAGCCCGCCGGGGCGTGCAGCCGGTAGCGGCGGGTGGTTCCGCCGTGTTCCAGGGTCAACTCGTGCTGTCCCGGCCCCGGCACCTGGGTGACCGTGCTGGCCGAGGGGGCGGGGGCGGACCCGCGCGGGCTGTCACCGCACGCGGCGACCCCGCCGAGCAGTCCCAGCGACACACACCAGGCGACAATCCGGCGCACCCCGGCCCCCTCCCGTTCGACGCGCCCCCACCCTCGGGTCGGGAGCCCGACCGGGGCAACCCTTTCGGCGTACGCCGAATGGCGGCAGCCTGGGGTCATGATCTCGGTTCGGCTTCTCCCGGCGGACCTGGCCCGGGTGCGGTTCGTCCAACGTCCCCACCCGGTCGGCGCCGCGGTCCTGGCCTGTCAGGCGCTGCGTGACCCGACGGCCGCCGCGTTGCTGCCCACCCTCGCCAGACGCGGCGCGGTGGTCGCGTCGGCGGTCCGCCCGCTGTGGCATCTCCTGCCGGCCCGCGGACGCCTGCCCGACTTCCTCACCCCGTACGACGGGCTCGAGTCGGTGGAGGCCGGCATCGAGGCGATTCTGGCGACACCCCGGCGGCGGATCCGCGCCGAGCTCGCCCAGGTGTACGCGCGGATGCCGGCCAGCCCGTGGCGGCGGCGGTTCGCCGCGGCCGACCGGGACGTGCTCGACGTGCTGGTGGCGGCGCTGCGGAGGTTCTTCGACGCGGTGCTCGCCCCGGACTGGGCGTACCTGACCGCGGCCTACCGGCAGCGGGTCTTCGGGGTCGGCCAGACGTACGCGCTGTCCGGGGTGGACGGTCTGCTCGCCGGGTTGCATCCCTCGATCCGGTGGTCTGCGCCCGTCCTGCACGTCGACAGCTGGTGGAGCGCGGATCTGCCCGGCACGGGCGAAGGGCTGCTGCTGATGCCCGACCCGCTGGCCGGTCCACGGCCCCGGGTGTTGGTCGAGCCGGGGCGGCCGGTACTGCTGGTGTACCCGGCGGCACCGCCGGCGCCGACCCGCCCGGACCCCTCCGGGGTGGATCCGCTCGCCCGGCTCCTCGGCGGTACCCGGGCGGCGGTGCTGCGCCGGATCGGCGAGCCGGGCCGGCACACCACGACCACCCTGGCGGACGACGTGGGAATCAGCGTGTCGTCTGCCTCGGAGCACACCGCCGCGTTACGCGCCGCCGGGCTGGTCGACACCGTCCGGGCGGGTCGCGCCGTCGTGCACCGGCTCACCCCGCTCGGTCAGCACCTGCTGACCGGTGGTCAGGGCGCCGGCGGCTGAGGTGTTGCCCCGGCGGGGGTGCCGCGTCGCGCCGGAGGCCGCCGACCGACGTCCCCCGCCCCGGCCGGCGCCGCTCGTCACCCGGCGCCGTGTCATCCGGCGCCTTGTCGTCCGGCGCGGGGTCAGTCGGCCGCCTTCGGGGCACCCTGGCCGGGATCGATCCGGGCCGGCCCGCGGGCCGAGGGGCGGACGTCGAAGTCGAAGATCGCGGTCGGGATGTAGATGGTGGCGCAGGAGTTGGGGATGTCCACCACCCCCGAGAAACGTCCCTCGATCGGTGCCGCCCCCAGCAACAGGTACGCCTGCTCCGGGGTGTATCCGAAGCGGGTCAGGTAGTCGATGGCGTGCAGGCAGGCCCGCTGGAAGGCCAGTTGCGAGTCCAGGTAGCGCTGCTCGCCGTCGGTGGTGACCGAGATGCCCGAGAAGGCCAGCCACTCGCTGTACCGCGGATCGACGTTGCCGGGCAGGAAGATGGCGTTCTCCGACACCCCGTACGTCTCCATCCCGCCCTTGATGAGGTCCACCTGCAGGTCGACGTAGCCGCCCATCTCGATCGCCCCGCAGAAGGTGATCTCGCCGTCCCCCTGCGAGAAGTGCAGGTCGCCCACGGAGAGGTTGGCCCCGGGCACGTAGACCGGGTAGAAGACCCGGGTCCCCTTGGTCAGGTTCTTGATGTCCTGGTTGCCGCCGTTCTCCCGGGGTGGCGCGGTCCGGGCCGCCTCGGCCGCCACCCGGTCGAAGTCGGCGCCGCGCAGCGAGCCGAGGATCGCGCCGTCGGCCAGGGGCGGCAGCGACAACGGTGGGACCCGGTCGGGGTCGGTGGCACGCAGCGCCGCCTCCCGGGCGTTCCACCGGGCCAGCAGGTCGGCCGACGGGGCGGTGCCCATCAGCCCGGGGTGGATCATCCCGGTGAAGGTGACCCCGGGGATGTGCCGGGAGGTCGCCCGCTGACCGGTGAAGTCCCAGATCGCCTTGTACGCGTCGGGGAAGTGGTCGGTGAGGAACCCGCCGCCGTTGCTCCTGGCGAAGATGCCGGTGTAGCCCCAGCCCTGGCCGGCGAGCGGCCCGGAGTCCTCCTGCGGGAGCGGGCCCACGTCCAGGATGTCGACGACGAGCAGGTCACCGGGCTCCGCGCCGCGGATCGCGAACGGGCCGCTGAGCGCGTGCACGATCTCCAGTGGCGCGTTCCGGACGTCGTCTGCCGAGTCGTCGTTGTGGATGGCGCCGTCGAACCACTCCCGGCAGTACACCCGGAACGACTGTCCGGGGCGTACCTCGGCCACCGGCGGGATCTCGGGGTGCCACCGGTTGTGGCCGACGATCTCCTGCTCGGTGAAACTCTTCGACGAGTCGAGCGGAAACAGGACCTCGGGCATGGCAGCCTCCTGCTGCGTCAGTCGGGTCGGGGCAGCCGGGCGTGCCCGGGGTGCGGCGTCGCGCGCCGTCGCCGTCGCCCGGCGTCGGGAATCCGGGTCACCACCTCGGGCGTCTCCGCGCTGCGTGCGGTCCGGTCGAGCGCCGCGACCAGCGGCCGCGGCAGCGCGTTCAGCATCGGCGGGGCGAAGACCCGGACCGCCTCGCCGCCGCAGGCGGCGCAGCGGACCCCGGGCGCGGCCTCGCCGATGGGAAAGCGCAGCGGAAAGGTGCCGTCCCGCGGACACCGGTAGTCGTATGTCGGCACGGCTCAAGGATCCGGCCGAGGTGGTGGGCCGCGCAGGTCAACGCCGCAAGTCGGGACCGGTGGTGCGACAGTGCCGGCTGTGGCGTCACGCCTGACGACGGCCCCGGTGCGGTGTCGGCGGACGCGCACCGGGGGTGGGGCGGGACCCGCTCCCAGGCGGGCGTGGAACTCCCCTGCGGGAGTGAGCGGACCTCGCTCCCACGAGGGAGGCGCGGCGGTGCCGGCGGCCCCGATACTGTGCCGATGCGGCAGTGGTGGTGGCGGTTGGTCGGGTGGGGGCGACGGCAGCCTCCGCTGGTGGTCGACGCGGTCGTCGCGCTCGCCTGTTACCTCGTCATCGTCATCAACGCGCTCACCGAGCACCGCACCGAATGGTGGGTGTTCCTGCTCGCCGGGCTGAACGCCGCGCCGCTGGTCTGGCGGCGCCGCCACCCGTTCTGGGTGACCGTGCTGGTCGGCGTCGGCACCACCTGGCTGGCGCTGAGGGGCGCGTTGGGCAACGTCCCCGCCGCCCAGCTGGTCGCCACCTACACCTTCGCCTCGATCTGCCCACCGGTGCACCGGGTGATCCTGCTGCTCGGTACGGGGGTCGGGGTCGCGATCTCGGTCATCCCCCGGAACGAACTGCTGTCCTTCGGGCCGACGGCGATCGCGTTCCTGGTGGCGTACGCGATGGGGACCAGCGCCCGGGCCCGCCGGGACCGGATCGCGCTGCTGGAGGAGCGGGCCCGGCGGCTGGCCGAGGAGCAGCATGCGGCGGCGGCCCGGGAGCGGGAGCGGATCGCCCGCGAGGTGCACGACATCCTCGCCCACTCGATGAGTCTGGTGGTGGTGCAGGCCGAGGCGGGTCCGGTGATGGTGCGCACCGATCCGGACCGGGCCGCGGAGATCTTCGACACGATCTCGACGACCGCCCGGGACGCGCTGCTGCAGCTGCGCCGGGTGCTCGGGGTGCTGCGGTCGCCGGAGCCGACCCGCGCGCCGCTGCCGGGCCTCGACGCGGTCGGTCCGCTGGTGGACGGCGCCCGCCGGGCCGGCCTGGTCGCCGTCCTCGAGGAGCACGGTGACCGTCGGCCGGTTCCCGCGGACCTGGGGGTGACGGTGTACCGGATCGTGCAGGAGTCGGTGACCAACACCCTGCGCCACGCGGCCGCCAGCCGGCTGTGGGTTCGGCTGGACTGGCAGGACACCGCCCTGCGGGTGGAGGTCTGCGACGACGGCCGGGGTCCGGCGGCGTCCGGGTCGGGTGGGCACGGGCTGGTCGGCATGCGGGAGCGGGTGGCCGCGGCCGGTGGGGTGCTGAGCACCGGGCCGGGACGGGACGGCAGGGGGTTCCGAGTCGCGGCGACGCTGCCGTTGCGGTAGGAAGGGCGGCGTGACTGCCGATTCCCCGTTGCGGGTGCTCGTCGCGGACGACCAGACCCTGGTCCGCGACGGGTTCGCCATGATCCTGGGCGCCCAGCCGGACATCGAGGTGGTGGGTGGGGCCGCCGACGGCGTCGAGGCGGTCCGGCTGGCGCGGGAGCTCGACCCGGACGTCGTGTTGATGGACGTCCGGATGCCCAACCTCGACGGTATCCGGGCCACCGCCCGCATCTGCGCCGAGACCGCGGCGCGGGTGCTCGTGCTGACCACGTTCGACCTCGACGAGTACGTCTACGACGCGCTGCACGCCGGCGCCAGCGGCTTTCTGCTCAAGGACATCCGGCGCGAGGAACTGGTCGACGCGGTGCGGGTGATCGCAGCCGGTGAGGCGCTGCTGGCACCCAGCGTGACCCGTCGACTGATCGCCGACGTGGTGGCCCGGCAGCGGCGTCCCCGCACCGGCCCCGCCCCGGCCGGGCTGGCCAACCTGACCGCCCGGGAGTTGGAGACCCTGCGGCAGATCGCCCGGGGGCTGTCCAACGCGGAGATCGCCGCGGCGATGTTCGTCTCCGAGCACACCGTGAAGACCCACGTCAGCAATCTGCTCGCCAAGCTGCACCTGCGGGACCGGGTCCAGGCGGTCGTGCTGGCGTACGAGTCGGGTCTGGTGCGGCCCGGGGACGCCGCGGTGGCCGACGGGCCGGTGGGCGCGACTCCCTCCCGCGACTGACCCCGCCCCGGCACGATCTCCCTCCGGCGACGGAACCCACCGTCGCTCCCGGTGGCGATCCGGAACCGGCCCCCGGCGGCCGAGCATCGGTGCGTCCTGATCACACGCACCCCCTTGGAGAGGGTCATGCTCGGCTCCACAGCCAGATTCACCATCCGGCGTCCGGTCGTGGTCATCCTGATCTGGGTCGCAGTCCTGATCGGCGGCTTCGGTGTCGGTGGCGGCGTCTTCGAGCGGCTCGTCGGTGACGTCGGCACCGTGCCCGGCAGCGAGTCGGAGATCGCCCGGCAGCGGCTGGCGGACGCCGCCGAGCCGGTGCGGCTGACGGCGGTGGTCCACGGTGCGCCGGCGACCGACCCGGCGCTGCGCGACAGCGTCGCGGCGGCGATCGCCGACGTGCGGGGGATCCCGGGCGTCGCCGCGGTCTCCGACCCGCTGCCCTCGGCGGCCACCGGCAACGCGCTGCTGATCACCGTCGACCTGGCGCCGGGGTCGGACGCCGGCACGGCGGCGCACTCGGCGGCGGAGCGGCTGCGCCGGATCGAGGCGCCGCAGGTGGCGGTCGCCGGCGGACCGATCAGCGACGACGAGTTCAACCAGCAGGCACAGCAGGACGTGACCCGGGCCGAGGCGCTGAGCCTGCCGGTGGTCCTGGTGCTGCTTCTGTTCGTCTTCGGCGGGCTGGTCGCGGCGGGCCTGCCGCTGCTGGTCGCGGTGGTCGGCATCGGGGCGACCTTCGGTGTCCTGTACGGCTTCAGCCTCGTCTCCGACGTCTCGGTGTACGCCATCCAGGTCACCACCATGCTCGCCGTCGGCCTCGCCGTCGACTACGCGCTGCTGATGGTGAACCGGTTCCGGGAGGAGCGCGTGGCGACGCCGGACGTGCCGACCGCGGTGGCCCGCGCGGTGGTCAGCGCGGGGCGCACGGTTCTGTTCGCCGGTCTGACCGTGGCGGTCGCGCTCTGCGGCCTGCTGGTGTTCCCGGATCCCTTCCTGCGGTCGATGGGCTTCGCGGGCGCGGCCGTGGTCGCGCTGGACATGCTGGCCGCGCTGACCCTGCTGCCGGCGCTGCTGGTGCTGCTCGGTCGGCGTATCCCGCCGGCGGCGCCCCGCACCGGCGACGGTGTCTTCGGCGCCGTGGCCCGGACGGTGCAGCGCCGTCCGCTGGTGACCCTGGTCGCCGTCGTCGGCCTGCTCGCGACGCTGGCCGTTCCGGCGTTCGACCTGCGGCTCGGGTACGGGGACCCGCGGCTGCTGCCGGCCAGCACCGAGACCCGCCGGATGTGGGAGGCGCTGACCACGCACTACCCGGAGCACACCGGGCCGGACGCCATCGTGGTGGTGGCCTCCGCCGCCGCCGACGACCCGGAGCTGGCCCGGCTACGCGACCGCGTCGCCGCCGTACCCGGCGTCACCCGGGTCGAGGTGGCACCGGTGGCACCGGCGCTCACCGTGTTGCGTGCCGCGCCGGAGCAGCCTCCGGCGTCCCCCGCGGCGGCGGAGGCCGTCGCGCAGATCCGGGCGCTGTCGGCGCCGTTCGAGGTGGCGGTGACCGGTCAGGCCGCCCAGCTGGTGGACTACCGGGCGATGCTCGCCGAGCGACTGCCGTGGGCCGCCCTGGTCGTCACGCTGGCGACCCTGGTGCTGCTCTTCGCACTGACCGGTTCGGTGTTGCTGCCGGTCAAGGCGGTGCTCACCAACGTGCTGAGCCTGGGCGCCGCGCTCGGTGCGGTGGTCTGGGTGTTCCAGGAGGGTCACCTGGCCGGGCTCTTCGGCACGGTGCGCCTGGACACCACGAACCTGACCGTCCCGGTCCTGGTCGCCGCGATCGCCTTCGGGCTCTCGGTGGACTACGAGGTGTTCCTGCTGTCCCGGATCCGGGAGCGGTGGCGGGCCGGTGCCGACCCGCAGCGGGCGGTGGCCGAAGGGCTGCAGCGTACCGGTCGGATCGTCACCTCGGCGGCGCTGTTGCTGCTGGTGGTGTTCGCCGGGTTCCTGATCGGTGGATTCGCGCCGATCAAGGCGATCGGGCTGGGGTTGGTGCTGGCCGTCGCCCTGGACGCCACGGTCGTGCGGATGCTGCTGGTGCCGGCCACCATGACGCTGCTGGGCCGCCACAACTGGGCGGCGCCGGCGGTGTTGCGCCGGCTGCACGCGCGGATCGGGTTCGAGGAGGAGGGGCCGGCGGCGCCGGCGCCGGTGTCACCGGCGCCGGTGGCGGTCGTGGCCGCGAACCGGGGCTGACCCGGTACCGTCTCCGGCCGGCGTCGTGGGCCACCCGGGCGGGTGGCGCCGCGACGCCGGCCCGGCGTGGTGGGCAACGGTGACGGAACCTGTCAGGCGGGCCCGGTCGCGTGGTCCGCCGACGGTGTCCGCGGCTGGACCCCGGACAGGCCCTGCTCGTAGGCGGCGGCGAAGGCCGCGATGGCGGCGTCGGCGCCGGCCCGGTCACCGGTGGCGAGCAGGTCCAGCAGCAGGCCACGGATCACCGCGACGCCGAGTCGGGCGTGGACACGGGCCACCTCGGCCGGTACGCCCCAGCCGGCGGCCAGGTCGACGGTGAGGTCGACCCAGCTCTCCACCACCCCCTCCAACAGTCGGACGGTTCCCGGGCGTCCCCGCAGCGCCTGGCTGTACAGCTCGAAGAAGAGCCGCTCCACCGGCCACAGGGCGGGGTCGGCGAGCCGGTCCCACACCGCCCGGATCGCCTCGGCCGGCGATCTGACCGAGTCGGGGCCGAGGGTGGCCAGGGCAGCCCGCTGCTGCTCCTCGACGTGCCGGACGACCTCGACGAGCAGCCCGTCCATCGAGCCGAAGTGGTAGATCAGCATGCGGTGGCTGGTGCCGATGGCGGCCGCCAGGCCGCGCAGGCTCAGCCCGCTGACGCCGTGCGCGGTGACGTACGCGACGGCACGGGAGAGCAGCTGGGTGCGCGCGTCCGAGCTCATGTACCGTACGGTACACGCATCAGACGTACCAGTTGGTACATGGATGGGAGGGGTGTGCCATGGCGCGACAGCACATCGACGTCCGGGTGCGGACGACGGCCGACCCGGACCGGGTCTACGAGCTGCTGGTCGACGGCGCGGGATGGCCGGTCTGGTCTCCGCTCGGCTCGTTCGAGCTGGAGCGGCCCGGAGACGACGAGCCCGAGGGTGTCGGCGCGATCCGGGTCTTCCGGACCGGGCGCGTGACCAGCCGGGAGCGGGTGGTCGAACGGGTGCCCGGGCGTCGGTTCAGCTACGAACTCGTCTCCGGGCTGCCGCTGCGCGGCTACCGGGCGAACATCGACCTCACCCCGGACGGCGACGGGACGATCATTCGTTGGCACTCGTCGTTCACCGCGCGAATTCCCGGCACCGGGTGGTTCTACCGACGGGTCCTCGACAGCTTCCTCCGCCGGTGCGCGGAAGGACTGGCGGCCCACGCCGCCGCCACCCGGTCCGGCGCGTGACCGGCCACCGGTCCGCTCAATTAGTATGGCGCCCGGGCAACGGCGGCCCGTGGTGGCGACGCCGTTCCGCAGTCGGCGAAGAGCCCGCAACGGGAAGAACTGTTCTCGGGAGAAGGTCCACATGAGCACCGGTGTCGAAACCTTCGAGTTCCAGGCCGAGGCGCGGCAGCTCCTGCAGTTGATGGTGCACTCCATCTACTCGAACAAGGACATCTTCCTGCGGGAGCTCATCTCCAACGCCTCCGACGCCCTGGACAAGCTGCGGCTGGAGGCGTACACCAACAAGGACCTCGACGTCGACACCTCCGACCTGCACATCAAAATCGAGGTCGACAAGGAGAAGCGCACCCTCACCGTCCGGGACAACGGTATCGGCATGTCCCGCGACGAGGTGATCACTCTTATCGGCACAATCGCGAAATCCGGTACCGCGGAACTTCTGCAGAAAATCAAGGATTCGAAGGACGCGGTCGGATCGCAGGAACTGATCGGCCAGTTCGGCGTCGGCTTCTACTCCAGTTTCATGGTGGCCGACAGGGTGACGCTGGTGACCCGGCGGGCGGGGGAGAGCACCGCCACCCGGTGGGAGTCCGACGGCGGGGCGACGTACGTCGTCGAGACCATCGACGAGGCGCCCCAGGGCACCGCGGTCACCCTTCACCTGCGCCCCAAGGACGAGGAGGACCAGCTCTTCGACTACACGGCCGAGTGGAAGATCCGCGAGATCGTCAAGCGGTACTCCGACTTCATCTCCTGGCCCATCCGGATGGAGGTCGAGAAGACCGACGCCGACGGCAAGACCACCACCGAGGTCCAGACGCTCAACTCGATGAAGGCGCTCTGGGCGCGGCCGAAGGAGGAGGTCAAGGAGGACGAGTACAAGGAGTTCTACCGGCACCTCAGCCACGACTGGACGGACCCGCTGGAGGTCATCCACATGCGGGCCGAGGGGACGTTCGAGTACGAGAGCCTGCTCTTCATCCCGTCCCGGGCGCCGTACGACCTCTTCATGCGCAACGCCAAGCGCGGGGTGCAGCTGTACGTCAAACGCGTTTTCATCATGGACGACTGCCAGGAACTCATGCCCGAGTACCTGCGCTTCGTCAAGGGCGTCGTCGACGCCCAGGACCTGTCGCTGAACATCTCCCGGGAGATCCTCCAGCAGGACCGGCACATCCAGCTCATGCGTCGACGCCTGGTCAAGAAGGTGCTCTCCACCATCAAGGAGATGCAGACCAACGACGCCGAGCGTTACCAGAAGTTCTGGCGGGAGTTCGGCCGGGCGGTCAAGGAGGGCCTGCTCAGCGACTTCGACAACCAGAAGACCATCCTGGAGATCTCGTCGTTCGCCTCGACCCACGATCCGGAGAAGCTCACCACGCTCGCCGAGTACGTGGGGCGGATGAAGGAAGGCCAGAACGAGATCTACTACGTGACCGGCGAGACGCGCTCGACGATCGAGAACTCGCCGCACATGGAGGCGTTCCGGGCCAAGGGCTACGAGGTCCTGCTGCTCACCGACCCGGTCGACGAGATGTGGGTCGACGCGGTGCCGGACTTCGAGGGCAAGCGGTTCCAGTCGATCGCCAAGGGCCAGGTCGACCTCGACACCGAGGAGGAGAAGAAGAAGGCCGGCGCGGAGCGTGAGCAACGGCAGAAGGACTTCGCCGAGCTGCTCTCCTGGCTGACGACGAAGCTGTCCGACCACGTCAAGGAGGTCCGCCTCTCGTCGCGGCTGACCACCTCGCCGGCCTGCATCGTCGGTGACGCCCACGACATCACCCCGAACCTGGAGAAGATCTACCGGGCGATGGGCCAGGAGGTTCCGCAGATCAAGCGCATCCTGGAACTCAACCCCACCCACCCGCTGGTCACCGGGCTGCGGGACGCCCACGCCGAACGCAGGGACGACGACGTTCTGTCCGAGACCGCCGAACTGCTCTACGGCATGGCCCTGCTCGCCGAGGGCGGCGAACTCGCCGATCCGGCCCGGTTCACCCGGATCCTCGCCGACCGCCTGGCCCGTACCCTCTGACGACCCTGGTCGTGGGCCTCTGCCCGCTGTGCCGGCGGGGAGAGGCCCACGCGTGTCCCGTGGGCTGTCCGGAGACTCCCTCGGCGGTTCCGCGACCGTGCAGGTGGTCTCACACGGGCCCGGGAAGGCGTCCGCGGGCGCCCAACCGGCGTGCGCCGGGGGATTCGTGCCTTTCCTGACCCCGTCCGACACTCCGGCGGAAATCACGAGTGTTCGAGCGACGGCGGAAACCGTTTCGTATCGCTGTCGACCGACTTCTACCCGGCTGGGAGAGGCTCGGCGTGTCCGTTTCCGAAACGACGTTTCGGGGCGGGTGAGACGCAGATCCGCCGGCCCCGTACCGTTGTCCCGATTGTGGTTGGCCTCGGCGTGGCTGACCGGGTCTTACGCCGCATTCGGCCCGGTCCGGTGTCGACCGTCGTCCGACAGCGTGTTCCGCCCGTCCCGCGACGCTCCTGCCGGTACGGGCGCCCTGGCCAGAACCGACCCGGCCGGGCCGCCACGGCCTGCCTGCGCCTTCTGCGACACGCCGTCCGATTCGATTCCGCTGCCCACCGCCGACCGAAATAATCGGCGCTCTTCCGCGTCGGGGCCGGTTCAACCAAATCGTGTGTTTGATTCGGATAAGCCAGTCTTGCTGCGGTAATCGCCGTACCGTGATTTTCGGTGCTGCGACGACCGGTGGCCCTCGGCGCCCGGGTTGGTGCGGCCCTGTCCCGAACGAAATGCAGGGAGGCTTGATGTCCAAGTTCCGAGGAATCAGCCACGGGAGTACAGAACGGCGGAAAATGCGCGTACGGCGGCCGTCCCGCTGGTTCCTGACCGGGGGCCTCGTGGCGGGAGCCCTGGTGGCCGGGGCGGCCGGCCTGTCCGGCGTCTCCGCCGCCCGGGAGACAGCGGATGGTGACGGGTACGGCGACCACCGCGAGGTGACGTCGGTGCCCTGCGACTCGGCCAAGCTGATCGCCGCACTGGTGCGCGCCGACGCCGCGGGCGGCGGCGTGCTCCGGCTCGCGCCCCGGTGCGTCTACGAGCTCGGCAATCCCACCGGCCACCACCAGGGCCGGCAGACCGGTCCCGATGGCTGGTCGCGCGGTGGATCAGACACCGGGACCGGCGGGGCGGAGGACCCGCGCGGTGGCCAGGGCACGGCCGTGTCCGGTGGGAACCAACCCGGTGGTACGGGCCCTGCCACGGACGCGGAGCGGGCCGGACCGGGAGCGGACGGGCGTGCCAGCGTGTCGAGCACCGGCGACGGGCCGGCCCAGACCACGCCGAGCACCGCAGGCGCCGGCCGGCCCGGCGGCACGGGGGGATCGGGCGGATCGGACGCGGTCAGGGACGGCGGTACGGGCGCACCGGGCCGAGCCGGCAACGGGGGACCGACCAGCGGTCAGCCGAGCCCGCGCCCGGCCCCGGCCCCGGCGTCGGGCGCCCGCGCCGGCGCCGCGGCGCAGGGCCCGTCGCCGGCGCCGGGCGGCGGCCAGCAGGGCAGCCGCCCCGCCGGCAGCCCGGAGAGCCAGCGCACCGGACCCGACAGCGGCCCGGACAGTGGTTCCGACGGCGAGCCCACCGGCCAGGGCGAGGGCCAGGAGGTCAACCGTCCGGACGACAGGAACCTCCTGCCAGCGATCTACCACCCGATCACGATCGAGGGTCGGGATGCCGTCCTCACCCGCGCTCCGAACGCCGGCGACTATCGGTTCTTCACCGTCCACAACGGCGGTGAGCTGGAACTGATCGACATCACGCTCGACAACGGGCGCGCGGATCAGGGCGGCGCCCTCTGGGTCGAGCACGCCGGCAGTGCCGTCGTCACCCGAACCACCTTCACCCGCAACACCGCCCTCAGGCAGAAGGACGGCGGCGGTGGTGCGGTGTTC
Organism: uncultured Micromonospora sp.; assembly: GCA_937951935.1. Lineage (GTDB taxonomy): Bacteria > Actinomycetota > Actinomycetes > Mycobacteriales > Micromonosporaceae > Plantactinospora. The sequence continues at coordinate 2,078 of CALGAM010000036.1, read as the reverse complement.
AACGACGGCCACATGACCGTCGTGGACAGCACGTTCCGGGACAACACCGCGGCCGGGGCCGAGGGACAGGGCGGAGGTCTGCTCAACGGCGGCGTCCTCACCGTCGAGAAGTCCGCGTTCGTCAACAACAGCGCGGGTGGCATCGGCGGCGGTATGGCCAACTTCCGTGGCGCGGCCGACGTCAGCGAGACCGCCTTCGTCGACAACCACGCGGCAGCCGGCGGCGGCCTGGCCAGCTACTCGGCCCGGACGAAGGTCTGGGACAGCAGGGCTGTCGGCAACACCGCCAGGGTCGGGGGCGGACTGGCCAACGACGACGCCACCCTCGACCTCCGCAACCTCGACGTCCGGCACAACACCGCCACCGTCGACGGCGGCGGCATCTCCACCGTCCGCGGAGTGCTCGTGCTCAACAACAGCACGGTCACCGGCAACACCACCCGGGGTGACGGCAGCGGCCTGTACACCGTCCGGTCGAACACCTCGGTGCGCTGGAGCGAGGTGAACCGGAACACGGCGGTCGGTCCCGAGTCGAAAGGCGCGATCTACGCGGAAGCCGGTCGGCTGAACCTGGTCGACAGCAGGATCGTGGACAACAGCGCCACCAAGGCGCCGGGAGGTCTGTTCGCCAGGGACACCTCCCTCAACCGGGACCCCGACACCGTCATCGCCGGGAACCGGCCCACCGACTGCGGGCCGACCGGGTCCGGCACGGCCCTCTCCGACGACTGCCAGACGCAGCAGCACGGGCAGCACGACGACTGGACCGGGCAGCGGTCCAACTGACCACCCTGCCGGGCGCACCCGCCCACACCCGCCCCGACGGGCCGGTGGGGACGGGTGCGCACGGTCGTGTCCGGCCGTGAGCGCCGGGTCGGACCCGTTCGCGCTCGGCCCACGGGCCCCGCAGTGTCCGCGTCGATGGTCGTACCCGACCGACAGGCCGGCCTCGGCGAGGCGGCGGGTCGCGGCGGAGACCGCCGCCGACCGGTCCGCCTCCGGCCACGCCGATCGGCCCCAGTCCGTTCACGGATCCTCCGGAGCCGACGGCGGGTCGGCCGGCGGTTGGCTGTCCGTGCCGTGGCGGGGCCGGCCAGTCGAACGTCAGCGTTTCGAGGTCGTTCGGCTGGCCGGCCGACACGCTGTTGGGATGGGCGTGTCCAGGGTGGGCTGGTGGTCGGGTCCGACGGCTCGGACTCCGGACCCGCCTGGCCGCTACGCGGATTCGGTGGCCCTGCGCGGGTACCGCGCCGCCAGGCGGCGCGGTACCCCCGGGGGTGGGTTATCTTCTGTGGTCTGCCGGCGTGCCGGGTGGGGGGATGCCGGGCGGGTTGCGGGGTTGGTATGGCGGGCTGTCGCGGTGTCGGCCGGGTTTGCAGCCGGCGAAGGGGCCTGCCGGGCTGCGCAGGGCGGTCAGGAGCGGGCCCAGGAAGTCGCGGTGCCACATCGCCGGGCCGGTCGGGCCGCCGCCGGGGCCGGTCAGTTGGTTCCAGGCCATCTGGAGTCCGTGTAGCTGCATGACCGCCTCGGGGTGGAGCCACCACTGGTCGCACCAGAGTGCTGTCGAGGTGACCTCCCGGACGTAGACCGGGACCAGGAGTTGGTGGACCCACTGTGCCAGGTCTCGCTGGGCCTGGAGACGTTGGTGTCCGCGCAGGTAGGGCATGAACACCGGTCTGGGCGGCGGGTCGGAGGCGACGGGCTCGGGGGTTTCCAGGGGAGGTTCGTCCTCGTCTGGTTCGAGCCCGGGCGCCTGTTCGTCCGGTGGTGCCGACACCATCGTCTGGTCGTCGCCTTTCCGTGTCGTCACGTCTGGCCGGGGTTGTTCGGGCTGGTCGGTCAGCGGTTTCGGCCCTGGTTCTGGTTCTGGTTCCGCATCCAGTCGGGCAGGGTGTTGTACACGCTGTTCGCGATCTGTTGCGGGTTGGGCAGGGCCTCCTGCATGGCGTGGAAGGGGCCCACGGGCTCCCGGGCGACGGACCGGTGTTCCCCCTCACCCGAGATGCGTAGGTCCCTCTTCGCCTCCCGCGCCTTCTGCAGGTACTTGTACGTCCGTGTTGCCTCGCGCTCCTTCCTGC
>CALGAM010000035.1 GCA_937951935.1 uncultured Micromonospora sp. | reverse complement strand
GGTCGCCGGTCTTCTACAACACCTACCTGAAGCCCTGACGGGCGACACCCACCTGGAAGCCCTGACGGGCGACACCCACCTGGAAGCCCTGACGGGCGACACCCGTCTGGGAGCCCTGGCGGGTCACGGAGGGGTCCCTTCCGGTCGTCGGAAGGGGCCCTTCCCCATCCGCGGCACCGCCGTGCCCCGTCACGCCGGACCGGCCGGCGTCAGTGCCAGCCGTACCCGGCGCGCAGCGCCCGCGCGACCCGCTCGAACCGTTCCCGGTCGAGGATCGCGCCCTCCCGGCGGATGCTGTCCTCGCGCATGGTCAGGACCCGGTCGAGGCGCACCCAGCTCGGCCGGTTCTCCCGGTCCCACGGGCCGGGGCCGAGGGCGAGCCAGTGACGCTGCCCGTCCCGCTCGCTCTGGCTGGAGAGCATCAGCCCGAACAGGGTCCGGCTCACCCGGCCGACCACCAGCACCGGTCGGTCCTTGCCCTGACGCGGGTCGTCCTCGTACGGCACCCAGGTCCAGACGATCTCGCCCGGGTCGGCCCGCCCGTCGAGTTCGGGCGCGTAGACGAGCTGCCGTCGCTGCACGGCGGTGAGCTGACGGCGACGCGCCACCCGGGCGGGGGTGGGGCCGGCGGTACGCGGGACGGGTATCCGCCGGGTGATGCGGCTGACGGTCTCCGTCACGCCCTTCCAGATGTGTGCCACGGTGTGGCACCCTACCTGCTGCGCCGCGCGGGTCAGCCGATGCGCAGCACGAGACTGCGCAGCCAGACCGCCCACCGTGGACTGTCGTGCACCCGCTCGGGGACGAGGTAGCACTCCTCGCCGACCCGGCGAATCACCTCGTCACGGACCGGCAACAGGATGAACTCGACGCTGAACGGACGTAACGGGCGTCCCAGTGAGCGCTCCACCGTGTGCACGACGTCCCGGGAGGCCGGACCGGACGGCGGTCGGGTGGCGTGCGTGCGCTGTCGGGCGACGTGCCACGCGCTGGCCTCCCGCCAGCGACGCGCGACGATCCGGCGCAGCGCCGGGTACGGCGCCAGGCCGAGCGGATCGGGCGTGTCGAAGGCGGGTTCCAGCCCCTCGGTGGGCCGGATCGGCTGTCGGAGCGGGTCGACGAGGGAGAGCCACCAGCCGAGCCACTCCTCCCCGAGCACGTCGTCCGGCACCTCGTCGGCGGTCCGGCTCGGGACGGGCGGCTCGGTGTCCAGATCGAGCGGTCCCGGCACCAGCCGGTGGGGTGGCGGCTCGATCCGCTCCGCCGCCCTCGTCCACAGTGCATGATCGATGAGGTAGTCCCCCCGACGGACGCCCATCCGCCAGGAGATCGGGCCACGCCACGACACGAGTCTCCCTCCCGCGACCGTCACACCAGCGTAGCCGTCCCTACACAGAGGAGCCGAGCCGTCATTCGCCGTACCGGCGGTGGCACCGTGCCGACCACCCACCCGGTGGCGGCCGCGGGGCGACCCACCGTCGGCCCGGTCGGCGCCCCACCACCGCGGAATTCAGGACTCCGGGTCGTAGCCGAGGTTCGGGCGCAGCCAGCGCTCGATCTCGGCCACCGGGAGCCCGCGCCGCGCGGCGTAGTCCTCGACCTGGTCCCGGCCGATCCGGCCCACCGTGAAGTACCGGGACGCCGGGTGGGCGAAGTACAGCCCGCTGACCGCGGCGGCCGGGGTCATCGCGTAGGACTCGGTCAGCCCGATGCCGAGCGTGTCCGCGCGGAGCAGGGCGAACAGGTCCCGCTTCAGGCTGTGGTCGGGGCTGGCCGGGTAGCCGAGCGCGGGCCGGATCCCCCGGAACCGTTCCGCGTGCAGGTCCTCGACCGTCGGGTTGGCGTCCGGCTCGTACCACTCCCGGCGGGCCTGCAGGTGCAGGTGTTCGGCGAACGCCTCGGCGAGCCGGTCCGCCAGCGCCTTGACCATGATCGCCCGGTAGTCGTCGTGCCGGGCCTCGAAGCTGGCGGCCAGCTCCTCGGCGCCGTGAATCGCCACCGCGAAGCCGCCGAGGTGGTCCCCGGCCGGGGCGACGTAGTCGGCCAGGCAGCGGTTCGGCCGTCCGGCGGGCTTCTGGGTCTGCTGGCGCAACATCGGGAACCGGACCCCGGCGGCCTCGCCCTCCAGCACGATGTCGTCGCCCTCGGCGTGGGCCGGCCAGAAGCCGTACGTCCCGACGGCGGTCAGCGACCCGTCCGCGATGATCTGGTCGAGCAGCGCGTTCGCGTCGTCGTAGAGTTCCCGGGCGACCGGCTGCTCCAGGATCGCCGGGAACTTCCCCTTCAGTTCCCAGGCGAGGAAGAGGAACTGCCAGTCGATCATCTCGCGGATGGTGCCCAGGTCCGGCCGGACGGTCCGCAGGCCGGTGAAGGCCGGCACCGGCAGCTCGGCGAAGGAGAGCCGCTCGGCGTTGGCCCGTGCCTGGTCGAGGGTGAGCAGGGCGACCCGTTCCCGCCCCTCGTGTTGCTCCCGCAGGCGCTGCTGCTCCCTGCGGTTGCGCTCGTCGAACTCCTGGACCCGGTCCGGGTTGAGCAGGTCGGAGACCACCCCGACCACGCGCGAGGCGTCGAGCACGTGCACCGTGCTGCCGTCGTAGACGGGGGCGATCCGGACCGCGGTGTGCTGCCGGGACGTGGTCGCCCCGCCGATCAGCAGCGGCAGCTTCATCCCGCGCCGCTGCATCTCGGTGGCGACGGCGACCATCTCGTCCAGCGACGGTGTGATCAGCCCCGAGAGGCCGATCACGTCGGCGCCCTCGGCGATCGCGGTGTCGAGGATCGTCGCGGCCGGCACCATGACGCCGAGGTCGACGACCTCGTAGTTGTTGCAGCCCAGGACGACGCCGACGATGTTCTTGCCGATGTCGTGTACGTCGCCCTTGACCGTTGCCAGCACCACCTTGCCCTTGCCGCGCCCGCCCTCGAGCTGCTGCGCCTGCTCCTTCTCGGCCGCCATGAACGGCTCCAGGTAGGCGACCGCGCGCTTCATCACCCGGGCCGACTTGACCACCTGGGGCAGGAACATCTTGCCGGCGCCGAAGAGGTCGCCGACGATCTTCATCCCGGCCATCAACGGGCCCTCGATCACGTCGAGCGGCCGCTGCGCCTGCTTGCGGGCCTCCTCGGTGTCCTCCTCGATGAAGTCGACGATGCCGTGCACCAGGGCGTGCGACAGTCGCTCCTCGACCGGCGCCTCGCGCCACGCCAGGTCGACCTGCCTCCTGGCGCTGGAGCCGCTGACCGTCGAGGCGAAGGCGACCAGCCGGTCCGTGGCGTCCGGCCGCCGGTCGAACAACACGTCCTCGACCAGTTCCAGCAGGTCGGCCGGGATGTCCTGGTAGACGGTGAGTTGGCCGGCGTTGACGATCCCCATGTCCAGCCCGGCGCGGACGGCGTGGAACAGGAACGCGGAGTGCATCGCCTCGCGGACCACGTCGTTGCCCCGGAACGAGAACGACAGGTTGGAGATGCCGCCGCTGGTCCGTGCTCCCGGGCAGCGCTCCTTGATCAGCGGCAGCGCGTCGATGAACGCCTTGGCGTACCCGTTGTGCTCGGCGATCCCGGTCGCGACGGCGAGGACGTTCGGGTCGAAGATGATGTCCTCGGGTGCGAAACCCGCCTTGTGGACCAGCAGGTCGTACGCCCGCGCGCAGATCTCGACCTTCCGCTCGGTGGTCTCGGCCTGGCCGATCTCGTCGAAGGCCATCACCACCACGCCGGCGCCGTAGTCGCGGATGCGCCGGGCCTGGGCGAGGAACGCCTCCTCACCCTCCTTCAGGCTGATCGAGTTCACGATGGCCTTGCCCTGGACGCACTTGAGCCCGGCCTCCAGCACACTCCACCGCGAGCTGTCGATCATGATCGGGATCCGGGCCACCTCCGGCTCGGTCGCGATCAGGTTCAGGAAGGTGGTCATCGCCCGCTCGCTGTCGAGCAGGTCGGCGTCCATGTTGACGTCGAGGATGTTGGCGCCGCCACGCACCTGTTCCAGCGCGACGTCGACCGCGCCCTGGTAGTCCTCGGCCTCGATCAGCCGGCGGAACCTCGCCGAGCCGGTGACGTTGGTCCGTTCCCCGATCATCACGAAGCCGGTGTCGGGGCCGATCGCGAACGGCTCCAGCCCGCTGAACCGCGTCTGGGCCGGCGGTGTCGGCACCGGGCGGGGCGGCTGGTCGGCGACGGCGGCGGCGATCCGCGCGATGTGCTCCGGGGTGGTGCCGCAGCAGCCACCGACGATGTTGACCATGCCGGCGTCGACGAACTCGCGGATGAGCCGGCTGGTCTCCTCCGGCCGCTGGTCGTAGCCGCCGAAGGCGTTCGGCAGCCCCGCGTTCGGGTGACAGGCGACGTACGTCCCGGCAAGCCGGGACAGCTCGGCGACGTGCGGACGCATCTCGGCGGCGCCGAGCGAGCAGTTGACCCCGACCACGAGCGGCTCGGCGTGCGCGACCGAGGTCCAGAACGCCTCCACGGTCTGGCCCGACAGGGTCCGGCCGCTCAGGTCGACGATGGTGACGGAGAGCCAGAGCGGCAGGTCGGGGGCGACCTCGCGGGCGGCGGCGACCGCGGCCTTCGCGTTGAGGGTGTCGAAGATCGTCTCGATCAGCAGGACGTCGACCCCGCCCTCCGCCAGCGCCGCGATCTGCTCCGCGTACGCCGCCTTGACCTCGTCGAAGGTCACCGCCCGGTACGCCGGATCCTCGACGCTCGGGGAGAGCGAGAGCGTCACGTTCAACGGGCCGACGGAGCCGGCGACGAACTTCCCGCCCGCCTCGTCGGCGGCCTGCCGGGCGAGCTGCGCGCCGCGCAAATTGATGTCGCGGACCAGCGACTGCAGACCGTAGTCGGCCTGGGCGATGCGCGTCGCGGTGAAGGTGTTGGTCGAGGTGATGTCCGCGCCCGCCGCCAGGTAACGCCGGTGTATGTCGAGAATCACATCCGGCCGGGTCAGGTTCAGCACGTCCGGGTCGCCGGTGACGTCCTGCGGGTGATCGGCGAGCAGGTCACCCCGGTAGTCCGCCGGGGACAGTCCCGCACCCTGCAGCATCGTGCCCCAGGCGCCGTCGAGCACGACGATCCGCTGCTCAAGCAGCTTGCGGAGGGCGGCGATCCGCTGGGCCCGCGCGTCGGTGCGGCTCGGTGTCGTGCTGTTCACGTGACCACCTCCGTTAGGGGAACGGAGGCGCCCTTACCGACGGATACAGGTGGAAACAGGTCGAGCGTGGCGGGCGTCGCCGCCCGTTGCAGCGCCTCTCGACCCGTAGGCCAAGAGTACCGGATTTGTCGACCACGGGTAGAGAACGTTCAGTTTCTGAGACGGGACCGGGCGTTCAGGCGGCACCCGGGGACTCGGCGGCGACCCGGTCGAGCCACTCGCCCAGCAACGCGTCGAAAAGCCCCGGCTGCTCGATCTGGAGGTTGTGTCCCGCGACGTCGAGTACCGCGAAGGTCGCCCGCGGATAGTGCGGGAGCAGTGCGAACTGGTCGACGTACCCGACGCTGTTGTCCTGCCGGCCGGCGAGGATCAGGGTCGGCCGGTCGTACGCCGGCCCGCTCTCCGGGTCCGTGCGAAGCCGCCAGCGGCGCCGGATCCGCGCCAGCGCGGCGCGGTCGGCGAGGTCGAGACCGGCCATGATCTCGTCCCGGAAACGTCGCAGCGTCTCCGGCGACTGCACCACGGCCAGCTCCGTGTACTCCCTGGCGAGTCGGGGGTCGAGCGACGCGACCAGCGCCGGGTCGGGGCGGAGCACCCGCAGTTCCGGTCGGGTCCGCTCGGCGTGCTCCACCGCCGTGCCGATCGGACAGATCAGGGCCAACCCGAGCACCTGCTCCGGGCGGGCCCGGACGAGCCCGCGGGCGAGGTAGCCGCCGTACGACTCGCCGACCAGCAGGAACGGGGCGTCACCGATCGCCTCGTCGACGAGGTCCTGGACGGCGTCGAGGACGTCGTCGGAGCTGGCGATCGACTCCGGGGCCGGCGACCGGCCCATCCCGGGCAGGTCCGGGTAGAGCCGGCGATATCCCGGCCGCCGTGCGAAGAACGGCTCCAGGCAGCCGTGCATCAGCCGGTGGTCGGGTGTCCAGCCGTGCAGCGCCAGCACCGGCACACCCGAGCCCTCCTCGACGACGTGCAGTCGGACCGACGTGCGTCGGGTCATCGTGCCCCCTCACCATGCGCGGCTGACGACGGTACGCCCGAGATCATGCCGCCGGGGGCCGACACTTTCGGCCCGGGTCGACGGGACACCGGTCGGGGTGGCACCGTCGAACCCGGGCCGTCACGGCGGCCGTACCGCCGCCGCGCCTGGTCAGGCGCCGACGTAGGCCGCCAGGTGCTCACCGGTGAGGGTGGAGCGGGCGGCCACCAGGTCGGCGGGGGTTCCCTCGAAGACGATCCGGCCGCCGTCGTGCCCCGCGCCGGGCCCCAGGTCGATGATCCAGTCGGCGTGCGCCATGACCGCCTGGTGGTGCTCGATCACGATGACCGACCTGCCGGAGTCGACGAGCCGGTCGAGCAGGCCGAGCAGCTGCCTGACGTCGGCGAGGTGCAGGCCGGTGGTCGGCTCGTCGAGGACGTAGATCCCGCCGTCGTCAGCCATGTGGGTCGCCAGCTTCAGGCGCTGCCGCTCGCCGCCGGAGAGCGTGGTGAGTGGCTGGCCGAGTGTGACGTAGCCGAGCCCGACGTCGGCGAGTCGGTCCAGGATGGCGCGGGCCGCCGGGGTGCGCGCCTCACCGGCGCCGAAGAACTCCCGGGCCTCGGCCACCGACATCGCCAACACCTCGCTGATGTTGCGACCGCCGAGCGTGTACTCCAGCACCGAGGCCTGGAACCGCCTCCCCTCGCACTCCTCGCAGGTGACGGCGACGCCGGCCATCATCACCAGGTCCGTGTAGGTGACCCCGGCGCCGCCGCAGGTGGGGCAGGCGCCCTCGGAGTTGGGGCTGAACAGGGCCGGCTTCACGCCGTTGGCCTTCGCGAACGCCTTGCGGATCGGGTCGAGCAGCCCGGTGTACGTCGCCGGGTTGCTGCGCCGCGAGCCGCGGATCGGGGTCTGGTCGACCGAGATCACCCCCGCCTCGGCGGGGATCGAGCCGTGGATGAGCGAGCTCTTGCCGGACCCGGCGACGCCGGTGACGACGACGAGCACCCCGAGCGGGATGTCGACGTCGACGTTGCGCAGGTTGTGCCGGTTCGCGCCGCGGATCGGCAGCCGGCCGGTGGGCTTTCGTACCGCCTTCTTCAGGGTTGCCCGGTCGTCGAGGTGGCGGCCCGTGAGGCTGCCGCTGGCCCGCAGCCCCGCGACGGGGCCCTCGTAGCAGATGGTGCCGCCCGCACTGCCGGCACCGGGGCCGAGGTCGACGACGTGGTCGGCGATCGCGATCGTCTCGGGCTTGTGTTCGACGACGAGCACCGTGTTGCCCTTGTCGCGCAACCGCAGCAGCAGGTCGTTCATCCGCTGGATGTCGTGCGGGTGCAGACCGACGGTGGGCTCGTCGAAGACGTAGGTGACGTCGGTGAGGGAGGAGCCGAGGTGGCGGACCATCTTGACGCGCTGCGCCTCGCCACCGGAGAGCGTGGCCGACGGCCGGTCGAGCGAGAGGTAGCCGAGCCCGATCTCCACGAACGAGTCGAGGAGGTGGCGCAGGTTGGCCAGCAGCGGCGCGACCGACGGCTCGTCGAGCCCCCGTACCCACTTGGCGAGGTCGCTGATCTGCATCGCGCACGCGTCGGCGATGCTGATGCCCCGGATCTTCGAGGAGCGGGCGATCTCGTTGAGCCGGGTGCCGTCGCACTCGGGGCACGTGGTGAACGTGACCGCCCGGTCCACGAACTCCCGGATGTGGGGCTGCATCGCCTCGCGGTCCTTGGCCAGCATCGACTTCTGCAGCTTCGGGATCAGGCCCTCGTAGGTGACGTTGATGCCGTCGACCTTGATCCTGGTGGGCTCCTTGTAGAGCAGGTCGTCCAGCTCACGCTTGGTGAACTCGCGGATCGGCTTGTCCGGGTCGAAGAAGCCGCACCCGGTGTAGATGCGGCCGTACCAGCCGTCCACGCTGTACCCGGGAATGGTGAGCGCGCCCTGGCGGAGCGACTTGCTGTCGTCGTAGAGCTGGGACAGGTCGAAGTCGGTCACCCGGCCCATGCCCTCGCAGCGCGGGCACATCCCGCCCGTGATGCTGAAACTGCGCCGCTCCTTGAGCGTCCGCCCGGCGCGCTCGATGGTGACGGCACCCGCTCCGCTCACCGAGGCGACGTTGAACGAGAACGCCTGGGCCGAGCCGATGTGCGGCGTGCCCAGCCGGCTGAACAGGATCCGCAGCAGGGCGTTGGCGTCGGTGATCGTGCCGACCGTCGAGCGGGGGTTGGCGCCGATCCGCTCCTGGTTGATGATGATCGCCGTCGTCAGGCCCTCCAGGAGGTCGACGTCCGGCCGGGACAGCGTCGGCATGAAACCCTGCACGAACGCGCTGTACGTCTCGTTGATCATCCGCTGCGACTCGGCGGCGATCGTGCCGAACACCAGCGAGCTCTTGCCGGAGCCGGAGACGCCGGTGAAGACCGTCAGCCGACGCTTCGGAATGTCGACGCTGACGTCCTTGAGGTTGTTCTCGCGTGCGCCGCGCACGCGGATCACGGTGTGGCTGTCGGCAACGTGTGGCGCAGGCGGCTGTTGGTCCGTCCGCGTGGTCGTGCTCATCGTGTCTCCATCCTGCAAGGGGCGGGACCGCCCGTCGGGCCCCCGTCGGTACCGCCCGGCGTCGTCGGACCGGTGTCGCAGGGCACGTCAGACCGCGTCGCCGGCATCGTCGGGCGTCGCATGGTATACAGCGCCGGTGACGCCGCCGCGTCGACGACGCCACCGGCGCACCCGCGGCTCCGGGCGCGGCCTCAGCGCAGCTCGTTGATGCGGATGAGGTTGCCCGCGGGGTCGCGGAACGCGCAGTCGCGCACCCCGTACGGCTGCTCGATCGGCTCCTGGACGACCTCGGCGCCGCTGGCCTGGATCCGTTCGAACGTGCCGTCGAGATCCTTGGTGGCCAGGGTCAGCGCACCGTAGGTGCCCTTGGCCATCATCTCGGTGATGACACGCCGCTCCTCGTCGGTGACGCCGGGATCCGCGGCCGGCGGGTGCAGGACGATCGACGTGGGGTGGCCGGCGGGGCCGACGGTGATCCACCGCATGCCGCCGTAGCCGACGTCGTTGCGGACCTCGAAGCCGAGAGTGTCGCGGTAGAAGGCCAGCGAGGCCTCCGGGTCGGTGTGTGGGAGGAACGCGTGGTGGATGGTGAGTTCCATGGCGCTCACGCTATCCGCGGCCTCGTGCGCCGTGCTTCTCGATTCCTGATCGGTCTGGTCACCTGTTTCGCCACGCACGGCGGCACCCCGGCCATCTCCCCCGTCGCGATCCGCCGGTAGATGCTGGGCGGCACCCCGACCAACTCGGTGAAGCGGGTGCTGAAGGTACCCAGCGAGGCACAGCCGACCGCGAAACAGACCTCGGTGACGCTGAGGTCGCCGCGACGCAGCAGCGCCATCGCGCGCTCGATGCGCCGGGTCATCAGATAGGCGTACGGCGACTCACCGTAGGCGCGTCGGAACTCGCGGCTGAGGTGCCCGGCCGACATGCCCACGCCGCGGGCGAGCGCCTCGACGTCCAGCGGCTGCGCGTACTCCCGGTCGATCCGGTCGCGGACCCGACGCAGCAGGGCGAGGTCGCGCAGCCGTTGCTCCTCGGTGGTTCTGCTGGTCACCGCCTGATCGTGTCACGTTCCGGCGACCGCGCCCAGCGTCACCGGGGCGCGGGCGCCGGCGGGGGAGGAGGGGTCAGAGGTGCTGGCGGAGAAAGTCGAGTTCCAGGGCGAGCAGTCGCTCGGCCGTGCCGCCGGCCGCCATGTGGGTGGCCCCGGTGAGCGGGATCACCGAGTGGGGACGTCCGGCGGCCAGCAGGGCCGCGGAGAGCCGCAGGGTGTGCGCGGCCACCACGTTGTCGTCGGCGAGGCCGTGCACCAGCAGGATCGGCCGGGCGTCGGCATGGTGCCGTACCGGCTCGGCGGCGAGTTCGAGCAGCGAGTGGTGGGCGTACACCTCCGGGCTGTCCGCCGGCAACCCGAGGTAGCGCTCGGCGTACGCGGTGTCGTACAGGCTCCAGTCGGTGACCGGCGCCCCGGCGACGGCGCACCGGAACAGGTCCGGCCGGCAGAGCACGGCGAGCACGGCCAGCCAGCCGCCGAACGACCAGCCCCGGACCGCGACCCGGTTGAGGTCGAGGTCGGGATGCTTGCCGGCCAGCGCGGTCAACGCGTCCGCCTGGTCGGCGAGGATCACGTCGGCGAGCCGCCTGTGCACCACCTTCTCGAACGAGGGCGCCACACCGGGCGTACCCCGGTTGTCGACCGTGACCACCGCGAACCCGGCGTCGGCCCACCACTGGCGCTCCAACCAGGCCGACCGGTACGCGACCACCTCCTGGTGCCCCGGGCCGCCGTAGACGTCGAGCAGGACCGGCAGCCGGCGGCCGGCGACGTGGTGGCTCGGGTACACCACCGCGGCCGGCAGGCGGCGGTCGGTGACCCGCTCCAGCGCCGGGCGCGGGGCGTACGGCGGGGTCGCGGCCAGGTTCCGCAACCGCCCGACCTCCCGGTCGCCCTGCCAGACCGTCCAGATCCCGCCGGGCTCGTCCAGCGAGCGGGAGTGCACCACCAGGACGTCGCCGCCGACGGTCGCCGAGTGCCAGCCCGGGTCGGCGGTCATCCGCCGGGCGTCGATCCCGCCGGCCCCGATCGCGGTCCGGACCCGGAACAGGTGCTGCTGGCTCGGTTCGCCGTTGCTCCCCTCGACCAGCAGGTCGGGGCTGCCGTTGTGGGTGGGGAGCCATCCGACGACCCGGCGGACGTAGAGCGAGGGCGGGGTGAGCAGGGTGCCGTCGGCGAAGAGGCAGCGGGCGTCGTAGCCGTCGTGCGCGAGTTCGCCGCCGACCAGGATCCGGCCGTCGGGCAGGTGTCGGGGCGTACCGGCGACCGGGTCGACCCAGCGCGGGTCGGCGAGCTCGGCGTGCACCTGGGTCTCCCCGGTCCGTGGGTCGACGGCGAGCACCAGCCCGTGCTGCTGCAACCGGCGCAGCACGGTGATCAGCGGCCCGCTCTCGGACCACTCCACCGAGATCAGGTACGGGTAGGTCTCGCGGTCCCAGTGCACGTCGACCCAGCCGCCGTCCAGGTCCAGCAGGTGCAGGCTGACCTCGGCGTTCGGGCCGCCGGCCCGCGGGTAGGCGACCGAGCGTGGCGGGCTGGCCGGGTCGCCGGGGTCGTGCAGGTACCAGCGGGGCACCCGGGACTCGTCGACCCGGGCGGCCAGGATCGAGCGGCCGTCCGGCGCCCACCAGTAGCCCCGGAACCGGTCGAACTCCTCGGCGGCGACGAACTCGGCCAGACCCCAGGTCACGCCGTTCTCCTCGCCGGCCAGCAGGGTGTCGGTGCCGTCCGGCCCGATCACCCGCAGTTGACCGGGCCGCACGTCCGAGGCGCCCCGGGCGCCGGTGGGTCGGGTGGGCGCGGTGACGTCCGTGACGTCGGTGACGTAGGCCAGGCGCTGGCCGGTCGGGTCCGGCCGGGGGTCCACGGGCGGGGCGGCGGTGGCGACCTCGACCACGTCGCCGTGGACCAGGTCGGCCCGGAACAGCCGGCCGCCGAGCGGGAAGACCGCGACCCGGGCCGCCGGGTCGGTGGCGTACGAGGCGATTCCCGCCGTGTGGAGCCGCCGCCGCTCCCGCAGCGCCTGTTCGGCCGGGTGCGGCTTGTGGTCGGCACCGTCGGCCAGCAGTACGGCGGGATCGGCGACCAGCCGCTCGGTGCCGGTGGCGACGTCGAAGAGCCAGAGCGCGTCGACGGGGTCGGTCGGGCCCGCCGAGCGGAGGAAGACCACCCGGGAGCCGTCGTCGGCCACCGTCAGGGATCGCGGCGCGCCGCAGGTGAAGCGGCGGGTGCGGGCGGCCAGCTCCGGGTAGTCCACACGGCGATCGTAGGGCCGGGAACCGACGGATGTGGCCGAGCCGAGACACGACCACCGGTCGGGTACCGGTAGCGGATCAGTGACTCTCCGGATGTGTCAACTCACTCCCTGAGTACGGCGACGCGTGGCCGGAAGCGTAGAGTTTCCCGGGTGAGGACTCCGACCGTCGCGTCCGGATCGGGCGAGGCCCAGAGCCTGCCCGCCCGCCGCCTCCTGCTGGTGCACGCACACCCTGACGACGAGTCGATCAGCACCGGCGCGACCATGGCGCACTACGCCGCGTCCGGTGCCCACGTCACCCTGGTCACCTGTACCCTCGGCGAGGAGGGCGAGATCCACGTGCCGGAACTGGCCGGGCTCGCCGCGTCCGAGGCCGACCAGCTCGGCGGATACCGCGTCGCCGAACTCGCCGCCGCCTGTGCGGCGCTGGGCGTGACCGACCACCGCTTCCTCGGTGGCGCGGGACGGTACCGCGACTCCGGGATGATGGGGATGCCCACCAACGACCACCCACGGGCGTTCTGGCGGGCGGACCTCGACGAGGCCGCCGGACATCTGGTGGAGGTCATCCGGGAGATCCGCCCACAGGTGCTGGTCACCTACGACCCGAACGGTTTCTACGGCCACCCGGACCACATCCAGGCGCACCGGGTGGCGATGCGCGCGGCGGAGCTGGCCGCCGCCGAGGGGCTCGGCCCGGCCAAGATCTACTGGACGGCGATGCCCAGGAGCGTGCTGGAGGCCGGCCTGGACACCTTCGCGGACGCGGACGTGGAGAACAACCCGTTCGCGGGGACGGAACGGGCGGAGGACCTACCGTTCGGCACCCCGGACGAGCAGATCGCGGCCCGGATCGACGCCACCGACCACCACGCCGCCAAGGAGGCGGCGATGCGGGCGCACGCCACCCAGATCCCCGACGACTCGTGGCTCTACTCCATCGCGAGCAACTTCGGCGGCGAGTTCATGGGGGTGGAGTACTACACCCTCGCCGCCGGGGTGAAGGGGCCGGGCACCGGCCCGTACGGCTGGGAGGACGACCTCTTCGCCGGACTGGCCGTCGAACCGGCCGATTCGGTGGTGCGGATCCCCACGCCGGTGTCCGGAGCGCCCGCGGAGGCGGGCGCCCGGTGACCCTTCCCGGCCCGGCCATGTCCGCGCCCAGCCAGCCGCCCCCGGAACCGCCGTCGGAGCCGCCCTCGTCGGAGCCGCCGCCGGCGGGCGTGTCGGCGCTTCGGGCCGCCGTCGACCTGGCCCTGCGGATCGTCGGGGGTGTGGTCGCCGTCGTCGGGGCGGTGGTCACCGCCGTCCTGGAGTTGATCCTGTCGACGTTGCGGGTCGGCGGCGTGCTGGTCGGGGTGTCGGCGCTGCTCGCGGTCGTCGCCAACGTGGCGCTGGGCTGGTTCGCGCCCCGGGCTGTCGGCAGTCGGTGGGCGCTCCTGCTGCCCGCCGTGGTCTGGTTCGGGTTGATGGTGACCGCGGCCGGCGGCACCGCGGAGGGCGACATCCTGCTCGCCAACAACAACTGGGTGGGGCTGGCGATGATCTTCGCTGGCTCGCTCACCTTCGCCGTGATGGGATTCCGGCTGGTCATGGCGCCCCGGTCACCGGATCCGCCGCCGCCACCGCCGCCACCGTTGCCGTGACCCCGGGACCGGCCCCGCGCCCGCGGTCCACGCCCTCGTCGACCATGGCCCCGTTCCGCCGTCGGTGGTAGAAATCTGGGGCAGGAATGCCCTTACCACGATGGGTCCTACCCTCGGAAGGACGTGCCATGAAGGAGCGTTGGCGGCCGATCGGAGTGCTCGCGGGCGTGCTGTTCGGGATCAACGTGGTGGCCCGGCTGGTGTCCCGGTTCGCCTTCGGCGAGAACACCGAGATGCAGGACCGGCTCTCCTTGGCCATGTTCACCGTGATCGGGCTGATCCTGGCGACTCTCGCGTTCGTGCAGGGCCGCCGCCGGCCGCTGCCCGAGTGGAGCGGTGAGGTGGCACTCTCCGTTCTGATCGCGATGGTGTTGACGATCTTCGTCGGGCCGTTCGTCAACGGCAGCCACCCGTTCGCGGACGGTGCCGGGGCGTTCTTCTCGCAGATCTGGTTCTACGCCGGGTTCACCGCCGGCGGTGTCATCCTCGGCTACCTCCTGCTGACCGCGTTCGGGCTGGACCACCGCTCCCAGTCGCTCAAGCGGTTCGCCGAGGCGAGTCGCGCGAAGCCGCGCCGGCCCGTCCGCCGCTGACCCGGACCGTCCGCCAGCCGCGGCACCTCCGCCGGGACTCGACCGCGTGCCGCCGGGTCAGTCCGGCGGCTGGGTGCGGGTCTGGTACGTGTGGTGGGTGGTGAAACCCAGCCGGCGGTAGAGCTCCACCGCGGGTGCGTTGCGCTCCTCGACCTGGAGCAGCGCGTGGGTCGCGCCCAGCCGCGCGGCCCAGAGCGCGAGCGCCCGGACCAGGTGCCGGGCCAGTCCCCGGCGTCGGGCCGCCGGGACGACCTCCACCAGGGTCAGCCCGAGCCAGCGTCCTCGGCCGGTGACCGTTCCCCGGGCCACCGCCAGCAGTTCCCGGGTGCCGTCCGGTGCCGCCGGCTCGGCGTACACGTGCGCGAACCGGACCTGCTCGACGGCGGTGAGGACGTGGTACGCGGCGGCCGGCAGCGTGCCGTCTGTCCGCTCGCCCCGCGTACCGGCCTGCTTCGCCTTCCGCGCGGCGGCCAGGGCGAGCCACTCCTCCGACGGCGTGACGGCCAGCTCCACGGGTGGCAGGTCCGGCCGGTCGGGGATGGCGTCCAGGAGCGCCGCCAGCGGCGCCGTCTGCACCAGCACCAGGGGACGACGGCCCCAGCCCTGCTCGTCGAGGAGCGCGCCGACCGGGGCGGCCAGCGGCAACGGGACGTTGACCAGCGCGGGCTGGCCACGCTCGGCGTACCAGCGCCGGACCGCGTCGATCGCCTCCGGCAGCGGCCGGTCCGGGTCGCCGACCGGCAGCGCGGAGTTCGCCCGGCCGGTCCAGCCGTCGGCGGCGCGGAGCAACCAGTCACCGAGCCGCTCACGCACCGGGGCGGGCCAGGCCTCGTCGGCGGCGAGCTCCAGCTCCGTCACGGCCGCGGCGTTGGGCCGACGGGCGGGCGGAACCCGTTTGGCGCGGTGGACCTCGGCCAGCGGGACCCGCAGCGGACCGTCCCGGGTGGCCAACGTGAGATGCGACTCGGTCAGTTCGACGAGCTCGCCGAGGGCGTCGCTGTAGCGGGTGCGACCGGCGGGACCAGGCACGATCCGGCGGACCACCACACGGTGACCCACATCCCGTCGTCCGAGCACAATCGACCCCTCCCCGGCGACATACTAGGCTCTTACCGTCGCGGTCGATCGCGGCTGGCTTGCGGAGGAGGATCGGTGACCTACATCATCGCCGAGCCGTGTGTGGATGTGCTCGACAAGGCGTGTATCGAGGAGTGCCCGGTCGACTGCATCTACGAGGGCAATCGGATGCTGTACATCCATCCCGACGAGTGCGTCGACTGCGGCGCCTGTGAGCCGGTGTGCCCGGTGGAGGCGATCTTCTACGAGGACGACGTCCCGGAGCAGTGGAAGGACTACACCACGGCGAACTACGAGTTCTTCGAGGACCTCGGTTCGCCGGGCGGGGCCTCCAAGATCGGCAAGATCGACAAGGACAGCCCGTTCGTCGCGGCCCAGCCGCCACGGGGGGAGCACTGAGCGGCACGCCGGTCCACGGGCCGGCCGGCGCCGTCGCCCGACGCGGTGCCGCTCTGCCCGACTTCCCCTGGGACCTCCTCGAACCGGCCAAGGCCAGGGCGGCCCGGCATCCGGACGGGATCGTCGACCTCTCGGTCGGCACCCCCGTCGACCCGGTGCCGGCGCTGATCCAGGCCGCCCTGGCCGCGGCCTCGGACGCCCCGGGCTACCCGCTGACCGCGGGTAGCCCGGCGCTGCGCGCCGCGATCACCGGTTGGGTGGCGCGGGCCTGCGGTGCCGACCCGGAGACGGTCGGTGTGCTGCCGACCATCGGGTCCAAGGAACTCGTCGCCTGGCTGCCGACCCTGCTCGGGGTCGGCCCGGGCGACGTGGTCGTGATCCCCCAGGTCTGCTATCCGACGTACGAGGTCGGAGCCCGGCTCGCCGGCGCGGAGGTGGTCCGGGCCGACTCGCTCACCGCCCTCGGCCCGGCCCCACGGGTGCGGCTGGTCTGGGTGAACTCGCCGGCGAACCCGAGCGGCCGGGTGCTGCCCCCGGCGCACCTGCGCAAGGTCGTCGACTGGGCGCGCGAGCGCGGGGCGGTGGTCGCCAGCGACGAGTGCTACCTGGCACTGGGCTGGGAGGAGACGCCGACCTCGATCCTGGCCGCCGAGGTGGCCGACGG
>CALGAM010000034.1 GCA_937951935.1 uncultured Micromonospora sp. | reverse complement strand
CGCGCCGGTTTGTCACCCGCGGTGGCGGGGTAGCCGGCGGCGACGGTGAGTGGGGATGGGCGGGCGATGGCCGAAGCGGACGGCGTCCGGTGGTGGACGGGTCGGGGTCGCCTGCCGTTGTTGGTCGGGCTGACCGCCGGACCGGCCACGGTCGAGGCGGCGGTCCTCGCCGGCACCGGCGACCACTCGTCGCTGGCGCTGGCGCCGCAGGTCACCGCGCCCAACCCGTTCGGGATCTTCCACGACCTGCGGTGGATCTTCGTGTATCACGACTCGTGGCTCTCCTTCGCCCTCCTGGTGCTCGGCGCCGTCGTGGTGCGGACCCTGCTGACCGTGGCGATCATCGTCGTGGCCTGGCCGCCCGGCCGGCGGCGCCCGGCGACCCGCCGGCTGGCGAGGGCGGGTCTCGCCGTCACCGCGGTGACGGCCGTCGTGCTGGCGCCGTGGACCGCGGTCACCCTGGCCGCCGCCGTCACGGCACTGTCCTGGTTCGCGATCGGCGCGGTGCTCGCCCTGCTGCTGCTGGCCGTGGCGCTGCAACGCGGACCGGTGACCGACGCCTGGTGGCGGGGCCTGCCGCCGCCGGCGGTGCCGCTCTGGGTGGCCGCGGTGTTCGCGGTCCTCACCGCGGCCGCCCTGGCCATCGGGCTCACGCCGGACTGGGCGGGAATACCGCTGGCCGCCGCCGGCGGGGCGGCCAACGCGCCGCTGTGGCGCGGGCTGCTCGGCACCGTGACGCGGGGCCGCACGCCCCTGCCGCGGCTGCCGGTCGTACCGGTCGTCGCGGCGCTGGTGCTGCTCGCCCTCGCCGGCAGCGGGGTGCTGGCCGGGTCCGGCTCCCGGGCCGCCGCCCGGCCGCCCCCGGCGCTCCTGCTGCGCGACGGGGCCGACCCACCCCGCCAGGCGCTGCTCTACGTCGGCGGCTACGACTCCCGGTACGACGGCGCGACCGACCACGTCCCGGACCCGGCGGGCCGGGCGACACTGCCGGTGCACCGCTTCTCGTACGCCGGGCTCGACGCGCACGGCCGCCCCCGGCCGTACGCCCCCGCCGACACCCACCAGTCACTGGACCGCAGCGCCGACCTGCTCGCCGCCCAGGTCCGCGACCTGGCCCGCCGCACCGGGCGGCCGGTGGCGCTGCTCGGGCACAGCGAGGGAGCCCTGGTCATCCGCACCTACCTGGAGCGGGGACGCCCCGCCGAGGTCGACGCGGTCGCGCTGCTGAGCCCACTGCCGCGGCCCGCCCGGGTCTACTACCCTCCGGCCGGCAGCGCCACCGGCCGGGGGATCGCCGCCGGTTGGCAGTTACGGGCCATCTTCGGGGTGGTGAACCGGACCGGCGGCGCCGACCTCGGCGCCGACGCCCCCTTCATCCGCTCGCTGCTCGACCACGGACCGCGCTACCGGGACCGGATGCTCCAGCCGGTACCCGGCGTACGGATGGTCGCCTTTCTGCCGTTGCTCGACGCGGTGGCGGACCCGCCCGGCCCGCGGCCCCGGATCCCGGTCATCGTGGTACCGGAGCGGCACGCCATGGACTACGGGCGCGCCCGGACCCAGCGGCTCCTCGTCGCCTTCCTCGACGGTCAGCCGCTGGCTGTCACCAACGGTCCCGCCGGAACCGCCTACCGGGTGCTCTCCGCCGCCGGCGCCGCCTGGCAGGCACCGCAGCTCACCGTCGGCCTCAACCCGGTCTGGCAGACCGAACATGTCTCGTCATGACAATCTGGGCGTGACGGCGGGGCCGGTCCACCGCCGTCACCGCCCGGCCCCACCGTGGCGGAACCAGACAGACAGGAAGCACCGGCACGACGGCGGCCCAGACGAGGAGGCGGCATGACGACGTTCCCTCCGACGGTCGACCGCCCGTCCCCCGGCCGGCCGGACACACCGGTGATCCCCGGGGCGACCCCGCGCCGGGTGCTGATGGTGTCGGCCGACATCGGGGGCGGGCACCACGCGACCGGCCGCGCGTTGCAGGAACGGGTGCTGGAGCTGTGGCCGGGCAGCCAGGTGCGGTGGCTGGACACCCTCGACGTGATGGGACCGGGGGTCGGAGCCGCCTTCCGGCGCATCTACATCACCAACGTCGAGGTGACGCCGTGGCTGTACGAGTTCTTCTACGCCTCGCTGTGGCGGTACCCCTGGCTGGCCCGGGCCTCGAAGGCGTTCACCGGCTCCTGGGCCGGGAGGCGGCTCGCCGCGCAGGTCGAGACCTTCGACCCGGACCTCATCATCTCCACGTACCCGCTGGGTAGCGCCGGCCTGGCCTGGCTGCGGCGCCACCGCGGGCTCGGGGTGCCGATCGGGGCCTGGGTGTCGGACTTCGCCCCGCACCCGTTCTGGGTCTACCCCCAGCTCGACCTGAACCTCGTGGTGCACCCGCGCGCCGTGCCGCTGGCCGACGCGGCGGCGCCGGGCGCCCCGATCGCCGTCTGCGCGCCGCCGGTGCTGAGGCGCTTCCATCCCGGCGACCGGGACGACGCCCGGCGCAGACTCGGCCTCGACCCCACCCGGTACGTCGTCGTGGTCGCCTGCGGATCGTTCGGTTTCGGGGCGGTGGAGGAGGCCGTCCGCGGCCTCTGCACGCTCGGCGACCCCGTCCACGTGGTCGTGGTGTGCGCGCAGAACCGACGGCTCGTCGACCGGCTCAACCGGCTCCGCGTACCCCCGGACCGGTTGACCGTCCTCGGCTGGGTGGACGACATGCCCGCCCTGTTGCGCGCCGCCGACCTGCTGGTCACCAACGCCGGCGGGGCCACCGCGCTGGAGGCCTGGGTCACCGGCACCCCGATGCTGATGTACCGGCCCATCGCCGCGCACGGGACGGCCAACGCGGCCCTGATGACCGCCTGCGGCCTGACACAGACCTGCCGGAACCTGCCCGACCTGGTACGACGGGTACGCTGGGCCCAGCGGGTCGCCGCGGCACGACCGCACCCCGGGCCGGACGACGGCT
Organism: uncultured Micromonospora sp.; assembly: GCA_937951935.1. Taxonomy (GTDB): domain Bacteria; phylum Actinomycetota; class Actinomycetes; order Mycobacteriales; family Micromonosporaceae; genus Plantactinospora. The sequence goes on along the minus strand of CALGAM010000034.1, from coordinate 12,041 downwards.
GCCTGGACGAGCTGGGGCTGCTCGCCCTGGCCGCGACCGCCGCGACGCCCCCGTCGACGGCAGCCCCGACCCCCACCGCCGGTCCGACCTCGGCCGCCAACCCGGGCGCCACCACCGCACCGGCCCACACCACCAGCCCGGTCGGAACCGCCAGCCGCGGCACCGACACCGGCCGGTCCACCGGCCGGGTGGTCGGGCCGCCCGCCGGGCGGTCGGTCGGGCCCCGCCGGCGCCGACCCCCACCGAGCTGGCCGTTGCGGGCCCAGGACGCGTTCTTCCTGCACGTCCAGTCCGCGACCGTCGCACAGCAGATCGGCGCCGTGCTCGAACTCGGCCCCCGGCCGGACGGTCGCGCCGTCGGGCGGGACGACATCGTCGAGCTGCTGCGTCGACGTCTTCCCGCCCTCACCACCCTGCGTCGACGCCTCTCGGGGCGTGGCCGCCTGCGGCGCCCCGGCTGGGTGATCGACCCCGCCGTCGACCCGGCCGACCACGTGGACGAGTACCACGCGCCACCCGAGGACGGTGAGGCCGGTGCCGACTCGGCGATCAACGCGTTCTGGTCGCAGCCGTTGGCCATGCACCGGCCGCTGTGGCGGATCCTGCTGGTCACCGGTCTGGCCGAGGGCCGGACCCGGCTCGCCGTCAAGCTGCACCACAGCCTCGGCGACGGACTGTCGGTCATCGGCACGCTGCAACGGCTCCTCGACCCCGAGACCACCGAGCCGGCGGGAGGCGCCGGACCGGCCGGACCCGGCGCCCGGGCCAACCGGCCGGACGGCACCAGCCGTCGCACCGACCACCGGGCCCCGGGACCCGACCCATCACGCCGGGACGACCACCGGCCCACCCGGCCGGCCGCGGCCGAGCCCGCGCCCCGGAAACCGGCACCCGGGTCCCGGGTCCGGGCCCTCGCGGGGCTGGCCCGGACCGGCGTACGGCGCGGCAACCTCGTCGTACGCGGGCTGGCCCGGCTGGCCTCGGCCGGCCGGGCACCGCGCACCGCCGTCAACCGCCCGCTGACCGGCCCGGGTCGCGCCCTCGTCGTCACCTCCCTGTCCACCGACGACCTGCGGCGGGTGGCCCGGGAGAGCGGCGCGCACCTCAGCGAGCTGATGTGCAGCCTGGTCGCCGAGGCGCTGGACCGCACCTACCGGCCCCGGACGACCTCGTCCCGGCTGCGGGCGATGTTCGCGGTCTCCATGGACCCCCGCAGCCGGGGACGGACCCACGGCAACTGGACCGGGGCGGTCGCCCTCGACCTGCCGCTCGGGCGGCTGAGCCGGCGGCAGCGCTTGGCGATGGTGCGCGACCAGCTGCGCCGGAGCGTGGCGAGCGGGCAGCCGGTCGCCGCCACGCTCGTCATGCGGGCCATGGGAGCACTGCCGTTCCCGGTACACGGAATGCTGGCCCGTCGGGTCTACAACAGCCGGTTCATGAACGTGATCGTCTCGTACATGAGCGGCGGGAATCCCCGCCCGCAGCGGCTGGCCGGTGCCCCGGTCCGGCGGGTGACGCCGGTCGTCGCGCTGGCCGACGGCGTGCCGATCGGGGTCGGCATCCTGCGCTGGGGCAGGACGACGCACGTCGGCGTACTGCTCGACGAGTCGCTGGCCGACACCGGGCCGGCGTTCGTCGCCGCCCTGCGGACCGCCGTCGCCGAGCTGTGCGCGGACCGGGTGGCGGCAGACCGGGCCCCGGCGGCCTAGACGTGGGCTCCCCCGCGCCGCGGGCGCCCACGGAGGGAAGGGAAGGTCCGCCGGCCCTCCGCCGCCGCGGCGTCGCGCGGGTCAGGCCGGTGGCGGGGCCACACTGCGGCGCGGCACCAGGGTCGGCGCGATGGTCCGCCGCTGCGCCCCGGGCGCGCCGTCCGCGTCCAGTTGGGCCAGCAGCATCGCCAGACCCGCCTCGGCCACCGCCGCGAAGTTCGGCCGCACCGTGGTCAGCGGTGGGATGAAGTACGCCGCCTCCGGCACGTCGTCGAACCCCACCACGCTGACGTCCTCCGGCACCCGGCGGCCGTGCTCGTGCAACGCCCGCAACACCCCCAACGCCAGGTGGTCGTTCGCCGTGAAGACGGCGGTGACCTCCGGCATCCGCGCCAGCGTCTGCCCGCACCGGTAACCCGCCGCCGCCGTCCAGTCCGCCGGCATCACCGGGGGCACCTCCGCGCCCGCCTCCAGCAGCGTCTGCCGCCACCCCTCGATCCGCCCCGCGCTGTCGAACCAGTCCGCCGGGCCGGAGACGTGCCACACCGTGGCGTGACCGGCGGCCAGCAGGTGCCGCGTCGCCTCCCGGGCACCCGCCACCTGGTCCACCGTCACCTGCGGCACCGACCGGCGGGGATCACCGTCGACCGTCACCAGCGGCACCCCGTGCGGCAGCCGGTCCAGCGCCTCCCCCGCCGACTCCACCGGAGCGATCACCATGATTCCCGCCACCCGGTGGGCCAGGTGCTGCTCCACGGCCGCGGAGATCGACCGGTGGTCGAGATCCCGCACGCTTCCCACGCTGACGGCGAAGCCCGCCCGTGCCGCAGCCTGCTCGAACGCCGTCAACAACGACGCCGGACCGTACAGGGTCGTGTTCTGCGTGACCACGCCGATCACCTGGGAGCGGCCCGTCACCAACGCCCGAGCCGCCCGGTTCGGCCGGTAGCCCAGCTCCGCGATCGCCGCCTGCACCCGCAGCCGCGTCTGCTCGCGCACGTTCGGATGCCCGTTCAGCACCCGTGACACCGTCTGGTGCGACACCCCGGCGAGTCGCGCCACGTCGGTCATGGCAGGACTGCGTACGGCCATCTCACTCCCCGTCCCTCCCGGTCCGACCGGTCGACGCGGAACGGCGGGACGGCCGGCGGCGCCCCGCGGAAAAAACCGGGCCTGCGCCCGCATGCACGATTTCGTATACATGCTACCGGGTCGCGAGAGTCGCGAGACCCGGCCGGGAAGAGCGGCCAGCGGCCACGGGTTGCGCCCCGGTCAGCCCGCCCCCGACGCAGATCGGACAAACCACTCGCGGGTTCCCGTAGGCCCCGGGCGTGCCGCACCCCGGCTGACCGCGGCGGTCGTGACGCTGGCCGCCACCGCCGCCGGCCTGGTGGGGTGTGCACCGGCACACCCCAACCACGCCCGCAACCGGCGGCGGGGCTGGTCACGCTCGTGGCGCTGGTGGTCGCGACCGGCGTGGCGTCGCGCTTCTGGGCCACCTCGCCGCTGTGGCTGGACGAGGCGCAGAGCGTGGCGATCGCCCGGCTGCCCCCGGCGGAACTCGTCGCCGCGCTGCGCGGAGACGGCGCGCCACCGCTCTACCACCTGCTGCTGCACGGCTGGACAGGGCTCGTCGGCACCGGCGACACGGCGGTACGCGCCCTGTCCGGGATGTTCGCCGCCGCCACCCTGCCGCTGTTCCACCTGCTGGGCCGGCGCCTGGGAGCCGGCACGGTCACCCTGGTCCTGGCGGCGGTGAACCCGTGGCTGGTGCGGTACGCCACCGAGGCCCGCCCGTATGCCCTGGTGGTGCTGCTGGTGCTGCTCGGGGTCCTCACGCTGGAGGGGGTGCTGCGCCGCCCCGGGCCGCTGCGGGCGCTCGGGCTCGCCCTGGTCACCGGGCTGCTGCTGCTCACCCACCACTGGGCGCTCTTCCTGTACGCGGTGGTCGGCGCCGGGCTGCTGTCGCGGGTGGTACCGCCGCACCGGGGACGTCGTACCGCCGCCCGGCCGCCGACCCACGCCGGGGTGGGCCCTGGCCGGGCTCGCCGCCGGCGCGCTGCCGTTCCTCCCCTGGCTTCCGACGTTCCTGCACCAGGTGCGGCACACCGGCACACCCTGGGCCGGCCGGAGCGGCCCTCAGGTGATCCTGCACGTGCTGGTGGACTGGTCCGCCGTCGAGGTGCGACCGGCGGCGCTCGTGCTGGTGACCTGGCCGCTGCTGGTCTGGGCCGCGTTCGGTGACGGACGCGGCGCCCGGCCGGACGGCGGCACCGTCCGCCGCACCCGGACACGGGACGGCGGCGGCCGCACCCGGCCGCCGGGCGGAGACCACCACACCCGACCGTCCGACGGCGCCGTCCGCCGCACCCGGCTCGTCGGCGCCGCCGGGGCGGCCACCCTGCTGCTCGCCGTCACCGTTGCCTGGCTCACCCACTCGGCGGTGGTCGGCCGCTACACCGCGGTCGTGGTGCCACTGGCGCTGCTGCTGCTCGCCTCGGGGCGGCCCGGCTGCCGAGGCCCGCGACGGCGGTCGTGGTGACCGGCCTGACCCTCGCCTGGCTGGCGGTGGACGCCGTGCTGGTGGCCCGCCCGCGTACCGACGCCGCCTCCGTCGCGGCGGTCCTCGACCGACAGCTCACCGACGCCGACACGGTGATCTTCTGCCCCGACCAGCTCGCCCCGGACGTCGTCCGCCTGCTGGACCACCGGCCACGGCTGCTCAGCCTCCCCCACCAGGACTGGCCGGGCCGGCTGGACTGGACGGACTACCGGCGGCGCATCGAGACCGAGGACCCGGCCCGGCTCGCCCGCCAGGTCGCCGACGGGCGCGGTGACGGGGCGGTGTGGCTGGTTCCCCGGTACGGCTACCGCCCGTTCGGCACCCGCTGCCAGCAGCTCGGCGCGGCCCTGCTCGACCTGCTCGGACCCGCCGACCAGTACCCGGTGCCGGACCGCCGCGGCGCGGAGACGGTGTGGCGGTGGGCGCCACCGTAGCGGTCGGGAGGCGCGACGGCGGCCGGCGCCGCTCCTCGTCGGGGCGCTACCGCTCCTCGGGGATGCGGACGGTGGTGATCCAGGACGGCGGTTCCGGCGCGTCGGCCCCGATCAGGCCCGCGACGAGCCGGGTCGACTCCGGCGGACGCTCCGGCCAGGGCGTGTGCCCGTCGGTCAGCACGACGACGACGTGTGGCCGGCTCCGCAGCGCCTCGGTCACCCCGACCCGCAGATCGGTGCCGCCGCCCCCGGCGAGCCGCACCTCGCTGACGGTGCGGACCTGCCGCACCACGTGGACGTCCGCGTCGCAGGCGAGCACCGTGACCTGGTTGCCGCCGATCCCGACCGCCCGGAGCACCCCGGCGACCTCGGCCAACGCCGCCGCCAGCTGCGTCTGGCCCATCGACCCCGAGGTGTCGACCACGATCGCCACCCGGGGCACCGGCCGGCGCAGGCTCGGCAACACCACGCCCCGCAGCGCCGCCGACCGCCGGGACGGCCGGTGGTAGGTGTAGTCCACCGCCCCGCTGGCCCAGGCCGCGGCCTCCCGGACCGCGCCGGTCAGGGCCCGCCGCCAGTCGACCGTCGGCTCCAGAACCTCGTCGGCCCACCGCTGCCAGCCCAGCGGCACCGTGCCCCGGCCGCGGGCGTGCTCGCGGATCGACCGCGCGGTGTCGCGGCGGATCGCCGCCGCCTCGACCTCGCTGACCCCGCCGGCCGTACCCGTCTCCCAGGACCGGTCCAGGCCGTGTGCGCCGGAGCCGCAGTCGACGCCGCCACCGGTCGGCTCGCCGTCCTCGTGGCCGGGCCCGCCGCAGCACCGGACGCCCTCCGGCAGCCGCACCAGGTACTGCTCGAAGAGCAGCCCGGTCGGCAACCCGAACGTGCCCGGCTCGACCCGGCTCGCCGGCAGCGGGAGCCCGTCGGCGACCAGATCGTCGTTGATCTCGCAGTCCTGTGCCACGTTGACCCGGTGGTGGTCCCACCGGTACGCACCGGTGAGCCGGTCGGCCCGGCCGTGGTGGTCGCGCAGCAGGTGGGCGACCTCGTGGATCCAGACCGCGGCGAGCTGCGCCACCGGTGTCCGGTCGACGAACCCGGGCGAGACGTAGCAGCGCCACCGCCGGTCCACGCCCATCGTCGGCACCCGCCGGGACTCGACCACGGTGAGGCTGAACAACGCGGTGGCCAGGTACGGCCGGTCCTGCGCCGCCCGGAACCGGGCCGCCAGCAGTTTCGTCCGGTCGAGCGCCCCGGTCACGGCAGACGCTCGGACAGCCGGAGCACGTCGACGAAGGCGTCGATCGCCGCCGGCACCGGCCAGGCGGGGTCGCGCAGCGCGGCCAGGTCCATGGCGGCACGGGCCGCCACGTCCGGCACCCCGGCCTCGACCGCTTTCTGCAACACCACCCAGGCCGCCTCCCAGCGCCGCCGGTCGACGCGGGCCTGCACGGCCGAGATCACCGCGGTGAGGAAGGCGAGCTGCCGGTCGCCCCGCTCGGGCAGCGCGAACGCCTCCGGGTCGGCCAGCACCCGCTCCGGGTCGGGCAGGTCGAGGTTCTCCAGGTAGGTGACGAACTCCAGGCCCGCACCGTCCCCGACCGCGCCGACCACGGCGAGCGCCAGCGCGTCCGCGCCCGTGCCGGTGCAGTAGTGGAAGGTCAGCAGCCGCAGCACCATCTCCCAGGTACGCGGGGAGGGCCACGCCCCGCCCCGGGCCTCGGCGTCGGCCGGCAGGTGGTGGGCGAGGCCGGGACGCGCGGTGAGGAACCCGGCGACCGCGCCCCGCGCCCTCGCCAGCGCGGTCGACGCCCGGCCCGGCCGGACGGTCGGCACCGACACCGCCGGCCAGGTTCCGGCCAGCCCTCGGGCGACGGTCCGGGGGTCGTGGGTCCAGCGCAGGTGGACGAACCGGTTCGCCAGCGGCGGGCTGAGGTGCCAGCCGTCGGCGGCGCTGGTGGGCGGGTTCGCCGCGGCGACGATCCGCACCGCGGGCGGCAGGTGCAGGCTGCCGACCCGGCGTTCGAGCACCACCCGCAGCAGCGCGGCCTGCACCGCGGGCGGCGCGGACGAGAGCTCGTCGAAGAAGAGCAGGCCCGAGCCGGCACGGGCGAGACGCACCGCCCAGTCCGGCGGCGCCATCGGCACCCCGTCGGTGGCGGGCGAGTCGCCGACGATCGGCAGCCCGGCGAAGTCGCTGGGCTCGTGCACGCTGGCGATCACGGTCTCCAGCGGTGTGCCCATCCCCGCGGCGAGCTGCTGCAGCGTCGCGGACTTGCCGATCCCCGGCTCGCCCCACAGCAGCACCGGCAGGTTCGCCGAGACCGCCAGGGCGAGCGCCTCCACCTTCGGATCGCGCACCGGCTCGGTGCGCCAGGCGCGGGTGGCGGCGACCAGCGCGTCGGCGTCGGCCAGACTCGGCACGGCCCCGGCGTCGGGGTTGGCGGGCGGGTACGTGGTCATCGGTAGACGCTCGCGATCGCCTGGATGTCCGGGTGTGGCGGGGCGGTGGGCCGGTCGGCGAGCAGCGCTCGGGCCCGACGGCGCATGCGGCGCGGTACGCCGCCGTTGATGCCGAGGTACTCCAGGGTCGGGTGCCCGTCGACCGCCTCGACGAGGCGCCGGGCGCCCCGCCCGCCGATCCCGGTGCGCCGCAGGTCCAACCGGCGGAGCCGGGCCGCCGGCAGGACGGCGGCGAGCGCGGCGGCACCCTCGTCGCCCACCTCGTTCCCCCGGGCCCCGAGGGCCCGCTCGGAGGGAGGCCGGGCCAGGTCCAGGACACGCCAGGCTCCCAGGTGTCGGGCGAGCGCGGCGACCCCGGCCGGGGTGAGGCCGTTGCCGCCCAACCCCAGGGTCAGCTCGATCCCGTCGGCGAGCCGGGCCAGCTCGGCGGCACCGTCGTCGCCGAGGTGGTTGGCGGCCAGGAAGAGCTCGCGGACCCCGGCCTCGCGGACCAGGACGCCGAGGACCGCCGCCGTCTCGGGGCCGAAGCCGTTGCCGCCGAGGAAGAGCCGGTGCAGTGGCGCCCGGCGGCTGCGCCGGACCAGTGCCTCGGCGAGGACGGCCAGCCCGCGTCCGCTCATCCCCACGTTGACCAGGTCGAGGGTCCGCAGCGTGGTGTTCGCCTCGAGCGCGGCGGCGAGCCGGGCCACGCCGTCGTCACCGATCGGGTTGCGCTTGAGCCACAGCGCCTGGACCGTGTCGTCGTGTTCGAGCCGGGCGGCCAGGGCCGCCACCCCGCTCGGGTCGATCCGGTTGCAGCCGAGATAGAGCGTCCGCACCCGGTGGCCGGGTCGGAGCGCGTCCGCCACCGCCCGGGCGCCCTCCGCGCCGAGCCCGTTGGTGCCGAGCAGCAGGTGTCGGACCAGTGGCGAGTCGACCGCGGCGGAGACGACCCGGCCGGCCTGCACCGGCCCCAGGCCCTGCTTGCAGAGGTCGAGCCGCCCGTCGGCCTGGATCGTGCCGCGGGGGAAGACCTCCGGGGCACCGACCACCGCGTCCGGCACCGCGAGGCGGGCCAGCAGCGGGTCGAAGTCGGCCGGGTCGGCGAGCCCGGCGTCGGGGTTGGCGATGATCGGGCATCGCACCGGGGTCGGTCCGGTCACCAGGGCACACTCCGGTAGTCCTTGAGGAACAGTCCGCTCACCGGCGCGCCGCGCACGCCACGCACGATCGGGTCGTAGACCCGGGCGGCGCCGTCGATCACGTCGAGGGGCGGGCGGAAGCCGAGGTCGCGCTGGACACTCTTGCTCGGGTGGGGACGCTCGTCGGTCACCCAGCCGGTGTCCACGCTGTTCATGTGGATCCCGCTGGTCAGGTAGTCGGCCGCGACCGTGCGGACCAGCATGTTGAGGGCCGCCTTCGCCATGTTGGTGTGCGGGTGGCGCACGGTCTTGCCCGGCCGGGAGTAGCTGCCCTCCATGGCGGAGACCTGGACGACGTACCGGTCCGGGTGGGCGCTGGCCTCCATCACCGGGCGCAGCCGCGAGGTGAGCAGGAACGGCGCGAACGCGTTGACCACGTGCACCTGGAGCCACTCGTGCGGGCTGACGTCGGCGTCCCGGAGCACCCAGGAGTTGACCTCGCGCAGGTCGAGCTGTTCTCCGGTCTCGTCGCGCCGGCCGGGTGGGAAGAAGGCGTCCAGCACGGTCGGCAGCGCGGCGTCGTCGGTCGGGGCCGCGGCGCCGCCGATCGCCACCCGGGCCGCCGGGCCGGTCAGCGCCGCCGCCTCGGCCTGCCGGACCTCACGGTGGTACGCCGGCGGCCGGTACAGCGTCTGGGCGGCGTTGTTGACCAGGATGTCCAGCCCCGAGAAGCGCCGCCCGACGACGGCGATGAAGTCGAGCGTGGCGGGCAGGTCGAGCAGATCCAGTCCGTGGATGTAGAGCCGGTCGGACCAGTCGTCGAAGTCGGGCACCGCGGCGTACCGGCGGGCGGCGTCCCGGGGGAACCGGGTCGTGACGATGACCTCGGCGCCGTCCCGCAGCAGCTTCAGCGCGGTGTGGAAGCCGATCTTCACCCGGCCGCCGGTGACCACGGCGGTCCGTCCTCTCAGGTCACAGCGGGCGTGCCGCCGGGCGCGGTTCTCGTCGGCGCAGGGCGGGCACATCAGGTGGTAGTCGACGTCGACCTGGCGGTACGGCGCCTTGCAGACGTAACAGTGGCGCGCCCGCCGCAGCATGCGGGCACCGGTCCGACCCGCCGGGCCCGCCGACGCCGTGCCGGTGGCCTCCGGCGGCGTCGCTGGCTGCGCGGCCACGGTGGCGCCGGCCTGCCCGGCGCCACCGGTGGCCGGTGCGGTGGGGCCGCCCTGTCCGGCGCCGTCGGCGGGTGGTGCGGTGTCGGGGATCTCCGTGTGGAAACGGGTCGCGGTGGCGAGCAGGGCCCGGTCGGCCGCGCGGGCCTGCGCGGCGCGGCGGGCCCGGGCACGCTTCTTCATCCCCCGGTACGCCGTTGCCACGGCGCGTTCGAGTTCGGCGCGGATCGGCTCGTCGAGGTCCGCGTCGTCGAGGCGGGCGAGGACGGCCACGCAGGCCGCCGCCTCGGCACGGTCGACGGACACGTCCCCTCCCCGTCGTGCGTGTGGGCGAGGTCGGCCGGGTTCGGACCGGCGTTCTCCACGCCAACTGTCACGGTGCGTCCTGTCGTGGTGCGTCGGCCTGTGCACCACGGCCCCGCCGTGCGGCAGCATACCCACCGGCCGCGAGCCGAGCCGCCGACCACCGAACCGGCCGGTCCTCGTCGCCCGCGCCGGCCGGCGGGTCAGCCCGGCGGGCCGTCGGGGCCCGGCCACCGGGCCCCTCGGGCGTGGGCCTCGGCGAGTATGTCGGCCGGCGTCCGGCCGGACGCGTCCGGCGCCCGGGGGTCGGCACCCGCCTCGACGAGTGCCGACATGACCTCGGTGGCGCCGACCCGGGCCGCCCGGTGCAGGGGTGTGTCGCCGTCCCGGTCGCGCTCGTCGACGGAGAGCCCGGCGGAGAGCAGGAGCGGCAGCACCCTGGTGTGGTCGAGGTGCGGCAGCCAGTGCATCAGCGTGCCGCCCGTACCGTCCCGCAGGGACGGGTCGAATCCGGCGGAGAGCAGGGCCAGCAGAGTGTCGGTGTCGCCGTGCCGGGCGAGCCCGAAGACGTCCCGTCGAGCCAGCCTGATCCGCTTCGGCATCGGCCTGGCCCCGGTACGCCAGGCCCGGACCGCCGTCGCGCATCCGTTGATCGGGCCACCGAGCCCGGCGAGGAGGAGTTCACGGCGCAGATCCTCCTCGGTGTGCTGCTCGGCGACGAGCCGCCCGTCGGTGACCCGGAGGGTGTGCCAGTCGCCTCCGCAGCGGACCCGGATCACCGGAAGCGGGGGCGGCGACGGTACCCGCCAACTCTGGGTCCGCGCCGGGAACAGCGCCTCGTGGACCAGCGGGTGCAGGTCGTCGGGGGTGAGCAGCCCGTGGCTGAGCAGGGCGGCCTCCCGCGGCGCCCGCAGGGCGCACAGGGCCGGCCCCTTCATCCGGCGGTTCTCCCACGTCACCGGCCGGACGGTCGTCCGCCCGTCGTCGGCGGTGACCACGACGCTGGCGACGGAGCCGTCGAGGAACCGGGTACGGCCGTACCGCCGGCCGAGCCGGCGGACCTCGGCGGTGATGACCGGCAACGCCGACGCGAGCCGGATCAGGCTCCGTCGGTGCCAGCCGTACGGGTCCTCGTCCACGTTCAGCTCGACGTCACAGCCGGCGGCCCGGTACGCCTCGACCAACCGCCCCTGGGCGAGCAGCGCGTCGATCGTCTCCACCTGCGCCGCCCGGTCGACCTCGGCCGTCGGGTCGGCCGGTGACGCCACCGTGCCCGGCTGCTCGGGGCGGTGCGGGGTCCCGTCCGGCGTGTGCCAGGCGAGCCGGGTCGCCGAGGCGCCGTACGCCCAGCGGCGCGCGGCAACCGCGTCGGCGTGCCAGCACCAGTCGGGCAGGTCGTACCAGCGGCCGGTCAGCTTGTGCGCGGCGCCGACGCGCAGCGTGAGCCGCTGCGGCGCCCGGACCGCCCTGCGGGGTGTCTCGACGATCAGCACCGGGACGGGCTCACACCGCCGGGCGGAGTCCGTGGTGGACTGTTGCTCCTCGGCCGCCGGCGCCGGGAACGGGTCGGTCCGACGGGACAGCACGATGCTGGCCTGTGGGAGCAGCACCGGCCCCTCGGCCGAACCCTGGACCCGGGGCAGGAAGCGGCGGAGCAGGTCCGGTGCGAACCCCCGCAGGTCGGCCTCGATCCGCGCGGCCTCCTCCGTGCCGAAGCGGGCGGCCACGTGGCGCAGGTCGATGTTGACGTCGACCCGGGCGGCGGCGCACGCGCCGCGCCAGTCGCCCGCCCGGCGGCGTTCGGTCACGGCCGCCACCATCGCCGGAGGTGAGAACAAGGCCAGTTCCCGGGCGTACCTGCGCCAATCGCCCCGGCGTCCCATCTCCCCCGTCCCTGTCACGTCGCGGTGCGGGCCGACCGGATTCGAACCGGCGTCCTCCTCCATGCCATAGAGGCGCGACGACCACTGCGCTACGGCCCGCCGGGGGGCAGCATAGTCAGGATCGTCCGGGGCGGGTCGGCCGGATTCGAACCGGCGTCCTTCCGGTTTGCAGACCGGACGCGACGACCACTGCGCTACGACCCGCCGGCGGGAAGTGTACGGTCCCGGCCGCCGCGCATGGGTTCTGGCTGGCCGCCGCCGTCGCCACGCTGTTCGCGATTCCGCAGTACCGCCGCCACCACAGCGACCTGGAGCAGAATGCCGACGCCGGCTCGATCGCGACGCTACTGCTCCTGTTGGCAGCCGGTCTCGCCGTGATCGGTGTGCTGGTGG